>JACQDQ010000550.1 GCA_016201015.1 Pseudomonadota bacterium | reverse complement strand
GGCGCGCGCCGCGTCGGCATCGTGCACGGGTGTGTCGAACCGCAACCGCGCCACCTCGCCGCCGCGGCGCAGATCGCAGCCCTCGGGGTCGACGCCGGTCATCGTCCAGCCCTCGCCTGTCCGACCAAGCAGCTTGGTCGCGTAGAGCTGAACCGCATCGGCGTGATCCTGGTTCATATGCGCGACGATGTCGGCCTCGCGCTCGAGCAGCGCCGGCGCGGCCTCGGTGAGCACGTCGCGCGCATCGATCCAATGGATCTTGCCGAAGCCGGCAACGAGATGCGCGCGCTCGACGCCGACGCGATAGATAGCGAAATCCTTGAAATCGGCGTAGAGCGCCGCGCCGGGATGGCGGGCGAGAAAGCGCGCGCGATGGCGCGGCGCCGTCGTCACCGCGGCCCGGCCCAGCAGGCTGACGCGCGGGCCGGTGAGCGGCTCGGCGAGGCCGCCGGTGCCGTCGAACAGCAACGAGACGCGCGGGTCGGCGGCGATGTTCTGCGTGTGGTCGGCGAGGCGCGAGATGAGCAGCAAGGGGCTCGCGTCGTGGTCGACGCCAACCAGCACCAGCGAGGCATAAGGGTGTCCGCCGCCATGCGCGCCGCCGCGGGCCAGCGTGGCGAGCGCGGCGCGATCCTGGTCGCGGATCACGCGGCGGGCGATGCGGCCGGGCGTGTCGTCAACGGCGGCGGGCGCGCTCATCGCCCGTCGGCCGCTACGCCAGCCGCCGCTGCAGCCAGCCGGAGAGGGCGCCGAGCACCAACCAGAACAGCGCCGCGGCCACCAGCGAGGTGACCGCGAACTCGGCGGCGAGGCTCGCCGGAACCGCGCCGCCCGCCTCGTCGAGCCGCGGTGCGCCGACCACATGCGGCGCGACGAGGACGAGCGCGCCGAGCAGCTTGACGAGCCGGGCCGGGGCAAACGCGATCAGTCCCAGGCCGCCGGCCGTGGCCACCGCCGTCGCCGCCCACCAGAGCTGGCGGTCCAGCAGCGCGGCAGACTCGCTTCCGGGCAGCAGCGGCGGCAAGCCGAATGCCGGCGCCAGCGCGAAGCAGGCGAAGCCGGCAAGGCCCCACAGCGCGCCGGACCCGGCGTTGGTCCGCGATGCCGCGCCGGCCGTCGCGCGCAGCGTCATGGCGCCGTTGAGCAGCAAGGCGAAGCCGATGCCGGTGAGCAGGTTGAACAACACCGTGTAGCTAATGCGCTCGATGCCGTCTTCCGGCTCCCACGCAGGATGCGCGTGCGCGGCCGGCGCGGTCGCGTCGGCAAGGGCCGGCGCCGCCGGCGGCGCGGCGGCGTGCTCGTATTTCTCGGCCTCGAGGATCAAGGGCCACAGCCGGGTCGCCTGGACGCCCGTGGCCACCAGGCCGGCCGCCGCGCCGGCCAGCACGGCAATCAAGAGGATGCGATGCAGCATCAGTGGCAGGGGAAGGTGAAGGAGTGGCGCATGTCATGCGCCGCGTTGTGCAGCACAGCGGGCCCGGCGAAGCCGACGCCGATCACGACGAACAGGCCGAGCAGCATGGCGACGACGGCCGGCAGAGCCGTGCGCGGCGGCGCCAGCACATGGGCGGTCTGGGTCGATGGCGTAGTCATTCTTATCCCTCGTGTTGACCGGATTTGTCGGAAATTGGGTATATCCCCCGCATCCGGGCGCGTCAATCCGGCGCCGCGATCGCGCCCAATTCCCGCCACGTTTTCACGCGATGGTAGGCGCCTGAACACGCAAGCAATGGTATGATCATGGACGCGCAAGTATTGCCCCTCGAGAGGACCGCCACGTTGCCGCAGACCATCGCCCTGGTCGACGACGACCGCAACATCCTGACATCGATCGCCATGGCGCTCGAGGCCGAGGGCTTTACCGTGCGGACCTATGTCGACGGCGCCGAGGCGCTGCGCGGACTGTCGAGCCAGCCGGTCGATCTCGCCGTGCTCGACATCAAGATGCCGCGCATGGACGGCATGGAGCTGCTCGCCAAGCTGCGCAAGCAGAGCCAGCTCCCGGTGATCTTCCTCACCTCCAAGGATGACGAGGTGGACGAGGTGCTCGGCCTGCGCATGGGCGCCGACGATTACATCACCAAGCCCTTCTCGCAGCGCCTGCTGATCGAGCGCATCCGCGCCCTCCTGCGGCGGCAGGAGCTGATGCGCGACAAGGCGGCCGGCGTGGTCGCCGAGGCGCCGATCACGCGCGGCGATCTGCTGCTCGATCCGTCGCGCCACACCTGCAGCTGGAAGGGGCAGGATGTCGCGCTCACCGTCACCGAGTTCCTGCTGCTCAAGGCGCTCGCCTATCGCCCGGGGCTGGTCAAGAGCCGCGATCAGATCATGGATGCCGCCTATGGCGAGCATGTCTATGTCGACGATCGCACGATCGACAGCCACATCAAGCGCCTGCGCAAGAAATTCCGGGTGATCGACGACGAGTTCGCGCATATCGAGACCCTCTACGGGCTCGGCTACCGCTACCGCGAAAAGTAAGTCCAAAATACCGGGGGCGGCGCTAGACTATGGCCATGGCCATGGAAGCACCAGCGCGCGTCCGGCCGGTGGAGCTGCCGGCCACGCCGTCCGCCCAACCGCCCGCCACGCTGCCGGCGCCGGCGGAGGCGCCGCCGCGCCCGGATGGCGGCCAGGCGAAGAAGCGCGCGCGCGGACCGATCCGGCAGCGCCGGATCTCGCCGCTCACCCGCCGCATCCTGCTGCTCAACTGCCTGCCGCTCGCCATCCTGTTCGGCGGGCTGCTCTATC
>JACQDQ010000549.1 GCA_016201015.1 Pseudomonadota bacterium | reverse complement strand
GTCACGCAGGGCGACACCGAGCCCGCCTCGGTCGAGCAACAGCGGCTGCTCGGGCGCACCTGCCCGTCGCTTTACGATCTGCGCAACGTGTTCCAGGTGAATGTCGAGGAGGGCCGTCACCTGTGGGCGATGGTCTATCTGCTGCACGCCCATTTCGGCCGCGACGGCCGCGAAGAGGCCGAGGGCCTGCTCGAACGCCATTCCGGCGATCCCGACAAGCCGCGCATCCTCGGCGCCTTCAACGAGAAGACGCCGGATTGGCTGTCGTTCTTCATGTTCACCTATTTCACCGACCGCGACGGCAAGTATCAGCTTTGCTCGCTGGCCGAATCGGGATTCGATCCGCTGTCGCGCAGCTGCCGCTTCATGCTGACGGAAGAAGCGCACCACATGTTCGTCGGCGAATCCGGCGTCGGGCGCATCGTCCAGCGCGCCTGCGAGATCATGCGCCAGCACAAGACCGATGACGTGCGCGCGCATGGCGGCATCGACCTGCCGACCCTGCAGAAATATTTGAACTTTCACTACAGCGTCTCGCTCGACCTATTCGGCCAGGAAGTCTCGACCAACGCGGCGAACTACTACATGGCCGGCATCAAGGGCCGTTTCGAGGAAACCAAGATCGCCGACGATCACGTCCTCAAGGACGCGACATACAAGGTGCCGGCGGTGGCCAATGGCGCCGCCGGCATGACCGAGGCGCCGGCGCTGACCGCGCTCAACGAGCGTCTGCGCGATGACTATTCCACTGACTGCGCGCGCGGCATCGAGCGCTGGAATCGGATCATCGCCAAGCACGGCATCGATTTCCAGTTCAAGCTGCCGCACCGCGCCTTTCACCGCGCGATCGGTATATTTTCCGGTATCAAGACGACGCCCGACGGCAAGCTGATCGACGATGCGGAGTGGATTCGCCGCAGCGGCGAATGGCTGCCGAGCGACGCCGATCGCGCTTTCGTCCAATCGTTGATGGCCGGGGCTGTTGTCGCGCCCGGCAAAATGGCAAACTGGATTGCGCCGCCGGTGCGCGGCATCGACGGCAAACCGCTCGATTTCGAGTACGTGCGCTTCGCCTGAGCAGCCGAAAGAGAGCTGCCGGCGCGATAGGGAGGACGGGGAGTCATGCTCGACAACGTCGTCGCGGTCGACCGCACGCAGACGCCGGCGGCATTGCGCTTTGCGCCGCGCATGAACGTGGCGCTGGCTTTCGTCGATCGCCATCTCGGCGAGGGGCGCGGCGCCAAGATCGCCATCCGCACCATCCGCGAGGACGTCACCTATGCCGCGCTGGCCGAGCGTGTGAACCGCTGCGGCAACGTCCTGAAAGGGCTCGGCCTGGCGCGCAGCGACCGCGTCGTGATGGTGGTCAAGGATTGCCCCGCGTTTTTCTATCTGTTCTGGGGGGCGATCAAGGCCGGCATCGTGCCGGTGCCGCTCAACACGCTGCTGCGCCGCGCCGACTACGAGTTCATGATCGGCGATTCCGGCTGCGCCGCGCTCGTCTATTCGCCCGAGTTTGCCTCGGAGGTCGAGCCGGCGCTGGCGGGCACCGGGCACAAGCCGCGCGCGATCCAGCGCACCGAAGGCGCCGGCGACAGCCTCGATGCGCGCATGGCCGTCGCCGCGACGACGCTCGACCCCGTATTGGCGGATCCCGAGGCCGATTGCTTCTGGCTCTACTCCTCCGGTTCGACCGGCCGGCCCAAGGGCGCGGTCCATCTCCAGCGCGACATGATCGTCACCAGCCAGCGCTACGGCATCGAAGCCTTGGGCGCGCGCGAGGACGACGTGTTCTTTTCCGCGGCGAAGCTGTTCTTCGCCTACGGCCTCGGCAACGCGATGACGTTTCCGCTATGGGTCGGCGGCACGGCGGTGCTGAGCGACGCGCGGCCGACGCCGCAACACACATTCGAGATCATCCAGAAATTCCGGCCGACGCTCTATTTCGGCGTGCCGACCCTCTACGCGGCGCAATTGCAGGCGCTCGAGAAGGAAAAGCCGGACCTCTCCTCGATCCGGCTCTGCGTCTCGGCCGGCGAGGCGCTGCCGGCCGATATCTTCCGGCGCTGGCAGGCGGCGACCGGCAAGCTCATCCTCGACGGCATCGGCTCGACCGAGGCGCTCCATATCTTCGTCTCGAACCTGGCGGACGATGTGAAGCCGGGGGCGAGCGGCCGCGTCGTGCCCGGCTACCGCGCGCGCATCGTCGATGAGCAGGGGCGCGAGGCGAAGGTCGGCGACAGCGGAAGGTTGATGATCGCCGGCGAGTCGATGGCGAAGTACTACTGGAACAATCCCGAGCGCACGGCGACGACCATGGTCGGCGGCTGGGTGGACACCGGCGATACGTATTACCGCGATGCCGACGGCTACTACTTCTACTGCGGCCGCAGCGACGACATGCTCAAGGTCGGCGGCATCTGGTGCTCGCCCTTCGAGATCGAGGCGAAACTCATCGAGCATCCCAAGGTGCTGGAGGCGGCGATCATCGGCCGCGCCGATAGCGACGGGCTGATCAAGCCGGCGGCCTACATTGTGCTGAAGAACGCCGGCGACGCCGGCGACGCGCTCACCGCCGAGCTGCAACAGCTCTGCAAGCGCGATCTCGCGGGATATAAATTTCCGCGCTGGTGCAATTTCGTGTCCGAACTGCCGAAGACCGCGACCGGCAAGATCCAGCGCTTCAAATTGCGCAGCCTGCGCGCCTGAGGCCACCCGCCTCTAGCCGCCGGTTCGCGAACAGAATAGTCTCGACCGATAATCCATAGGGAGGATGCCAATGCCGATTAAGTCCATTTCCGCCGCGACCCGCCGCCGCTTCCTCAAGGGGGCCGCCGCCGCCGCGGGCGCTGCCGTTTTCATTCCCGCGCCCTTCGCCATCGGCCAGGCTGCCAAAGTGAAGCTGGGCGTGCTGCTGCCCTATTCCGGCACTTATGCCGCGCTTGGCCACAACATCACCGACGCCATGATCCTGGCAATCAACGAGGCGGGCGGCACGCTGGGCGGACGGCCGGTCGAGTACGTCAAGGTCGACAGCGAGGCCGACCCGTCGAAGGCGGCGGCCAACACCAACAAGTTGGTGGTGGGCGAAAAGGTGGATTTCCTTACTGGTCCGGTGCATTCCGGCGTGGCCATGGCCATGGCCAAGATCGTGCGCGAGGAAGGGACGATCACCGTCGTCTCCAACGCCGGCGCCGACGCGGTGACGCGCGAAATGTGCGCGGCCAATATCTTCCGCACCTCGTTCAGCAACTGGCAGACCTGCTTCCCGATGGGGCCGGAGATGCTGAAGCGTGGCCATAAACGCGTGGTGTCGATCACCTGGAACTACGCGGCCGGCCAGGAGATGATCGGTGCGTTTCGTGAGAGCTTCGCTGCCAATGGCGGCACGATCGTCAAGGAGATGCTGGTGCCGTTCCCCAACGTTGAATTCCAGGCGCTGCTCACCGAGATCGCATCGTTGAAGCCCGACGCCGTGTTCAGCTTCTTCGCCGGCGGCGGCGCCGTGAAATTCGTCAAGGACTACGCGGCGGCCGGCCTCAAGACCAGCATTCCGCTGTTCGGCTCGGGCTTCCTCACCGACGGCACGCTGCCGGCCCAGGGCGCGGCGGCGGAGGGCATCGTCACGACGTTGCACTATGCCGACAGCCTCGACAATCCGGTCAACAAGAAGTTCCGCGAGGCCTTCAAGAAGGCAACGAACCGCGACGCCGATGTCTATGCCGTTCAGGGCTACGACACCGGCAAGCTGCTCATGCATGGCATGACGGCGGTCAAGGGCGATACGGGCGCCAAGAAGGAGATCATGGCCGCCATGCGTGGCGCCACGCTGGACAGCCCGCGCGGCAAGTTCACCTTCTCCAAGGCGCAGAATCCGGTGCAGGACATCTATCTGCGCGAGGTCAAGAACGGCGACAACGTGGTGATCGGCGTCGCCCACAAGGCACTGGCCGATCCCGCCCGCGGCTGCACGCTGGCGTGATGGGCGGCCGATTGTTTTTTTTCGGAGGATCGGGGCGGGCCTCACGCTTAGATTCGCGGACCTCACCCTGAGGAGCCCCGCGTCCTCGTGCTTCGAGACGCTTCGCTCCTCAGCATGAGGACGCGGGGCGTCTCGAAGGGTGGGACGCACCCCTGCTTGCCCGAAAAGCGCGATGGACCTGTCGTTCCTCCTGATCCAGAGTCTCAACAGCATCCAGTACGGCTTCCTGCTGTTTCTGGTGGCGAGCGGGCTCACGCTCATCTTCGGCATCATGGGCATCATCAACCTGGCGCACGGCTCGTTCTATATGATCGGCGCCTATCTCGCGTACTGGCTGAACCTGAAGACCGGCAACCTGCTGCTTGCCATCGCCATCGGCCTGCCGCTGACGATCGGGCTGGGGCTCGTCGTCGAGCGCCTCGCCATCGGCTTTCTCTATTCGCGCGACCATCTCTATCAGGTGCTGCTGACCTACGGCCTGATCCTCATCCTCAACGAAATGCAGCGCATCCTGTGGGGCAATGACGTGCACGGCGTGCCGGTGCCGGATGTGCTGGCGGCGTCAGTCCCGCTGACCCAGACCCAGTCCTATCCCGTCTACCGCTTCTTCATTTCCGCCGCCTGCATCGCCGTCGCCGCGGCGATGTATCTCGTCATCCACAAGACGCGGCTCGGCATGACGATCCGCGCCGGTGCGGTCAACCGCGAGATGGTGCAGATTCTCGGCATCGACGTGGGCCGCCTGTTCGCCATCGTCTTCAGCCTCGGCGCGGCACTCGCCGCCTTCTCGGGCATGCTGTCGGCGCCGGTCAACTCGGTCTATCCCGGCATGGGTGAGCAGATTCTGATCATTTCGTTCGTCGTCGTGGTGATCGGCGGCATCGGCTCGATCCTCGGCGCGTTCGTCGGCGCGATGCTGATCGGCTTCGTCGACACCTTCGGCAAAGTGCTGGTCCCTGAAATCGCCGGCATCGCCGTCTACGCGTTGATGGCCGTTGTTCTGCTGTGGCGACCGCAGGGCTTGTTCGGCGGCCGTCCGGCCTGAGATGACCGTCCTGCCGCGCCTGGTCCTGCTGCTGCTGCTGATCGGCCTCGCCGCCCTCGTCGTCTTTCCGTTCTTCGCCGAGCGTTTCTACTTGCAGCTCGTCACCAAGATCATGGTGACGGCAATTCTCGCCATCAGCCTCGACCTGCTGGTCGGCTATGCCGGCATGGTCAGCTTCGGCCACGCGGCGTTCTTCGGACTGGCCGGCTACGCGCTTGCCGTCCTGCAGCGCGATTTCGGCCTCGTCTTGCTGTGGACGACGTTGCCGGCGGTGCTCGCCGTCTGCGGCGTCGCGGCGTTGATCGTCGGCTGGTTCTCGATTCGCACCTCCGGCATCTATTTCATCATGATCACGCTCGCCTTCGCCCAGATGCTTTACTACTACTTCAACGATTCGCGTGCCTTCGGCGGCTCCGACGGCATGTTCATCGACACCAAGCCGACGATCGAGATCTTCGGGTTCGAGCTGGTCAGTCTGCGCAACCGCATCGCCTTCTATTACGTGACGCTCGGTGCCTTGGTGGCCAGCTATCTGATCGTGCGGATGATCCTGCTGTCGCCGTTCGGCCGGGTGATCGCGGCGATCCGCATCAACGAGCCGCGCGCCCGCGCGCTCGGCTATGCGACGCGTAACTACAAGCTGGCCTGCTTCGTCATCGCCGGCATGCTGGCCGGGCTCGCCGGCTATCTCGGCGCCGCGCAATACGGCGTGATCAATCCGGCCTTCCTGAGCTGGCATCAATCCGGCCAGGCGCTGGTCGTGGTCATACTCGGCGGCATGGGAACGCTGTTCGGGCCGGTGCTCGGCGCCTTCGTCCTGACGCTGCTCGAGGAATTCGTCTCCGGCCTGACCGAGCGCTGGCTGGTGGTGATCGGCGCCTTCGTCATCGCGGTCGTCCTGCTGCTGCCCGGCGGCATCGCCAGCCTGCTGGTCAGACTGCGCTTCGGCCGCCGCATGCAGCCGGCACCATGAGCGCGGCGCGCATGGCGGATTCGGGCCGGGCGGGGACGATCCTCGAGGCCGTCGGTCTGTCGAAACAGTTCGGCGCGCTGGCGGCGGTCAACAACGTCACTCTGGGCTTCGAAAGCGGCCGCGTGCATGCGGTGATCGGACCGAACGGCGCGGGCAAGACCACGTTTCTGAACCTGCTGTCCGGCGAAATGCGGCCCTCGGCCGGCAATGTCCGCTTCAAAGGGCAGGACATCACCGGCGCGCCGCCGAATCGGATTTCGCGGCTGGGAATCGGCCGCTCGTATCAGCGCACCAACATTTTTCTCGCCCTCACCTGCCTGGAGAATTGCTGGATCGCCGCGCAGTCGCGGCTGCCGAGCTCGATGCGCTTCGTGCGGCCGGCGCACCGGCTGACATCGGTTCGCGAGCAGGCCGAGCGCGCCCTCGCCACGTGCGGGTTGGCGGGCCGGGCAGGCACCGTGGCCGCGGCGATGAGCTATGGCGAGCAACGCCAGCTCGAGATCGGCATGATGCTGGCGGCGCGGCCGCAGTTGCTGATGCTCGATGAGCCGCTCGCCGGCATGGGGCACGACGAATCTCTGCAGGTCATCGACCTGCTGCGTCGGCTCGCCGCGGACCATACGCTGATCCTCATCGAGCATGACATGGACGCCGTGTTCTCGATCGCCGACCGGATCACGGTCATGGTCAATGGCGAGGTGCTGGAGACCGGCTCGATCGAGCAGATCCGCGGCAGCCCGGCGGTGCAGGAGGCCTATCTTGGTCGCGAGGACGCGGAATGACCGGCCCGCCGCTCGTCGAGGCGAATGACCTCCACACCTATTACGGGCCGAGCCACGTGCTGCATGGCGTGAGCCTCGTCGTACGCCGCGGCGAGACGGTGAGCCTGATGGGCCGCAACGGCATGGGCAAGACGACGACCCTGCGCTCGCTCGTCGGCCTCAATCCGCCGCGTCGCGGTACCGTCAAGATCGACGGGCGCGACATGACCGGCGCGCCGACGCACGCGATCGCGCGGCTCGGCATCGCGCTGGTGCCGGAAGGGCGCGGCATCTTCCCGAATCTTTCGGTGCGCGAGCATCTGGTCATGGCCGCGCGCCCCGGCATCGACGGCCGGGCGGAGTGGACGATCGCGCGGGTGTTCGAGCTGTTCCCGCGCCTCGC
>JACQDQ010000541.1 GCA_016201015.1 Pseudomonadota bacterium | reverse complement strand
CTTGGTCGATGGATGATTGACCCGCACCACGGTTTCGGCGCGATAGCCGCCCGTCTTGAGCGCCGCCGCGACATTGTCGCGGGCCTCCGCCTTCTTGTCCGGCGCCACGGCGTCCTCGAGATCGAACAGCAGCACGTCCGCCTCGAGCGTCCGCGCCTTGTCGAGCATCCGCGGGTTCGACCCGGGCACGTAGAGGGCGCTGCGGCGTGGCCGGACCTTGCTGTCGCGCATGGCATCGTCTCCTGCGTTCCACGACCACGGACGCCGCGGTGCGTTGGGCGTCTATCTCCACCACTTTGCAGGAGCGGTCAACTGGGTTAAGCGTGTGGCCGATGCACGTCCTTTCGATTCAATCTTCCGTCGCCTATGGGCATGTCGGCAACAACGCGGCTGTTTTCGCGCTGCAGCGGCTCGGCCATGAGGCGTGGCCGGTGAACACGGTAAGTCTGTCCAATCACCCGGGTCATGGCGGCTTTCGCGGCCGCGTCACACCCGCTGCCGAAATCGCCGAACTGGTCGCCGGACTGAACGAGCGCGGCCTTCTTGCCGGCGTCGCCGCGGTGCTCACCGGTTACATGGGCGCGGCGGAGCAGGGGGCGGCGGTGAGCGATGCGGTGGCGCAGGTGAAGGCGGCGAATCCCGACGCGCTGTGGGCGCTCGATCCGGTGCTCGGCGACCACGGGCGAGTCTATGTCAAGGCCGGGATTCCGGAGTTCCTGCGCGACTACGCCATGCCGACCGCCGATCTGCTGACGCCGAACCAGTTCGAGCTCGGCTATCTGGCCGGCCGGCCTGCAACCGATATCGCGAGTGCGCGGCTCTGCGCCGAACACTTGTATGGATTGGGCCGGCAGCCGGCGCAGCGTCTGATCGTCGCCACCGGCCTCAGGCCGGGTGCCGGCGGACACGGCACGACAACGATGCTGGCCGTGTCCGCCGCCGGCACATGGGCGGTGACGACGCCCGCTTTCGACATCCCGGGCTACGGCGCCGGCGATACCTTCGCCGCGCTGTTTCTCGGGTTCTATCTGAACTCACGCGAACCGGCGGCGGCATTGGGCGCGGCGGCGTCGGCTATCTATGCCGTGCTGGCTGAGACCGCACGCGCCGGCTCTGTCGAGCTGGCATTGATCGGCGTGCAGAACGATCTGCTTGCGCCGTCCCGTCGATTTGCGGCCGAGCGGATCGCCTGACCCCGGCGCATCGCTGGGTTTGTATTCTGGCAGGGGCCAGGGTATGACAGCCGGCGTCAACGGGGGGCGCACCGGACCGAATGCTAAACGCAATATTCGTCAAGGGCATGATCGTCGGCTTGATGATCGCCGCGCCGGTCGGTCCGATCAACGTTCTGTGCGCGCGCCGCACATTGCTGCACGGGCGGCTTGTCGGCTTCGTCTCCGGGCTCGGCGCGGCGGCGGCCGACACCATCTTCGGCGCAATTGCCGCCTTCGGCCTGGCCTTCATCATGGGGTTCCTGCTGACCAAGCGCATCTGGTTCGAGGTCGGCGGCTCCGCCGTGCTGATTGTCATCGGCGTCCGCATCCTGATGAGCCATGCCCCGAATCCGAATGCCACGCCCGATCCGACGAACTTGATCGGCGATTTTACATCGACCTTCCTGCTGACCCTCACCAATCCGGTCACGATCATTTCGTTTTTGGCCGTGTTCGCCGGCCTCGGCATCCAGGGCGAAGACAGCGTCGAACTGGCCGACGGACTATTATTGCTGTTTGGCGTCTTTCTCGGCTCATCGGCGTGGTGGCTGGTGTTGACCACGCTGGTCAGCGTGTTTCACGGGCGCTTCACCGAAGCGGGCCTGCGGTGGGCCAATCGCACTGCCGGCGCGGTCGTGCTCGCCTTTGCCGTCGCCCTGCTGTGGGCCGCGGTACAAACGCGGCTCTAGGGTCTTGGCGGTCGGATCAGTTTCGCACGGAGCAGGCCGGCCCCGGTGTGCCGACTTCGCGTAGAAAAGCCGGGCCATTCAGATAGTCGATCCCGATCTTCCGCGCCGTCGCCGCCAATGTCGGCGACGCCACGCCACGTACCCAGACCTGCATGCCATAGGTCCGGCAGGCGCGCGCGAACGCCGTCAAGGCGTTGATCAACATGTGATTGGGGTCGCCGAACGAAGTTGCGTCGACCGCGGCACCGAGGATTCGTAGGCCGGCGAGGTTCGGTCCGGGCGGCGAGTCGAGCGGAAGCGTGAAGATCGCGCCGAGCGTGAACGGATTGATCACGGTGAGCAGCTGGCGAAGGCGGGAATTGGGGACGCCGGCGGGCGTGCTGACCAAATGAACAACCAGACGCCGCCGTGCGTTCGCGGGTAGCGTCCGGCACGCCGCGACATAGGCGTCGCGGCGCTGCCGGTCGGACAGCGTATCGAAATGGACGGGGACGACGAGGACGGTCTTGTGCACCAGGCGGTCGGAAGCAATGAGCGCCCTGTTGGCCGCCGCCAGGGCGAAAGCATCGAGTTCGGCCTCGAAGCGGCCGACACCGGCTGCCGCGCTCGGCCGCTGCAGCGGCCCGCCGTCTTTCTTGCGTACGCGCCCCTCGTAGGCGCTGAGCAGCCGTTTGCCCAGATTGACGGTCGGGTGCCAGGCGACCTCGATCTCGTCGGCGAGTGCCGCAAAACGCTGGGCCTCCGTGTCCTCCTCGCGAATACGCACGCGCTCCGTCAGCGCGGCGAGGGCGCCGATCGAGCCAATCGCGGTGAGCCCTCCCTCCGCGTCGATCTTGACCGCGATGCTGCGCACGGTGATCAACTCGAAGGCGTGCGAGCGTTCGCCGACGAGGCGGTTGGCGATCTCTTGGGCGATGCGGCGCGCCTTGGCGTCGGCTTCCGGCTGGGTGAGGCCGTAGAAGACGAGCATGTAGTGCTCGTCACTCAGCGGTACGTAGAAGTCCGCCGCGGCCAGTTCGCGCTCGATACAGGTGACGGCGATGAAATGTGCCTTGTCGCGGAGCGCAGGCCATTTTGGGCCAAACCGCTTCGTCAGCTCGTCGAAGCCGAGGATCTGCAGGCTGCCGGCCACGAGCTGATTGGGCGCGACGTTGTGCAGCTCGCGCAACGCCTTGAGGCGCGCGCGAAATGTCGTGTCGTCCTTGGGATCGATGCGTTGGCGCGAATCCGCGTCGAGAAAGCTGCGCCGCACCTTGCCCGTCTCGCTGATAGGCCGTGGCGGCATCGGATAGACGGGATCGTTGCGCTTGCTTTCGGACGTCATCGGTCTCGGCCAGAACTCCGGTGCCGTAAGATAACGTGCATTAACCAATAAATCGTTAGTGCCCGTAAATGGCAGTTCCCCGGCG
>JACQDQ010000540.1 GCA_016201015.1 Pseudomonadota bacterium | reverse complement strand
TATCTCGGCCGTCGCGGCGGCCGGGCGATGGCGCTTGGCCGCGCGGCAGCGGCTCAGCCATGTTCAGCGAAGCGGCGGCCCCGAATACCCCTACTTCCTATCGGAACGCGCCGAAAGGCCGCGCTGTCCGATTGGCATTGGACAACCGTTTGAGGGACCTCGATAAAATAACCCTATTTCCTATCGGACCAAACGGACCAAACGGAACAGGGGGGTGTGTGTGGAAGGGGTCAGTCGGAGCAAATGATTCGGCGTGCGTGGGTGAAGGGGGCCAGTCGTTGTCGCCGGGCAAGCGATCGCCTACAAGAACGCCGGCGCCGGGCGCGCTGCCGTTCGCCGGCCGCCGCGCGGCTCTGCTTGGGCAAATCCAGCTGGATGTCATGACCAATAACTCTCCCGCCGAACCGCAAATCGCCGTCATCGGCGCCGGCATCGTCGGCATCGCCTGCGCGAGTTACCTGCAGCGCGACGGCCACCGCGTCGCCGTGCTCGATCCACTGCCGCCGGGCGAGGCGTGCTCGTTCGGCAATGCCGGGGCGATCAGCACCGGGTCCTGCGTGCCGATGGCAGGGCCGGGCCTGTGGTCGCAGATACCCGGCTGGCTGGTCGACCCGCTGGGTCCCTTGTCGCTGCGCTGGAGCTATCTGCCCCACGCGCTGCCGTGGCTGCTGCGCTGCCTGCGCGCCGGGCGCCCCGACAAGGTCGAGGCGCAGTCGAAGGCGATGCACGCGCTGTTCGCGCGCGCCTGGGACGCCTATCAGCCGCTGATCAAAAGCGCCGGCGCCGCCGACATGCTGCGGCGCAACGGCTATGTCTATGTCTACGAAAGCGAGGAGGCCTACGCCAAGGAGGCAGGCGCCTGGCGCCTGCGGCGCGCGCGCGGCCTGCCCATGGAGGAGTTGGGGGCGGATGAAATCCGCCAGATCGAACCTTCGCTGGCGCCGATCTTCAAGCGCGGCGTGCTGCTGAGCGACGCCGGCCACTGCATCAACCCGCAGCGCCTCGTCCAGGTTCTGGCCGAGCATTTCCTGCGCAACGGCGGCGAGATCCGGCGCGCACGAGTCACCGACCTGTCAACCGGCGCAACCGGCGTCACCTTGTCGACGGAGGCGGGGACGTTCACCGTGCCGCGCGCGGTCATCGCCGCCGGCGCCTGGTCGCATCAGCTCGCGGCGAAGCTCGGCTGCAAGATCCCGCTGGAGACCGAGCGCGGCTATCACGCGACGCTGAAAAATCCGGGCGTGGCGCCGCGCCTGCCGGTGATGTCGGGCGAGGGCAAGTTCCTGGCGACGCCGATGGAGATGGGGCTGCGCGTCGCCGGCACCGCCGAATTCGCCGGGCTCGACGCGCCGCCCGACTACGCCCGCGCCCGCGCCCTGGTGACGCGCGCCAAGCGGATGTTCCCGCAGCTCTGCGACACCGAGATGTCGGTGTGGATGGGGCACCGGCCGTGCCTGCCCGACACCTTGCCGGTGATCGGCGCGGCGCCGGGCGCGCCCAACGTCTACTTCGCCTTCGGCCACGGCCATCTCGGATTGACCGGCGGGGCCGCCACCGGCCAGCTCATCGCCGATCTCGTCGCCGGCCGCCAGCCGCCGATCGACCTGGCGCCGTATCGTGCCGATCGATTTTGATCGCGGCTCAGCGCCGTTTCGCCAGCGGGTCGCCGCGGATGCGATAGCCGCTTTTGACGAAATAGAGCAGCGGCGCGCCGCTTGTCCGTTCGCCGCCGCGCCACAGCGCCACGGCGCGCTTGAGATAGTAGCCGGTGGCGACCGGCAGCGGACCCGGCGGTTCGGCATCGACGTCGCGCCAGTGCAGATCGACCAGCTCGGCGCCGCCGCCCAGTTCGCCGACCGCGTCATCGCCGTCGGCCAGGAAGAACCGCGCATTGAAGCGGATCGCCGAGGAGGAGGGCGTGATCGCCCGGCCGAGATAGGCCAGGCCTTCGAGCGCCGGCGCCAGTCCGCGTTCGATGAAGCCCCGCTCGATCGGCGTCAGGTCGCTGGCGCGCGGCGGCGCCGCGCGGGCAGGGCGCCCGACGAGCAGTCCCGTCTCCTCGAAGGTCTCGCGCACGGCGGCGCGGGCCGCCGGGCCGTAGCGGAGCGGTGCCGCGGTTTCGCCTGCCCAGGGCCGGCGATCGGCCGGCGCCACGCGTCCGCCGGGGAACACGTAGCGGCCGGGCATGAAGCGGGCGCTGTCGGCGCGGCGGCCAATCAACACCTCGAGCCGCGCGCCGCGACCGCGGAGCAGGATCAAGGTGGCGGCGTCGAGTGGCCGCGGGGAAGGGGACAAGGGCATCGGTTCCAGCGCTCGCAAGCTCGCCGCAGTCTAGCCCGGCCGGTCACGAACTGCCTATGGCCTCGACATTCTTGCCTATTGATGTTCCTGGTGAAGACGAGAAAACGATCATAACCATATGATATCTAATGATCTAGATTCTGGCCCGAAACTTGCGACACGCCCGCCAAACCACCGCATTTTAGGGGCAACCATGTCCGCCACGGCCGCGCTGACCAAGCTCGACGAGCTGCGTACCAACACCGACAAACTCGCCACCCTCATCGCCGGCGCGATGCCGGACCGCCATGCCTTCGTCAAACCGGTGGCCGGGCCGGTGCCGGTGCAGATACAAAGCGAAATCCTGCGCCCCGGCATGAGCGTCGAGCGCTATTGCGGCCAACTCGACGTGCTGACGCGCCGGCTCGAGGGCGAGGCGATGGCCGACGCCTTGGCCGACCTCACGGCGGTCGACCTCGAGGGCCTGGCGCATATCCGGGCGCAGATGCGTGCGCGTTACTTCAAGCAGCTCATCCTGGCGACGCGCCGCGGCCGCCGGCCGCTTGACCACGCGACCGTCGTCGAGCTGCAGCGGCTGCGCGAAGGCTGCAGCGAAATCGAGGCCGCGCTGCAGGCCCTGCAATCGGCGGTAACGCGCGGCAGCGTCCCGGTGGCCGGCACCGCCGACTGAGGCGTCAATCCAGCCGCGCCGGGCCGGCGCGGTCCGGCATCACCAGAATCTCCGGCTCCTTGGGCAGGCTGGCCCGCGACAATACGATCTGGTCGCTGGGGTGGACGTTGATCACGTAGCGATCCTTCGCCTGCGCCACAAAGCGCTGCAACGAAGCGCCGCTGAACCAGTGCATCGGAATGACCAGCGGCGCTTTGATCTGCGCCATCACCTCGAGCATGGTGGCGTGGCCGAGCGTGTAGCCGCCATCGACCGGCACCATCAAAACGTCGATCTCGCCCAACTCTTTCAGATGCACATCGGTCAGCGTGTGGTGCAGATGGCTCAGATGCGCAATGCACAGATTCGCGGTCTCGAAGACGAAGATCGAATTGCCGTTGTAGCGGGTGCCGCCATAGTCGCGGACGTTGGTCGGCACGTTGCGCACCAGCACGTCGAGATAGCGCAGATTGTGGAGCGCCATGCCGCCGGAAGGATCCCAGCCGCGCAGGGCGTGCTTGATCCCTGGTTCGATGATGTCCGTGTAGTGGGTCGAATGGGCGTTGTTCATCGTGACGATGTCAGGCGCGAAATTCGGCCGGTTGTAGCCGTTGTAGTCGGTGACGATGGTTGCGCCCTGCGTCGTCTCGATGAGGAAGCTGGCATGCCCGACAAAGGTGATGGAGACGTGTCCTGGCGGCACGGCAGCCAGGGCGCGATAGGCAACGGGGACGAAGCGCGGGCTCCATCGCGTCGCCACGACATCCGGGCATGCCGCCATCGCGAGTGTCGTCAGGGCCAGCGGCAGCATGGCGGGAAGCACCGCAAATAATCCGCGGATCAATCGGCCAAGCGAGAATGTGGCGAGCAGCATGGAGGCACCCTGGGACGAGTGAAATCGCGCGGCCGAGGATAACGCGGTCGCCGACCCGAACCAACCGCTTCGACGGCGGACATCTTTACCATCTTCGTGAGGTCTCGGGATTTGTCTTTTAGTCTCTGATTTATCTATGTTTTCCGTGTGACCCGCATCACTGCGGCAAGACCCCGCCTCGCCTATTATGGCGTTGTGATTGGAACGGAGACCTCCCTTCCCCCGTTGTCTCGTTCCCGCGGCGTCGAAACCGTTCCTCCCTGTTCGGCGACC
>JACQDQ010000547.1 GCA_016201015.1 Pseudomonadota bacterium | reverse complement strand
GCCGGTGCCGATGGTGAAGCGCAAGCAGTCATCGAGGCGGTAGGCCGCCATCGGCCGGGCGATGATGCCGCGCGACTTGAGAAACGCATAGGCGTCGGCCGCCCGCTGCGGCCCGCCGCCGAACCGCACGAGCACGAAATTGCCTTCGCTGCGGTAGGGCTTGAGCCCGAGCCGGGCGATCTCGGCCGTGAACCAGGCGCGCCAGCGCGCGTTCTCCGCATAATTCTGCGCGACATGCGCTTGATCGGCGAGCGCGGCGATCGCCGCCGCCTGCGCCGGTCCGCTGACATTGCTCGGCGGACGCGTTCGGTGCAGCACGTCGGCGACGCCGCGCGGGCAATAGGCCCAGCCGAGGCGCAAGCTGGCGAGGCCGTAGATCTTCGAGAAGGTGCGCAGCATCACGACGTTGTCGTATGCCTCGACCAGCCGCGCGCCAGGCTCGTAATCGGCGCGCATCACGTATTCGGCGTACGCGGCGTCGAGCACAAGCAACACGTCGTCCGGCAGCGCGCGGCGCAGGCGCTCGACCTCGCCTGCCGCGAGGCAGCTTCCGGTCGGGTTGTTGGGGTTCGCCAGCAGGACAAGCCGCGTCCGCGACGTGACGCGGGCGAGCAGCGCGTCGACCTCGCAGACGAGATCGCGCTCCGGCACGGCCGTCGGCGTGGCGCCGGAAATGCGCGCCGACAGCGCAAACAGGGCGTAGCCGTGCTCGCTGTGCAGCACTTCGTCGCCCGGCCCGGCATAGGCGCGCACCAGGAGCCCGATCAGCTCTTCCGAGCCGTTGCCGCAGACGATCCGCGCCGCGTCGAGGCCGTGGCAGGCGCCGATCGCCGCCCGCAGCTCGGTCGTCGCGCCGTCCGCATAGCGGCGGAGCCGGCCGGCATGGGCCCGATAGGCGGCGATGGCGAGCGGGCTGGGATCGGCGGCGCACTCGTTGGAGGCGAGGACGATGACACGGGCCATGCCCGGCACCGAGCTTTCGCCGAGCTTGTAGGGTGGTATGTCGAGCAGGAAGGGGCGCGGCCGCAGCATGGCGCGCCACGCTAGCCATCCGTCGGCGGTTTGGCCAGATCGCAATTGCGACTTGACGACCGCCGCCGGACCCGAAACGATCCCCTGCCGCTTGCCCAGAGCTTCACTTGCCTTCAGAGGGGATTGACATGTCAATTCAGCGTTTCGATTCGGGCCCGCGCCTGGCCCGCGCCGTGGTCTACGGCGATATGGTGTTCCTGTCCGGGCTCACCGCCGACGATCTGTCGGCCGACGTCAAAGGCCAGACCCAGCAGATCCTCAAGAAGATCGACGACTATCTGGCGAAGGCGGGAAGCAACAAATCGAAGCTGCTCACCACCCAGATCTGGCTGCGCGACATCGGCACCTTCGACCAGATGAACGCGGCATGGGAGGCGTGGATCGACAAGGCCAATCCGCCGGCCCGCGCCACCGTCGAGGCGCGGCTCGCCGGCGACCGCTATTTCGTGGAGATCATGGCGACGGCGGCGCGGAGCTGAGCGCGGCGTGAACCGAGGAGTGGCGGACATGCCCGAGTCGGCCGTCCGACCGCAGCCCGACATCGCGCTGGCGCGCCGGCTGTTCGACGCGCTGGCCATGCGGACGCGCAGCGGCCGGGGCATCGTGCGCGACTCCTATGGGCCGGGCGAGCAGGCGGCGCACGACATCGCCGGCACGGCCGCCGCCGATCTCGGTCTTGAAATCGCGCGTTACGCCGCGGCGAATCTCTACATGACGCTGCCCGGCCGCGACCGTACGGCGCCGGCGTTGATCGTCGGTTCGCATCTCGACTCGGTGCCGCAGGGCGGCAATTACGACGGCGCCGCCGGCGTCGTCGCCGGCCTCAGCGCCGTCGCCGGCCTGCGCCAGGCCGGCATCGTACCGGCTTGCGACGTCACCGTGATGGCGATCCGTGCCGAGGAAGCGGCGTGGTTCGATGCCTCCTATATCGGAACCCACGCGGCCTTCGGCCTGCTGGCGCCGGAAGTGCTGGACGTGCCGCGGTCCGACAATGGCCGCACGCTGGCCGAGCACATGACGGAGGCGGGCGGCGATGCGGCTGCGGTGCGGCGCGGCATCGCGCATCTGTCGCGCGAGCGCGTGCGCGGCTTCGTCGAGCTGCATATCGAGCAGGGGCCGGTGCTGGTGGGCGGCGGCGTCCCGCTCGGCCTGGTCACCGGCATCCGCGGCTGCCGCCGCTTCCGCAACGCGCGCTGCCACGGCGCCTACGCTCATTCGGGCGCCGAGCCGCGCGCCTTCCGGCGCGATGCCGTCGCCGCGACGGTCGCGCTCGTGCATCAACTCAACGAGGATTGGGTGCGGCGCGAGGCCGCCGGCGACGATCTCACCTTCACCACCGGCGAGTTCTTCACCGATCGGGCGCTGCATGGGCCAAGCAAGATCGCCGGCGAGACCCGCTTCGTGCTCGATTTCCGCAGCATTTCGGACGACGTGATGCTCCGCATGCGCGATCGCGCGATAGCGCTGGCCCGGGAGATCGAGCCGCGCTTCCGCGTGCGCTTCGAGCTCGGCACGCCGATCTACAGCGCGCCGGCGCTGCTTGATCCCGGTGTGCGAGCCCGCATGAAGGATCATGCCGCGGCGCTGGGCATTCCGACGATCGAGATGGCGAGCGGCGCCGGCCACGATGCTTCGGTCTTCGCCAATCTCGGAATACCATCGGCCATGCTATTCATCCGCAACGCGCATGGCAGCCATAATCCCGACGAGGCCATGGACATCGACGACTTTGCCGCCGCCGTCCGCGTGCTGACGTCCTATCTCGCGGCGGAGACGGCATCGTGACCGCCTGCGACGTCGTCGTCATCGGCGGCGGCATCGCCGGCGCCTCCGCCGCCTACGAGATCGCTATCAGGCGCAAGGTGATCCTGCTCGAGCGCGAATCCGCCTGCGGCTACCATTCGACCGGCCGCTCGGCGGCGAGCTACACGGAGAATTACGGCACGACGGTCATCCGCCGCTTGGCCAAGGCAAGCCGCCGCTTCCTCGAAGCGCCGCCGGCCGAGTTTGCCGATCGCCCGCTCATGCAGCCGCGCGGCTCGATCACCATCGCGCGCGAGGAACAGCGCGCGAGGTTGGAGGCGGGGCTGGCGCGCGGGCGCGAATTCGCCCCCGGCATGCGCGAGATCGATCCGGACGAGGCCTGTCGCCGCGTGCCGATCCTGCGCCGTGACTATGTCGCGGCGGCAATCGAAGAGCCGGGCTCGCAGGAGATCGACGTGCACGCGATGCATCAGGGCTTCCTCAAGGGCCTGCGCGCCCGCGGCGGCCAGATCGTGACCGGCGCTGAAGTTACGACGCTGGCGCGGCGCGGCGGTTCCTGGCAGGCGACGACACCGGGCGGCGCCTACAGCGCCGCGATTGTCGTCAACGCCGCCGGCGCCTGGGCCGACCGCGTCGGTGCGCTGGCCGGCGCGGCGCCGATCGGCCTCGTGCCGAAGCGCCGTACCGCCTTCCTCGTCGAGCCGCCGGCGGGCGTCGCCGTCGCCGGCTGGCCGATGATCGACGATGCCGGCGAGGAATTCTATTTCAAAGCCGATGCCGGCCGCAT
>JACQDQ010000546.1 GCA_016201015.1 Pseudomonadota bacterium | reverse complement strand
GCAATCTCGCCGGCATCGAGCGGGCAAGCTCGAGCGAGTTCGGCGCAACGCCCGATCCGGTGGTCGGCCTGCTCACCGAATGGACGCGCGGCAACGCGTTAGAGCGGCGCGGCGTCGGCTACAATCTCGGGGGCACCATGCGTCTCGGATGCTACGACGCAATGCTCAAGCCAGGAAGCCACGTCGCGGGGATTTACGGCGCGGCGCAGGTCCGCGAGCGCCATCGCCATCGCTACGAGGTCAACATCAACTACAAGAAACGATTGGAGGAGGTGGGCATCGTCTTCTCCGGCATGTCCCCCGACGGCCAGCTCCCCGAGATCATCGAGATCGGCGACCATCCGTGGTTCGTCGGCGTGCAGTTCCATCCCGAGCTGCGCTCGAAGCCATTCGATCCGCATCCGCTGTTCACGTCGTTTATCAAAGCCGCCGTCGAGCAGAGTCGGCTGGTATGACGCCGCTGGCGCTTCGATCGGCTCGATCAGAGAATCCTGCCCTGCGGGTCTGCGGCAACAATTCAGCACTGGGCGCCAAAAGGTCCGGCATGGCGAGCGTCGGCACGGCCCTCTTATTTGCCGCCGTCGTCCTCGCCATCGCCGTTCCCGGCATGCCCGCGCGGGCGCAGATTGCAGATCGCCAAGTCGTCGAACCGGCCCACAGCGAGCGCGCCGGACAGTTCCTCGAGATCTATGACCGGACGATCGTACCGAGCGACGCGTTGCGTGAGATGATCGAAAGGGTCTTCGGCGGACCCGAGCGGCTGGACGGTCAGCGCAAGATGCTGCAGGGCCGCAATGCCGACCAGCTCGCCGAAACCGTCCTGCGCAGCGCCGACGGACTGCTCGATTATTTTGCCCAGATTCGCTTCTATCGGATCGCCTTCAAGGATAGGTCGCAGTTCGAAGCGCAAGTTAAGGCACGGAAAAACCCCGTTCGGCTGGTGAGCGGTGACACGGTGGAAATGCCGTTGATCTCGGCCCAGTTCTACCATGCGGAGACGCTGAGCTACGCCAGCCGGACATTGACCGAGCGTGGTTTGCCGGAGACAACGCTGGCCGGACACTGGCAGCTCACGAATATCGGTTCGGCCTGCGTCGATATCGAACTCGGCCCCGTCGAGATCGCGCAGCGTGACCGCATCTTCGAAGTCGTCCGCGGTGACGCCCGGTTGTTGTACGGCGTGATCGGCGAATCCACGGTTCTCGCCGTCGTCGACGAGGCCCGCTCCGTTGCGATCGCGCAGCAGGCGGACGGCTCGCGGCTGGCTACCTATCCAGACCGTTCGCGCGAACTGTATCGGGCCACGCTGTCGCTCGCCGACCTCAAGTTCGCCGGCACGCAGCGGCTCGATCAATGCACGTTCGAGCTGCAGTCGATACCGTAGCGGCGCGAATTCTGGCGGGGACAGTTCGTCATGACGACACCGCGGCACGTCCATATCGGCAATCTGACGCTGGGCAACGATCGGCCGTTGGCGCTCATCGCGGGACCGTGTCAGCTCGAGAGCCGGCAGCACGCCCTTGAGATGAGCCATGCCCTGGTCGAGCTCACCGGCAAGCTCGGCATCGGCCTCATCTACAAGACCTCGTTCGACAAGGCCAACCGCAGCTCGGGTGACACCCCGCGCGGGTTGGGTCTCGAGGCGAGTCTGCCAATCCTGGCCGAGCTGCGGGAGAAATGGGGCTGCCCGGTGCTGACCGACGTGCATGACGCCGCGCAGTGCGCACCGGTGGCCGAGGCCGTCGACGTCTTGCAGATTCCGGCCTTCCTCTGCCGCCAGACCGACCTGCTCATCGCGGCGGCCAAGACCGGGCGCGCGATCAACGTCAAGAAGGGCCAGTTCCTGGCGCCGTGGGACATGAAGCACGTCGCCGCCAAGATATCCGGGGCCGGCAACGACAACATCCTGCTGACCGAGCGCGGCGTGTCGTTCGGCTACAACACCCTCGTCACCGACATGCGGGCGCTGCCGATCCTGGCGCAGACCGGCTATCCGGTCGTCATTGACGCGACGCATTCGGTGCAGCAGCCGGGCGGGCAGGGCGCCGTCTCGGGCGGCGACCGCCGATTCGCGCCGGTCATTGCCCGGGCGGCGGTCGCCGTCGGCGTCGCGGCGGTGTTCATGGAGACGCATCAGGACCCCGACACCGCGCCGTCGGACGGCCCCAACATGGTCCATCTCAAGGACATGCCGCAGTTGCTGGCGACCTTGCAGGAATTCGACCGCCTGGCCAAGGCCAAGCCGCTGGCGCTGTCCTAGGCGCCCCCACACGCACCCCCCTGTTCCGTTTCGTCCGATAGCACCGATAGGAAATAGAGTTATTCCTCCGGTCGCGGACGCGCCGCACCATCCCATATATGCGCCGGCGTGAGCTCTGCAAGGGAACGGCAGCCGATCTGTCCCAGGGTGCGGTCGAGCTCCCGGCGCAGGATGGCGAGCGCGCGGTCGACGCCGGCGCGCCCGCCCGCCGCGGCGCCGTAGAGCGTGGCGCGGCCGACGAAGACGAAGCGCGCGCCCAGCGCCAAAGCCTTGACGATGTCGGCGCCGCGCCTGACGCCGCTATCGAGCATGACGACGAGCCGGTCGCCTGTCGCCGCGCGGATTGCCGGCAGCATCTCGATCGGCGCCGGCGCCGCATCCAATTGCCGCCCGCCATGGTTGGAGACGATGATGCCGTCGATGCCATGCGCGACCGCCAGCACGGCGTCTTCCGGCGACAGGATGCCCTTGATTACCAGCTTGCCCGGCCACAGGCCGCGGATCCAATCGATGTCGGGCCAGGCGAGCGACGACGAGATCTGGCCGGACATGAACGTCACCAGCGATTGCCCTGACTCGGCGAGCCCTGCATGACGCGGCGAATCAGGCGGAGCGAAGCTGGCCGAAAGAGCAAGCGGAGAGCTGTTAACCCCGAAGGATATGATAAGCATCGAGAAGGTCCGATCTATGGCGTCAAGCAGACGCGCTCTCGCCCTTCGGGATGGCGCTGCTCTCAAGCGTTGCCGAATGCCCTATCCTCGGGCGCTCACCAGCGGAGCGCGGCGGTGTGAACAGGATGATCCCAGAGCGCCATCATCTCGGCATCGAGCAGGCTGACGGTGATCGAGCATCCCGCCATCTCGAGCGAGGTCACGAAGCTGCCGACCAGCGAGCGGGCGATCCGCAGACCGCGCTTCTCGAGCAGGCGCCGCGCCGCGTTGTACATGAGATAGAGCTCGATGAGGGGCGTGCCGCCGAAGCCGTTGACGAGGATCAGCGCGTCGCCCGCCCCGGGCTTGCCGAGATCGCTCGCGATCGCCGTCGTCATCTCGCCGGCGATGGCGTCAGCCCTGGCCATTTTGACGCGCCGGCGCCCCGGCTCGCCATGGATGCCGACGCCCATCTCCATCTCGTCGGCGCCGAGGGTGAAGGTCGGCGTCCCGGCGGCGGGGACGGTGCAGCTCGTCAGTGCCAGCCCCATCGACCGCGTCCGCGCATTGACCCGCTCACCGAGCGCGGTACAGCTCGGCAGGTCGAGGCCCTTCTCGGCTGCGGCACCGACGATCTTCTCGACAACGAGAGTGCCGGCGACGCCACGACGCCCCGCGCTGTGGGTCGAGATCTCGACGGCGACATCGTCATTGGTGATGATCGTGGCGGCGCGGCCCTCGACGATTTCCGCCGCCATCTCGAAATTCATGCAGTCGCCGGCATAGTTCTTGACGATGAACAGCACGCCGGCACCGGCGTCGACCGCGGCGGCTGCGGCTGCCATCTGATCCGGAGTGGGGGAGGTGAATACCTGGCCGGGGCATGCCGCATCCAGCATGCCGCGGCCGACGAAGCCGGCGTGGAGCGGTTCATGGCCCGAGCCGCCGCCGGAGATGAGGGCCACCTTGCCCTTCCGTGGCGACCCGGCGCGGGTCACGAACGCTGGCTTC
>JACQDQ010000539.1 GCA_016201015.1 Pseudomonadota bacterium | reverse complement strand
AGCGAACTTGGCAAGACGCGACGCGCCAAGTTCGCGCTGCTTTGCCACCTCGTCGACCAGCGCCTTGATCTGCGGGTGGCCCAGATAGCCCTTGTACTCGCCTACGGGCTGACTGCCGGCCGGAGCGGCATAGCCAAGCGCGAAATTCACCGCGAGCCAGCTATCGGCGGCCGTCACCAAAGCGACGGTCTTGGGTGAGTTGAGCGTCTTGATCAGGCTGTTGGGCGCCGCGACGTACTGCACCAAGGTCGGCCCGATGATCTCCTCGTTCCACTCCGCCGCGTCTTCGGTCTGCTCCTTCCAGGAATGCTGGAGTTCATCGAGCACCGCGCCGGCCAGCGCGTTCACCACGACGACATTGTAGGCATCCGCGACCTTGATCAGGCGGGCCGCCAATTCCGAGACTCTGGCATTGCCCGAAGGAAGCTCCTTGAGGCCAGCGGCGGCGGCCTTCAAGTCCTCGCTGATGTTCCGCGCCTTTCTTTCGAATTGGCTGCCATTGTTCACGTCCTTGGCAGCCTCGACCAACTCCGGAAACGCCTGCTCGACCGCCTTGATGCGCTCCTCGATCGACGATGCCTGCTGCCGCACGGCCCTCTCGCCCAAGCCCTGGCGAATTGCGGCCAACTGATCGACAGCCGTCTGACGCTCCGCCGCGTTGAGAAATTTCTTGGCGTCATCCGATTGCAGCTCCTTCTCGGCGCGCTCGAGATCTTCAGGCGTCGAGCGGAACGCCAGGCGCACATTTTCCTGCCCCGGCGCGATCAGGTCCTTGGCCGCATCCATCTTGCGCGTGAACGTGCGCATATAGCGCGCCCTGTCGTCGGCGAAGGTTGCCGCCTCCACTTTCTTTTCGATTTCATCGAGGCGCTTGGCGAGGGGAGCCTTCGTCGCCTCGTCCAGGCCGACCAGGTCCTCTTTGATCTGCTCTATGCCTTCCTGCGCGTGACGCAGGCCGCCGGGCGTACCGCCGGCGAACTCGCGTTCGATGAAATCGAGCGTGCGCTGAGCATGGCCGACATCGCCGGCAACGGCTGGTAACGCGAATAGGCCCGCCGAAAGGACAAAGACGGGAAAAGTGCGCCGCAACCGCCAGTTGATCGCCATTCCTACCTCCGTCGAAGCAATCGCCGCAAAGCGCATAATCAGGCGGGCTCAGGGTCCGGCCCGTTACAATAAGATTGCTATCAATAAAACCAGGTGCCGGCGATCGTGCAAGGTATCCAGCGGCCTGTCAATGAGTGGGCCAAATCGGCAGGCCGCAACGGTCGATTGGCGCCTCTCAGCGCGCCGCGCGCGCGCCGGTCATCTTCGGATCAACAGATTTTCCCTTCTCGATCGCCACAAGGTTATCGAGCATTTGAGTGCAGTCGGTGCCGACGCGAGCACTGCCGCAATCGGCGCAGGCCCGCCCAGGCCCGGGCGATCCACCGGCCGGCGCACTGCCGGCGGTAGTTCCAATAATTGTGTAGTCTTGGGTAAAAGAGCCCCGAATTTCCATGGCGGGGCCGGTCCGATTATTGACAATCCGCGCCCCCCGGTTTGACCATGTTGGCAATCGACGTCGGCCGCAAACGGCCGCTGGCTCGGGGGGGAGACGCATGGCGGGGCGCTCGCGGGAGACTGCCTCCCGAAGATTCAGCGGCATATCCGGCACGCACCGGCGATCGCAGCGGGTCCGCATGGCGGCGCCAAATTGATGTGCGCTCCGGCCAACAGCCTGAGCGTCGCCGGCTGCCCCGTCGAACTGCAACTGATCCCGATCAGCGCCTGCACGCTGCGTGTCAGCCTGGTTCCGATCGCGGGCGATGGGAAGAGCCTGCCGGTCGAGAATTCAGCCGAGCTGATCGTCGAGAACACGAAGCACGCGATCGCCACATTCCGCGCGCTCGACGCACCGCAGACCATCGCCTGGAAGGATTGCCGCATCCGCCTGACGGCGAAGCCGCTGAGTATTTCCGTCACTGACGGTACCGGGGGGACCTGCCAGAGCCTGCGGATCGAGGACGACGGCCGCATCGCCTTCGCCCTGGGCACCGGCCCGCTCTTCGGACTGGGCCAGGGCGGCCATCAATTCGACCGACGCGGCGGCTCCTTCCCGCTGGTCAACGGCCAGGGCGAGGGCGTGAGTTCGCTCGATATGCGACTGCCCGGCGCCAAGGCGCCGGTCTATGAATTCAACCTGGCGGTAGAAGGGGCCCGCATCACCGTCCCCTGGGTCATCAGCGCCGATGGCTGGGCCGTTTTCATTCACAAGCCGAACGGCGTCATCGATTTGCAGGGCGACACCGGGCGTCTCACGCCGGCCGCCGCGGGCGGAACGCTCCCCTTCGATGCGTTCTTCGTTGTCTCGCGCGAGCCCGTGCAGATCATGCGGGAATACGCGGCATTGACCGGATATCCGCATCTCCCCCCGCTGTGGTCGCTCGGCTATCTCCAGTCTCATCGCACGCTGCTCGGCCGCGAAGAGATATTGGCGGAGGCAAAGGAGTTCAGGCGGAGAAAACTCCCCTGCGACGGATTCATCTATCTCGGCACAGGATTCACGCCCGATGGATGGAATACTGGGCATGGCGCGTTTGCATTCAATCACCGGGTCTTTCCTGATCCCGATCTGATGATCCGCCAATTGCACAGCGACCATTTCCGCATCGCGCTGCATGTCGTCGATCCGCCGCTCCACCTTTCGGGGACCGTGCACGATCGCGGCGCTGCCGCCGAGAAGACCGACAATGCGGCGCATTATTGGAAGGAGCATCGGCCGGTATCGCGGCTCGGTGTCGACGGCTGGTGGCCGGATGTCGGCGACAGGCTCGATCCGGCGGCGCGGCTGGCGCGCATTCGCATGTATTGGGACGGGCCGATCATGGACCACCCCAATACTCGTCCATTCGCGCTTCACCGGAACGGTTACGCCGGCATTCAGCGCCATGGCTGGCTGTGGTCGGGCGATATCGACTCGACCTGGCAGACACTGGCGACGCAAGTTCCAGTCGGCATCAACTGCGGCCTTACCGGCATTCCCTATTGGGGAACCGATACCGGCGGTTTCATCACCACGCCTGAACTCACCGGCGAGCTGTTCGTCCGCTGGTTCCAATACAGTGCCTTCTGTCCGTCGTTCCGCGCCCACGGCCGGACCTGGAAGCTCCGCCTGCCCTGGGGCTGGAACACCGGCGAATTCGGCCCGGAGGAATATGACGGCCGTCGGGTCGTCCCTGGGCGGCTGCCGGATCCCAAAGAGTTGCGCAACGCTGCGGTGGAGCCGATCTGCAAGACCTATCTCGAGCTCCGCTACAGCCTGCTGCCATACCTCTATTCAGCCGTCCGCGAAACACACGAGACCGGCATGCCGGTCATCCGGGCGCTGTGGCTGCACTATCCTGACGATCCGGCGGCTGCGAAACGCGGACATGAGTATCTGTGGGGCCGCGACATCCTGGTCGCGCCGGTGGTCGAGAAAGGCGCGGCGAGCCGCACTCTCTATTTGCCGAAGGGCCTCTGGTACGACTTCTGGACCGGGGCTGCGGTCGCCGGCGGCCGCGAGATCGTGCGGCCGGTCGATCTCAAGACGATGCCGCTTTACGTGCGGGCCGGAGCGATCATCCCGACTATCCCCGTAAAGCAGAGCACAGCGGAGGGCTTGAATGGGCTGCTCGTGCTGACGGTTTATCCCGGAGTCGATGGCGCGGCCACCGTCTACGAGGATGACGGGGCGAGCTTCGACCATGAAAAAGGAGCGTACCGGAAGATCCGGTTCGGCTGGAACGAGAGCGCCAGGCGGTTCAACCTCGCATTGCAGCCGGGATCGAAGCCGCTCGAGTCGACACGACCGATCGTCATCAAGATCACGGGCACAGACGAGAACAAAAGCCTCATGTTCGATGGACGGGAGCAGACTATTCAGTTCTGAGAGTCAGGTGAACCCCCGGTCGAGATGAAGCGGCGGCGCAATTTCGCCAATCGCGGCTCACGCCGACCGGAAACGAATCAGAAACCAGGAGGAGGAAAATCCATGTCGCTACGCAAACTTTTGTTGGGAGCCATTGCCGCAATAGGACTGACGGCGACGGCGGCGTTGGCCGAGCCGAAGACCGTGACGCTGTGGCACATCTATAACTTCGAATCTGACATGATCCACTACGGGATCAAGGCATTCAACGAGTCGCAGAGCGAGTATCGCATCGAGCCGCGTCTGGTGCCGTACACGAATATCAACCCGGAGCTGATCAAGGCGATCGCCACCGGCACACCGCCCGATCTGACGGTGATCAACGATCCGGTCGTCGCCAGCTTTTCGTCGCAGGGTCAGCTCACCGACCTCACCGACCGCATCGCCAAGTCCAAAATCATCAATCTGGACGTCTACTACAAAGGGCCGCTGGCCTCAAGCCAGTGGAAAGGAAGGCGCTACAGCGTGGCGCGCGAGGTCAACGCGCTCGCCCTCTACTACAACGCCGACATGTTCCGGGCGAAGGGCCTCGATCCCGACAAGCCGCCGAAGACATGGTCCGAAGTCGTCGCCGCCGCCGAAAAGCTTCGCGACCCGGCCAAGGGCGTCTACGGCATCGGCTTCTGCGCCCATTCGTCCGAGCAGGCCGTCTTTCAGTGGCTGCCGTTCTTGTGGCAGGCCGGCGGTTCCATCGACAAGCTCGACCAGCCCGAAGCGACGCAGGCTCTGCAGCTCTGGGTCGATCTCGTTCAGAAGGGCCTCGCCTCGCGCGACGTCATCAACCAACAGCAACGCGAGGTCACGAGCACCTTCATCGCCGGCGGGTCAGCGATGGCCGTCGGCGGGCCATGGGAGCTGCCGAATCTGCAGAAGGATGCCAAGTTCGATTGGCGCGTTGCCGTGCTGCCGGTCAAGGACGACAAGAACATCAAGGCCTCGTCACTCGGCGGCTTCCATTTCGCGATTCCCAAGGGCGCAAAGGAGGTCGACGGCGCGTTCAAGGTGATCGAATTCATGTCGAATGCCACCCTATTCAATGAAGGGTGGAAGGCGGGCCTGCTCGCCCCGCGCAGCGACATCGAGCTGAAGGATCCGCAGTGGCCCCAGGCCTACGGCGTATTCCATGAGCAGATCAAGACCGCGATCCAGCGCGGCCCGCATCCGCAATGGCCTGATCTCTCGCGTCCGATCCAGATCGCCATCCAGGAGGCGCTGACCGGGACGAAGCCGGCCAACGTGGCACTGCAGGAAGCGGCGAAGAAGATTCAGCCGATCCTGGCCAAGACGCCGCTCTGAATGGCGGATGAAGCGGCCCGTCCCATGGGCGGGCCGCTTGCTGCCGGCATCTTCACAGCCGATCCGTCCAATGGCACGCACTCGATCACCGCTTCTCTACGTCTTCCTCGCCGTGCCGGTCGCCTATCTCCTGGCGTTCATCGGCTTTCCGATCGTGTTCAACGTGACGATGAGCTTCCAGGAGGTGACGATCGGCAATCTGGCGATGTTCTTCCGCCCATTCGTCGGCCTCGACAATTATCGCGAGGTGATCGCCGACCCCACGTTCCGCAAGGTCCTGATCAACTCACTTATCTTTGTGTTTGCCAACGTCGTCGGGCAGATTTCGATCGGCCTCTGCGTCGCGTTGTTCTTCGCCGAGAATTTCGCCGGCGCCCATTATCTCCGCGGGCTGCTGCTCTCCGCCTGGATGCTACCCGGCCTGGTCGTCGGCGCCTTGTGGAAGTGGATGTACGCGACCGACTACGGCGTCGCCAATTACGTGCTGGCAAAACTGCGCATCGTCAACGGCCCGGTGCATTGGCTGTCGGACCCGGCGATGGGCCTCACCGCCGTGAACATCGCTCATATCTGGTACATCATGCCGTTCAGCATGATTTTGATCGCGGCCGGGCTTACCACCATCCCGCAGGAGCAGTACGAGGCCGCGGCGCTCGATGGCGCCGGCGCGGTCAGACGTTTTCGCCACGTCACATTGCCGGCGCTCAGCCCGACGCTGCTGGCGGTCGCCTGCCTCGTCACCATCTACTCGATGCGTGCCTTCGACATGATCGTTTCGCTGACACATGGCGGCCCGCTTGATTCGACCAACGTGCTGCCGCTGCTCTCATACCAGTTCTCGTTCGAGCAGTTTCAGTTCGGGGTCGGCGCGGCGATCGGCACCTTCGCCTTCATCCTCGTCATCGTCGTCGCCCTTGTCTATGTGCGCACCCTTAACAAGGAGGTCAGCCTGTGAGGCACGTGCTGCCGCGGCTGGCCGGGCTGCGCCCGAAGCGCATCCTCTATCCGTGCCTGGCGACGATCGGCGTCGCAATCTATCTCTTTCCCATCTACTGGATGCTGATCTCGGGCTTCAAGAATTCTGCAGAGATCTTCGCCAATCCACCGACTTTCGTCCCACGCGACCCGAACCTCGAAGCGTTCGAGTTCGTCTTCGTGCACGAGAATATCGCACGCTATCTGCGCAACAGCCTGATCATCGCCATACCGGTCATGGCGCTGACCTTGATCCTCGGCTCGATGGGCGCCTATGCCATGAGCCGCATCCGCTCGCGGATCGTCGACTTCGCGCTGATCGTCGTGCTGATGCTGCAGGTCTTTCCCGACGCGCTGGTCGCCACGCCGGTCTTCATCGTCTTTCAGACGCTGGGCATCCTCAACACGTTCTTGGCGGTGATCCTGGCGACCACGTCGAAATTGCTCGCCTTCGCCCTGGTCATCCTGCGGCCGATGTTCCGCCAGGTGCCGTTGGAGCTGGAGGAAGCCTCGTTCGTCGACGGCTGCAGCCAGTTCCAGGCCTTTCTGCGCATCGCCCTGCCGATCATGCGGGTGCCGCTGCTGGTCGTCGGCGCCATCGTCTTCGTGCAGGCCTATGGCCAGTTCGTCTATCCGCTGACGCTGATGAATCAACAGTCGCTGCAGCCGGGCACCGTCGGCATCTACGGCTTCGTCGGCTCCGAACATGCCGACTGGCATCGCGTGATGGCGTTTTCCTCGATTTACGTCCTGCCGATCCTGGTGCTCTTTCTTCTCCTGCAGAAGAAGATCGTCGCGGGTCTGACCGCGGGAGCGCTGAAGTGAGCCTGCCAATCGATATTGCCGTTTGGCGCGCCATGGCTGAACGCCAACCGCAGCAATCGGGAGGAGCATGAAGATGAGCGCAATCGTGAACTTTGCGCCCTACGGGGGCAAAGAAGCGGAAGTGGTGAAGGCGCTCGAAGCCGACATCATCTTCGGACGTCTTCCGCCGGGAACCCGCCTCGTCGAAGACAATCTGCTCGCTCGCTTCGCGGTGACCCGCCACTTCATTCGCCAGGCCTTGGCTCAGCTCGAGCGAATGGGAATCGTGGTCCGCGAGCGCAACAAGGGAGCGGCCGTCCGCTCGCTGGCGCCCGAGGAGGTGCAGGAGCTCTACGCGGTGCGTGAGCTCCTGCAGCGTCAGGCCGCCCTGATGATTCCACTACCGGCCGGCCCGGAACTCATCGACAGACTGCTGGCCATTCACCAGGAATACTCGAAGCACGTCGACGCTGGCCACCTGCACGGCATTCACGAGACGAATGACGAGTTCCATCTCACCTTCTTCTCGGCCTGCGGCAACAAATACCTCGTCGAGAGCATCAAGCACTATATGTTCCTCAGTCTACCCGTGCGCGCCAAGACCCTTGCCGACCGCCACGCGCTGCACACGTCGCGCGAGCATCATCGGATGATGATCGAATTGCTGCGCGGCCGCGATAGCTGGGTTCTGGCCCAGCTCTGCGTCGATCATATCCAGCCGAGCAAAACGGATTATCTGGCGAGGGTCGGCGCGGCCACGCACGGGGCGACTGAGCCGACGAGCGCCCGCCGCGCCACCCAAGGGCTCATCGGGCCGACCTCCTGAGGCGAGGTGCCTGGCTAGCCGCCGCAACAATCTGGCGGCACGCCGACGCACATGGTTCTATAGCCGTGCCGGACCGGCGGCCAACATCTTCTCCAGCCGGCGAGCAATCCGCCGCGCCCAATCATGAATGACGAAATGCCAGCAGCTTCTACCCGTCTGGCCGAACGCCAAGTGCGGTCGGCGCGGCGGCTGCTTGCTCATTTGGCCGAATTGCTGCAGGCGGACCTGTCGGTACGGCTATGGACCGGCGAGCTCATCCCGCTCCGCGCCAAGCCGAGCGACGGTCTGGCGGTTGCCATTCGGACGCCGCGCGCCGTCACCCGCCTGGTCCGGTGGCCGTCGCTGACCACCGTGATTGAGCTCGTCGCCGCCGGTGAGCTCGAGCTGGAGGGCGGCACGCTGCTCGACATCGCGGAGCGACGCGGCGCGATGAACACCAAGGGTCTGCTGCGCCGCCTCGACAAGCGCCTAGCCGTGGCCACGCTGTGGCCGTTCCTGTTCGGCGCAGCGGCGGTCGCGACCGATCACGCTTTCGCCGGCGGCATCGCCGCGCGCGACGCGGCCGGCCGCGACAACACCGCGCTCATCCAGTTCCATTACGATCTGTCGAACGATTTCTATGCGCTCTTTCTTGACCCGGAAATGCAGTACTCCTGCGCCTATTTCCGGCAACCCGATGCGTCACTGGCGGCGGCGCAGCTTGCCAAGCTCGACATGATCTGCCGCAAGCTTCGCCTCAAGCCCGGCGAGAGCTTCCTCGACATCGGCTGCGGCTGGGGCGGGCTGGTCTGCTACGCGGCAGTCCACTACGGCGTGACCGCGCACGGCGTCACGCTGTCGGAGGCGCAGCTCGCCTTCGCGCGGGACAAGGTCGCCCGTCTCGGCCTGCAGGACCGCGTCACCGTGGAGCTGAAGGACTACCGCAATCTCGATGGAAATTTCGACAAGATCGCGTCTATCGGCATGTTCGAGCATATCGGCCTCGATAATCATGCCGCTTATTTCGCCAAGCTGAACGCGCTGCTGCGCCCGCGCGGCCTGCTGCTCAATCACGCCATCGCCCGCCGCGCCAAGCGCGATCTCAGGCGCTTTCGCCGCAAGCGCGCGGAATACGCGGCACTCACCCGCTACATTTTTCCCGGCGGCGAGCTCGACTATATCGGCCTCTCGCTCACCAATCTCGAACGGCACGGCTTCGAGGTCCATGACGTCGAGGGGTGGCGCGAGCACTATGCGCGCACCTGCCGGCTGTGGTGCGAGCGACTGGCGGCCAACCGCGACGCGGCTGAACGCGAGGTGGGCGCGGCGAAGACGCGGCTGTGGCTGCTCTACCTCGCCGGCTGCGCCCTCGCCTTCCAGAACAACGGCGCCGGCATCTTCCAGACGCTGGCCTCGAAACGCGTGAAGGGCTCCGCCGGTCTGCCGCCGACCCGCGAAGACCTCTATCGCTAGGCGCGCGGCTTGTCCCAGTCCGGCGCCCAGGCGACGTTGACGATGCGCTGATCCTTCGGCAGGCGCGCGATCGCCGCGCGGTCGTCGTTGTCCAGCTTCAGCCGCACCGCGTCGAGATTTT
>JACQDQ010000538.1 GCA_016201015.1 Pseudomonadota bacterium | reverse complement strand
TGGAGCCGATCTTCACCGTGACGATCGCCGTGCCGAACGATTTCACCTCGCGCGTGCACGGGCTCATCAGCGGCCGGCGCGGGCAGATCCTGGGCTTCGACGCCAAGCCGGGCTGGCCGGGCTGGGACCAGGTCTCTGCCCATCTGCCGCAATCGGAGATGCACGATCTGGTCATCGAGCTGCGCTCGGCGACCATGGGCGTCGGCAGCTTCACCTGGGCCTTCGATCATCTGGCCGAGCTCACCGGCAAGCCGGCGGAGAAGGTGACGGCCTCGGCGCGCGCCCAGGCCGAGGCCAAGGCCGCGTCGTGAGGGGGCCGGTGGCGCCCTGTGCGGCTTCTCTATTTTTTGTCGTCATGGCCGGGCCGGCCGCAGGCCGAGTCCCGGCCATCCACGGATTCATAGCAAGACCTCGAACAAGTCTTGCCAGTCGGGATTGTCCGCGATAATCAACCTTACCTTCCAGGTGCGCGGCCAGTGCTTCATATTGCTCTCGCGCTGAATGGCAGCACGGATGTCGTCATGACGCTCGGCGTAGACCAGCAGCTTGAGGCCGTAGCGCTTGGTGAACCCCTCGACCAGTCCCTCACGATGCTCCCAGACGCGACGTATCAGATCAGCGGTGACGCCCACATAGAGGGTGCCATTCGGCCTGTTCGTCATGATGTAAACCCAACCACCTTTTTTCATGGCTTGACCGCGTCTGCCGTGGATGGCCAGGACTCGCGCCTTCGGCGCGGCCCGGCCATGACGAACTCAATAAGGACCTGCGTTAGTCGCGCAATATTACAGTGCGGTCGCGACTCCCGACTACGCATCCAACCTCTCAACCAAGGCACCGCATGAACCAGGCCGCCGACATCCTCGAAGCGGCGCGGCGGGCAGCGCGGCGGCCGGCGGCGCTGCCGCAGGCGTCGCTGCCCGCGGACTTCGCCGCCGCCTATCGCATCCAGGCGGAGCTGGCGCGGCGCAGCGGCGGCACCGGCGGCTGGAAGATCGCGGCGCTGGTCGGCGAGCAGCAGGCCAAGCTCGGGGTCGACCGGCCGATCGCCGCGCGCATCCTCAGGCCCTATGTCCATCAGAGCCCGGCGCGCCTGGCGGCCGCGCGCTTCGTCCAGCCGGCCTATGAATGCGAGTTCGCCTTCCGCCTCGGCCGCGATCTGCCGCCGCGGGCCAAGCCCTACGACACGGCCGAAATCGAGGCGGCGATCGCCGCGCTGCACCCGGCGATCGAGATCGCCGAGTCGCGCGTCGGCGCCGGCGCGCCGGCGCTGCTGGTGCTGGCCGACTGCTTCGGCAACGGCGCCTTCATCCATGGCCCCGGGCGCAGCGATTGGCGCAGCTTCGATCTCGCGACGCACGCGATGACCCTGCGCATCGACGGCAGCGAGGCCGCGCGCGGCAGCGGCGCGGCGGTGCCGGGCGGCGGGCCGGTCGCCGCGCTGCTGGCGCTCGCCAACCACCAGCCGGCGGAGGGCGAGGGGCTCAAGGTCGGCCAGTACGTCACCACCGGCTCGTGCACCGGCATGACGCCGATGAAGGCCGGCCAGGTCGCGGTGGCGGATTTCGGATCGCTCGGCAACGTGCGCGTCGAGATCGGCAAGTGAGGGCGGCGGACGCCAAGCTCGCCGCCGGCTGTCTTGCCGAGGCGCTGCAGATGGGCCAGACGATCGCGGCGATTCCCGAGCGCTGCCGCCCGCGCAGCACCGCCGACGGCTATCAGGTGCAGGCGCGGCTGGTCGAGGAGCTGGGCATCGCGGTCGGCGGCTGGAAGATCGGCTGCACCAGCGCGGTGGCGCGCAAGATGATGGGCGCGCGCGGACCGTTCGCCGGGCGCGTGCTGGGCCCGCGCATCTTCGCCAGCGGCGCCATGCTGCCGGCCAGCGCCTATCGCTTTCGCGGCCTGGAGGGCGAGTTCGCCTTTCGCCTGGCGCGCGATCTGCCGCCGCGGCGCCGCGCCTATAGCCGCGCCGAGGTCAAGGCGGCGGTCGGCGCGCTCCATCCGGCGGTCGAGATCGTCGATTCGCGCTTCACCGATTTGCTGAAAGTCGGCGTGCCGAGCATGATCGCCGATCTCGGTTTGAACGCGGCGCTGGTGCTGGGGCCGCCGGTCAAGCGCTGGGCGACGCTCGCGCTGCCGGCTCAGCCGGTGCGCATGACGGTCAACGGCAAGGTGGTCGGCGAGGGGACCGGCGCGGCGGTGATGGGCGATCCGCTGATTGCGCTGGCCTGGCTGGCGAATCTTATGCGGCGGCGCGGCGGGCTGGCGGCGGGTGAGATCGTCACCACCGGCACCTGCACCGGGCTGCAGCGCGGCGCGCCCGGCGACCATGTGGCGGCGCTGTTCGGGCGCGACGGCCGGCTGGGCCGTGTCGACCTGACCCTCGTCGCCTAGCGCGTGATCGGATCAAGCTAACCCTCTCCGTCCGCCTTGCGGAGGGAGAGGGTGGCGAGCCACAGCGAGCCGGGTGAGGTAGGTCAGGTCATGTACGCAAGACACCTCACCCTCCCCGCTGCTG
>JACQDQ010000033.1 GCA_016201015.1 Pseudomonadota bacterium | reverse complement strand
TGGCCTGGCGGATGTCCTGCGCGCGCAGCCAGCCATGCGAATTTTCCGGAAGCTGGCGCGCCGCCCGTTCGGCATAGGCGCGCGCCTCGGCGCGACGGCCCTGCAGCATTGCACGCTCGGCTTGGGCCAGTGCCGTCAATCCGGTCTGCCCGTCGCGGCCATAGCCGATGGCGAGCAGCCGCCAAATCTCAGAGCTGTCCGTTTCCTGGCGGCGGGCGGCCTCGAGATGGGCGATCGCCGTCTTGTTCAACGCCGCGTCGTTGCGGTCGAGCTGCACCTGCGCCAAGCCAATTTCGATCAGCGGCTCGTTCGGGAGCAACTGATACGCCCGCTCGTAGGCGGCGAGCGCCTCCTCGGAGCGGCCGGCCTCGAACAGCAGCTGGCCCTTCAGCTCGGCGAAATAGCCGTCGTTCGGCCGTTCGGCGATCAGCGAGTCCATGAGGGCGAATGCGCGGGGGTAATCCGGGCGCCGGGAATAGGCGATGGCGCGCGCGTAGCGGGCGTCGAGTGCAGTGTCGTTCTCCTTGTAAACCTGCAGCGCACGCCCCGGATCGAGGAAGCCCAGGAGCTTGGCGCGCAAGCGCTTGTGCCGCTCCGCGTATTCGGGCCGCAATGGCGCGTCGGCGTATTTCGAGTGGGCAACAAAGTTGCGCACGAAGTCGACGCGCTCGCGCGTGATCGGGTGGGTGAGCACATACGGGTCCTGGCGGCCGACAGTAAGCAGCTCCTGATCGACCAGCACATCGAGGAACTCGCCGAGGCCGCGCGCCGACTGGCCCGACCGCTCGAGGAAAGTGAGGCCGGCCTGATCCGCCGCGCTCTCCATCTCCCGGCTATAGCGCAGGAAGCCGCGCTCGGCGACTTGCAAACCGCCGGCGATCACTGCGGCACCGGCATCCGGCCTGCCGGCGACCGCTGCGGCGGCACCGAGGACGATTGCGATGATCGATTCGGCCGAGGCGCCGCGCAGGCTCTCGCGTTGCCGTGCGAGGTGGCCGCCGGCGATGTGGCCAGTCTCGTGCGCGATCACGCCGATGACCTGCCCGGCATGCTCGGCGCGGGCAAGCAGTCCGGTATTGATGAACATGTTGAGGCCGTTCGCAACGAAGGCGTTCAGCGCGCGGTCGTTGACGAGGTGCACGTGAATGGCGCTGGCGTCGAGGCCGGCGGCGGTGAAAAGTGGCGTTGCGTAGGCGCGGATGGTATTTTCCACCTCCGCGTCACGAATGAAGCTGATCCGTGGTTGCTGAGCGCCGACCGGCGCCGGGTCGAATGTCAGCGCCGCCACGACCGCCAGCAGCAGGGAGAAAATGCGTCTCGCCAAATTTCTAGCTCCTCTTTCCATCATATCACGTAGGCGCGGGGCCGGGAGCCGTCAATCGGCCCGACCAATGCCAGTCCTCCTGGGACTGTTGGCATTGGCGGCTTGCGGTCAGCCCGAAACGCCCGGTGTCGTCGGTTCGGTCCGTGGATTCTTGGGCGGCGCGGTCGCCGACGAGCCGCGGGCGGCGCTGGTCGCGCGCGATATATTGTCGGCCGGCGGCACGGCGGCCGACGCGGCGGTTGCGCTTTACTTTGCCTTGTCCGTGACGATGCCGGCATCGGCCGGACTCGGCGGCGGCGGCATTTGCCTCGTCTACGATCCCAAGCTCAATCGCAGCGAGGCACTCGATTTCGTGGCCCGGGCGCCGGCGCAAGGCGGTAGCGGCGCTTTGCCCGGCAACCCGCGCGGCATGTTCGCTCTGCACGCGAAGTATGGTCGCCTGCAATGGCAGCAAGTGCTGTCGCCGGCGGAGAGTTTGGCACGGTTCGGAACGCCGGTGTCGCGAGCCTTGGCAGCCGAGCTCGCAGCGGCCGCGCCGTCCGTCGACGACCCCGAGCTCAAGCGGTTGATCAGCGGATCGGACGGCGCGCCACTCGCCGAGGGGGCGCTGCTGAGCCAGCGCGAGCTGGTGGCCGTGATCAGCACCATCCGGCAGCGCGGCGTCGGCGAGTTCTACACGGGGTTCCTGGCCCGCCAGTTCATCGCGGCAGCGGGGCAGGCCGGCGTGGTCTTCACGCTCGATGATATGCGCAGTGCGCTGCCGGCATGGCGGCCCGCCATCACGGTGAACGACGGCGACCTGACGCTGTCCTTCGCGCCGCCGCCGGCCGTCGTCGGCCTGATAGGGGGCGAGCTGTGGTCGATGCTATCGACGCGTTGGCGGCGGGCGGCGGTGGAGGAACGGCCGCACCTCTTCGCCGCAGCATCGCTGCGCGCGGCCTGGGACCGAGACCGCTGGCTCACCACCGACTTGCAGACCAGCGTGCCGCCGGCCGAACTGGTCGGCGAGCGCCGTGCCAACGAGCTCATGTCCAGCTATCGCAGCGACCAGCGCACTTCGCCGACAGCGCTCACCCCGCCGCCGGTGGAGCGGTCCGGCCTGCCGGGGGCGACCAGTTTCGTCGTGGCCGATCGCAATGGCGGCGCGGTGGCCTGCGCCGTCACTCTCCATGGATATTTTGGCACTGGCCGTCTGGCGCCAGGCACGGGCATCGTGATCGCCGCGGCACCGGACGGCGCAGGCCGCGGGCCGCAATGGCTGAGTCCGATGCTGGCGGCGCGCGGCCGCGCCGGACAACTGGTCTTTGTCGGCGCCACGTCTGGCGGTGCGCCCGGCGCGAGCGCCCTGATCGGTGTAGCGCTGCGCACTTTGGTCGACGGCCGGCCGCTGGAGGAGGCGATGGACGCGCCGCGCCTGCACTATGTCGGGGCGCCCGACATCGCGCTGGTCGAGGCCGGGCGCGAGTCGCAGTTCGCGGCGCTCCGCGCGCGCGGCTACACGCTCGCCCCCGTGCCGGTGATTGGGCGGGTCAACGCTATGTTCTGCCGCGGCGGCCTCGCCGATGAGTCCCAGACCTGCGAGTTTCGCGCCGACCGCTTCGGCTTCGCCGCGATCGGCGGATAGACAGGCGGGCGACTTCGCTCGATCCTACCGGCAGAGAAGCGCAAACATGGTCCTCAAGGCGTCGCGCCGCAGCCAGATATCGCCGTTTATCGTCATGGACGTGATGCGCGCCGCCAATGTGCGCGACCTCGCGGCGAAGCGGCCCGAGGAGCGCGTGATCCATCTCGAGGTCGGTCAGCCGGGCACGCCGGCGCCGCGCAAGGTTCGCGAGGCGGCCGCGGCGGCGCTGGCCAGCGATCGATTGGGCTACACCGAGGCGTTCGGCGTGCCGGCGCTGCGCGAGCGCATCGCGCAGCACTATCGCACGGAATACGGCATCAGTGTCGGCGCCGAGCGGATCGTCGTCACCACCGGCTCGTCGGGAGCGTTCCTGCTCGCCTTCCTGGCGGCGTTCGAGGCGGGCGAGCGCGTGGCACTAGCTGATCCGGGCTATCCGGCCTATCGCAACATCCTAATCGCGCTCGGTGTTGAAGTCGTCGGCCTCGCCGCCGATCTCGCCGGCCGCTTCCAGCCGACGCCGGCGCTGCTCGACGCCCTGGCTGAAGTGCCCGCCGGCCTGATCGTCGCCAGCCCGGCCAATCCCACGGGGAGCATGCTGCCGCTCGGCGACCTTAAGGCGCTGGTCGATTGGTGCCGCCGCCACGGCGTGCGCTTCGTCTCCGACGAGATCTATCACGGCATCACCTATGGCGGACCGGCCGCCACCGCACTGCAGTTCGGCGACGAGATGATCGTCATCAACAGCTTCTCGAAATACTATTCGATGACCGGCTGGCGTCTCGGCTGGATGGTGGTGCCGCCGGACCTGCTGCGCGCGGTCGAGGTGCTGGCGCAAAACCTGTTCATCTCGCCGCCGACGCTGCCGCAGCTCGCAGCGGAGGCGGCGTTCGATTCGAGCGACGAGCTCGACGCCAACGTCGCGCGCTACCGCGTCAATCGCGATCTGCTATTGGCCGAGTTGCCGCAGGCCGGCTTCACGCGCTTCGCGCCTGCCGACGGCGCGTTCTATCTCTACGCCGATGTCGCCCATTTGACCAACGACAGCGAGGAGTTCTGCCGCCGCATGCTGGCGGAGGCCGGAGTCGCCGCGACGCCGGGAATCGACTTTGATCGCGACCGCGGGCGTGCCTGGATGCGCTTCTCGTTCGCCGGCACGACGGCGGATATCGCCGAAGCGGCGCGGCGCCTCAAGGCGTGGCGGCGTTGATCGCGCGCTAACCCGTCAGCCGCTGCCACCAGCCCTTGCGCCGCGTGCCGTCCGGCTCATCGGGCGGCGGACTTGCCACCGGTGCGTCGTTGGTCGGCGTAGCGGCGGCTGGCGGCGGGGTGGGAGCCGGCGTCGGCTCGACCGGAGGCGGCA
>JACQDQ010000526.1 GCA_016201015.1 Pseudomonadota bacterium | reverse complement strand
GGCCGCGCACGCCGACCGGCATGTTCTTGAGCAAGGCGATGACGACATTGGTGTCGAGGAGATAGGTCACGCAAAGAGGTCTTCAGCCGCGGGCATCGGCGGCTGGCGGCGTCCATCTTCCATGAACGGCACGGCGGCGAAACGATCCAGTTCGGCAAACCAGGTGTCGATATCGGCGGCGATCGGTTCGAGCAGGAGGCCGTTCTTGACACGTCGCACGCGCACGCGGTCGCCCGGCAGGCGAAACTTCAACGGCAGCCGCACCGCCTGGCTGCGGCCGTGCATGAAGACCTTTGCGACGCCGGTATCGGCCATGCCTGCCTCCGCGCGGGTTTGATATGCATCAATGATATATACTAGTTGCCGCCGACATACAAGGCCAGGGGTCCCAACAGATTGGCCGGCCCGCCGATGGAAATTCAGGATATCAATGAATTGCATGAATGTTCACCGCCGCGATGGGGTGAACATTTCACACGGTCGTCGGGCACAGACGCCGCGACATCCTCCCGATGACCAAGGTCGCCGCCGTCGCGGCAACTGTTCCGGGACGTTCTGCGCCTTACTTAAAAGCTCAGGGCTTCTCTTGCAAACTGTCGGCAGCCGTTACAGTCCATACCCCAGAAGAGGCAAGCCAACCGTCGGAAACGTTTACAGCCCGGCGACATAAATCATCCGCGATGCGGGATATTTTATTGAAATAACAATGAATCTGCAATTTGGCCCGGCATTTGCACATAAGGATAACTGGATGGCTCACTTGGTGAAAGGGGAAATACCATGAGATGGCGATCTGCCGCAGTCGCGGCGTTGACAGGGCTGGCAACCGTCGCATCGGCAGTGCCCGCGGCGAACGCGGTGTCGATAACTCTTAATCTCGTCGACAGCTTCGTACGAACGACTCCGTTCGGGCTGGCCTTCGACGGGACCAATGTGTGGTATGGGGACTTCGCCGGCTCTTTTGCCCACGAGATGACGACCGCGGGCGTTGACACCGGGAATACGACGCCCGCTCCCGTCGGCGGCGCGGGTTGGAACGCGATGGCGTGGTCGGGCACGCAGCTCATCACCGGCAGCAACGCTCAGCAAACAATCTACATGCTCGACCGCAACACGGGTGCCAACCAAAGCTCCCTCACCGTCACCGGCGCGACCGGCGGCAACCAGTTCAGTCTGGTCGACGGCTTGGATTTCGATCACAACCAGTTCTGGTGGTCGCCCGACGTCGGCAACGTGTTCGTCCTCGACAACACCGGCGCCAATGCTCTCGGCGCGGGTGTCGCCGTGATCGGCGGCGCCGGCGGGTTCTCCGGCGTCGAGCGCATCGATATCGGCGCCAACAGCTTCCTGATCGTGGTGAACGACGCGTTCAGCCCGCGCAAGCTCTGCGCCGAAACGCTGGCTGGCGTCGAGATCGGCTGCACCACGCTGTCGAACTCGCGCTACGAGGATCTGGCGTTCGACGGCCGCTTCCTCTATGCGGCGGACCTCTTCGGCAACAAGATCGACAAGATCGATCTCTTGGTCGACGGCGTGTCGATCTTCGTGCCGCCGGACGACGGCCAAGTGCCGGAGCCCGGCACGCTCATGCTGTTTGCGGCGAGTCTAGCCGGCCTCGGCCTGATACGTCGGCGCAAGGCCGCTTAATCAAGGCTGTCGGATGCCTTTACAGCGCGGCGCCTTCGGGCGCCGCGTTTCTTTCTGGTCACCGGTCGCACGCGCCAGCAGCGGTTAACATTCCGCGCAGTCATGGAACGGCCTGTCTTGCCGTGCCGCGCCTAGCACCTTAATCTGGCCGCATGCCCGATACCGGCCCCCCGCCGCGCCGCACGCCTTCGCAATGGAAAGGCGAGGTCTTCGCCTCGGCCTGCCCACATGACTGCCCGAGCACCTGCGCGCTCGAAATCGAGCGGCTCGACGCCCACACCATCGGCCGCGTGCGCGGTGCCGAGGACAATGACTACACGGCCGGGGTCATCTGCGCCAAGGTCGCGCGCTACGCCGAGCGCACCCATCACCCCGACCGCTTGAAGACCCCGCTGCGCCGCGTCGGGCCGAAGGGCTCCAGGCGGTACGAGCCAATCGCCTGGGAGGCGGCGCTCGACGAGGTGGCCGAGGCATTTACCCGCGCCGAGCAGCGCCACGGCAGCGAAACCGTCTGGCCCTATTTCTACGCCGGCACCATGGGCCTGGTGCAGCGCGACGGCATCAACCGCCTGCGCCACGTGAAAAAATACTCGGGCTTCCATTCGACGATCTGCGTGACCTTGGCGCGCGGCGGCTACATCCCGGGCACCGGCAGTCTGCGCGGCAGCGACCCGCGCGAGATGGCGGAAAGCGACCTGAATGTGATCTGGGGCACCAATGCGGTCGCCACCCAGGTCAACGTCATGGCCCATGTCACGCGGGCGCGGAAGGAGCGCGGCGCCAAGATCGTCGTCATCGATCCCTATCGCAACGCCACCGCCGAGACGGCCGACATGCACATCATGCTGCGGCCGGGGACGGACGGCGCCTTCGCCTGCGCGGTCATGCACGTGCTGTTCAAGGAAGGCTTTGCCGACCGCGAGTATCTGGCGAAATACACCGATGTGCCGGCGGAGCTGGAACAGCATCTCGCCAGCCGCACGCCGGAATGGGCGGCCGCCATCACCGGGCTGCCGGTGGTGCAGATCTACGAATTCGCCCGGCTCTACGGGCAGACCAAGCGCAGCTTCCTGCGCCTCGGCTACGGCTTCTCGCGCACGCGCAACGGCGCGGTGAACATGCATGCCGCGCTGTGCCTGGCTGCGGTCACCGGCTCGTGGCAGTACCGCGGCGGCGGTGCCTTTCACAACAACGGCGCGATCTTCCACTGGGACAAGACGCTGATCGAGGGACTCGACGCCGTCGATCCGAGTATCCGCATGCTCGACCAGTCGCGCATCGGGCCGGTGCTGGTCGGCGACAGGCGCGACCTCGGCGCCGGGCCCCCGGTCACCGCGCTGCTGATCCAAAGCACCAATCCGATGGTGGTGGCGCCGGATCAGAACAAGGTCCGCGCCGGCTTCGCGCGCGAGGATCTGTTCACCTGCGTGCACGAGCAGTTCCTGACCGAGACGGCGCTGATGGCCGACATCGTGCTGCCGGCGACGAGCTTCGTCGAGCACGACGACATCTATCAAGGCGGCGGCCATCAATACATCCTGCTCGGGCCCAAGATCATCGAGCCGCCGGCGGAAGCGCGAGAGAACCACTACGTCATCTGCGAATTGGCCAAGCGGCTAGGCGCCGAGCATCCCGGCTTCGAGATGGGCGCGTGGGAGATGGTGGATCGCACGCTCAAGGCGTCCGGCTGGCCCGATGCGGCGACGCTCAAAGAGAAGAAGTGGCACGACTGCCAGCCGGAATTCCGCGCGGCCCATTTCCTCGACGGCTTCGCGCATGCCGACGGCAAGTTCCGCTTCGCGCCCGATTGGTCGCGCGTCGGTCCCGACCATGCCGGGATGCCGCGGCTGCCTGATCATTGGACCGTGATCGAGCAGGCGACGGACGAGCATCCGTTTCGCCTGGTCACCGCGCCGGCGCGCAATTTTCTCAACTCCACCTTCACCGAGACGCCGACCTCGCGGAAACGCGAGCAGCGGCCGAGCGTGCTGATCCACCCAGATGACGCGGCGGCGCTCGGCATCGCCGATGGCGGCCTGGTGCGGCTGGGCAATCAGCGCGGCACGGTACTGCTGCACGCCCGCCATTTCGATGGCCTGCAGCGCGGCGTGATCGTCTCCGAGAGCGTGTGGCCGAATTCGTGCTTCATCGAGGGCGCCGGCATCAACACGCTGACCGGCGCCGACGCGGCCAAGCCCAATGGCGGCGCCGCCTTCCACGACACCGCCGTATGGGTCAGACCCGAGCCGGCAGTGGTCCGCAGCGAATCATTGGCCGCCGCGCCGGCGTAAGCCGGGCACTTACGTCCGCGCCGTCACCGTCACCGCCACCGCCGCGACGATAATGGCCATGGCCGCCAGCATCGACGCGGTCACCGCCTCCCCCGCCAGCGCCCAGCCCACCAGCACCGCCACCACCGGGTTGACGAAGGCGTAGGTCGCCACGCGCGACGGCGCCACGGTGCCGAGCAGCCAGACATAGGCGTTGAAGGCGATGACCGTGCCCAGCACGATCAGATAACCGAGGCTGGCGATCGACCCGAGCGAAACGGCGGCGGGATCGAAGGCCGCGACTTCGCCGCGCAGCGCGGCGACGATGGCCAAGAGCAGGCCGCCGGCAAATAGTTGCATCCCGGCGGTCAGTGTCCGCGACGTGGCGGTCGCGACGAAGCGCGAGGCGACGGTGCCGAGAGCCCAGGACAGCGGGCAGACGAGAAGCAGGATCACATCGACCGTAGTGAAGTGCCCGGTGAGCGGATCGCCGGCCACGCGAATGAGCAGCGCGACGCCGGCAAAGCCGGCACCGAGACCGAGCATCGTTCGCCGACTCGGGCGGCCCGACACACCGGCGGCCCAGGCGAGCAACGGCACCCAGAGCGGTACGGTCGCGGTGAACAAGGCGGCGGCGCCGGATGGCACGCGCTGCTGCACCTCGGCCAGCACGCCCTGGCAGCCGACGAAGAAAAGACCGCCGATGAAAAAAGCGTCGCGCCAGGCGCGCGGCTGCCACAGCGCGCTCGCGCGAGGCCGCGCGAGGAGGACGAGGATTACGCCGCCGACCAGACAGCGAATCGCCATCATGAGAAACGGCGGCAGAGTCTCCACGCCGATGCGAATGGCGAGGAAGGTGGTGCCCCAGATGAAGTAAATCGCGGCGAAGGCGAGGACGACCAACAATCCGGGCGCGATCCTGCCCGCTTCGCTCCGCACCGCTGCCGTCGCAATCGGCGAATCCCGCATCCAAACCCTCCGTGCGGCGCACAATGCCACGCGACCGCCGCGTGGTCGCGTGCGCCGGCTGCATGGCTCGCCTGCGCTCGGCGAAGAGGAGACCTAGTGATCGTCCGGCCTTGGCGCCTGCATGCGACCAGTGTTAGCGTCACGATGCGTCGGCCGATTGACGTCAGATCTTTTACTCGCACAACGAACTGATTTGAAAGGTTGGCACAGACATGCCCGACACTATCGCGCACGTGAAACTCACGCATGGCGGCGCCCTCAAGATCCTCAACGCGGCGATCGCCAAGGCCGAGGCGATGGGCGTGCCGCAATGCATCGCTGTCGTCGATGACGGCGGCGATCTGCTCGCCTTCGTGCGCATGGACCGGGCGAAGTTCCTGAGCATCGAGTCGGCGACACGCAAGGCGGTGACCGCCGCCTCCAGCCGCATGCCGACCGGCGGACTGGCGCCCGAGATCGAGGTCAAGCTCGGCCTCGCCACCGATGGCCGCTTGACCAATCTCAAGGGCGGCGTGCCGATCGTCGTCGACGGCAACGTGATCGGCGCGATCGGCGTCGGCTCGGGCACCGGTGATCAGGATCTCGAATGCGCCAAGGCCGGCATCGCCGCGCTGGCCGGCGCCAAGGCGTGGTGAACCGCTTTTTGCCCTGCCCCACGTTCGCCGTGGTCGAAATCCTTGGTACACTCCCCGCCAAATACCGAACGGGGAGGAGGCCATGACGAGCCTGAAGCGCGCGGCGCTGGCGACCGCAGTCCTGATTGCGGCGCTCGGCGCGCCGCCGGCCGAGGCGCAGACCTGGCCGAACAAGCCGGTCAGGTTCATCGTGCCGTTTCCGCCCGGCGGCTCCGTCGATCCGCTCGCGCGGCTCCTCGGCGGCAAGCTTTCGACGGTATTCGGCCAGCAATTCGTCGTCGACAACCGGCCCGGCGGGTCGGGGTCGATGGGCACGGGGATCGTGGCGCGCGCGCCGGCTGACGGCTATACCTTCGTCTTCGTTTTCGACACCCACGCCGTCAACCCGGCGCTCATCCCCGACCTGACATTCAACACGGAGAAGGACCTTGCCCCGGTGATGCTGGTCGGGACGGCGCCGATGGCCATCGCCACGCATCCGGCCCGGCCGTATCGCAGCTTCGGCGACGTGATAGCGGCCGCCAAGGTGAAGCCGGAGACGATCTCGATCGGTTCGATCGGCAGCGGCAGCCTCGGCCATCTCACCATCACGCTGGTCCAGGAGGCTGCCGGCATCAAGCTAATCCACGTGCCCTATCGCGGCGGCGGGCCGATGACCCAGGATGCGCTCGGCGGCCAGGTCGATCTCGCCATCGGCTCGGTCGCCGTTCTCGCCCCGCACGTCAATTCGGGCAAGTTGCGGGCGATCGCCGTCACCGGCAACCAGCGCTCGCACGCCATGCCTGACGTGCCAGCCCTCGCCGAGCAAGGCTTTCCCAATTTCTCGGCCCTCGCCTGGTGGGGCATCCTCGCGCCCGCCGGCACGCCCGCACCCATCATCGCCCGGCTCAACGCCGAGCTGGTCAAGGTCATCAACCAGCCCGACGTCAAGAAGACGCTGACCGAGTCCCTCGGCATGGACATCGCGGCGTCTTCGCCCGAGGAGCTGCAGAAATTCGTGTCCGCCGAGATGGCGCGCTGGGGCAAGGTGGTGAAGGAGAACAATATCCGCGCCGAATGACGCGGCTGACGCCACCGGCTCCCGCTCTCTGCAGGACCGGCATCGCCGCGCTGGCCGGCGCCAAGGCGTGGTGAATTAGTCGGCGCTCCGCGCCACCGCCGACGGATTGCGCTCGGCCGAATAATATTGAATGGCGCCGATCGCGGCGAGGATGACCAGGCCGATGATATCGGTGATCCAGCCGGGATCGATCAGCCCGAGGGCGGCGATGACCAGGGCGACGCTTTCCCACGGGCGGCTGCGGCGCAGCAGATATCCGTGCAGCCCGGCGCCCAGCACGACGCAGCCAAGCGCCGCCGTCAGGCTCGCCTGAACGATGACCCACCAGTCGCCGATCATCAGCAGCGCCGGCTGATAGACGAACATGAACGGCACGATGAAGCCGGCGGCACCGATCCTGACCGCCGCCCACCCGGTCGGCCACAGCTCGGACTTGGCCAGGCCCGCCGCGGCGTAGACCGCCAGCGCCACCGGCGGCGTGATCGCCGACAGGATGGCGAAATAGAAGGCGAACATGTGCGCCGCCGGCACGATGGCGCCGAGCTTGATCAATGCCGGCACCAGCAGCGAGGTCATGACGATATAGGCGGGCGTGGTCGGCATGCCCATGCCGAGGACGATGCCGGCGATCGCCGTGAGCACGAGCGCCAGCAGCAGGCTGGTCTGCGCCAGCCCGACCACGAGCTGCGTAAAGACGATGCCGAGGCCGGTCAACGTCACCGAACCGATGACGATGCCGGCACAGGCGCAGGCAAGCGCCACCGACAACGCGTTCTTGGCGCCGTCGATCAGCGCGTCGACGACGGCCGCCAGCGTGACATGGTGCCGGGTGTTGGCGCGCAGCGCCGCCACCGGAAAGCAGGCCAACGTGCCGGCGAGCGCGCAGAGCGGCGCGCTGTAGCCCGAGAACATGCCGGTGAGGATCGTCAGCACCGGGATGAATAAATGGCCGCGCTCGCGCAACACACGCCCGAGCCGCGGCAGCTCTGCCCGCGGCACGCCGACCAGCCCCAGGCGCTTGGCCTCGAAATGCACCGCGCCGCCGCAGGCGATGTAGTAGAGCAACGACGGGATGATCGCCCAGATCGTCACCTGGAAGTAGCTGACCTGCAGAAACTCCGCCATCACGAAGGCGGCGGCGCCCATCACCGGCGGCATGATCTGGCCGCCGGTAGACGCCACGGCCTCGACGCCCGCCGCGAAATGCGGCCGGAAGCCGCTGCGCTTCATCAACGGGATGGTGATCGGTCCGTCGACCATGACATTGGCGACAGCACTGCCCGAGATCGTACCGAACAGGGCCGAGCTCACCACCGACACCTTGCCCGGGCCGCCGGCGGTGTGGCCGGTGAGGCTCAGCGCAAAATCCATGAACAGCTGGCCGGTGCCGGTGCGCTCCATGAAGCTGCCGAACAGCACGAAGATGATCACGTAGGTCGCCGACACGCCGAGCGTCGTGCCGAAGATGCCTTCGGTCGTCATGTAAAGTTGGTCGAGCAATCGCATCGGCTCGATCTGCGCCACGAACAGGGCATGGGCGAGGAACACCCCGGCCGTGATCGGCAGCGCCCAGCCGATCAGGCGCCGGGTCGCTTCGATGACGAGGGCGATGAGCAGGACGGCCATCGCCATGTCGGACGGCGTCAGGTCGTCGATGTAGTAGATGCGGTTGACGACGTAGTTGTAGTTGACGAACAGATAGAGGACCGCCGTCAGCGACGCCGCGATCAGCAGATAGTCGACGACCCCCGGTCCGCGCTCGGGCGTGCTGGCGCGGCTGTGGTAGAGCAGGAACGTCAGCGTCAACGCGAAGATGAGATGCGTGCCGCGAAAGATGATCGCCTCCGGCGACCCGGTGGCGATAACCCACATGTGATAGAGCGCCATGGCGACGGCGATGGCGCCGGTGACGGCGCGGACGATTCCGGCATACGTCATCTCGAGCTGGAACCGGCCCACTGTCTGCATGGGACTCGCTATATCCGGAAAGCGTCGGACGCGTGGTCGGGCGGGATGGCCGTCCGGCCGCCCCGCCCGCGTGGCGCTACATGGTCAAGCCGGACTCGCGATAGAACTTCTTGGCACCGGGGTGGAACGGCACGCCGAGATCCTCGGCCATCGCCTTCACCGTCAGACCCTCCATCGCCTTGTTGACGGCGACCATGGTCGGGATGCCGTCGCTTATCGACTTCAGCATCCGGTAGACATGATCCTCCGGCAGCTTGCACGACACGACCAGATGGGTCGCGTAGCCGATGACCCGCACGTCCTTGTCCTGCTTCGGATATGTGCCGGCCTTGATGGTGACCAGCGTGTAGCCGGGGTTGATCTTGCGCATCGCGTCGAGATGCGCCGACAGATCGAGCAGCGTGATCGGCCGCGACGCCGCGGCGTCCATGACCGCGCCGGATGGAATGGTCGTGCCGAGCGTGAAGGCCTGGACGTGGCCGTCCTGCATCTGGGCGACCGCATCCGTGTATGACAGGAAGCTCACCTTGACGTCGCTGTAGGACAGCCCATTCACCTGAAGAATGTGTCGCGTGATCTGCTCGGCGGTGTTGCCCTTCGGCTGCGTGGTGATCGCCTTGCCCTTGAGGTCCTTGATCGACTTGATCCCCGCGTCGGTCGGCACGACCACTTGGAAATACTGCGGATAGAGTGTCGCGAGATTGCAGACATTCGGGTGCGGCTTGGTGAAGTCGCCTTCTCCCTTGATCGCGTCGACGGTCGTGATGCTGTTGCCGAAGCCGATCTCCGCCTTGCCTTCCTCGATGCCGCGGACATTGGCGATGCCGGCGCCCGGCAGCGCCTGGACGTTGAGGCCGGGAACGGCCTTCTCCCACATGTCCTTGAGCGCGCCGCCAAGCGGCACCCAGACGCCGCCTTGCGGCCCGGTCATCAGGCGGTAATTGTCCGCCGCCGTCGCCGCGCTGGCCCAACAAAGAGCCATCGCGGCGCCACCGAGCAAGCCGATCAATTTTTGCGACATCTTGTTCCTCCCTGCGGCTCATGAGCGCTGCCGACTCTCGCCGCCGCTACCGCCGGCGTCAACCACCATTAATTCGTCGTTCCGCGGCGGCGGCGCGCGGCGCGCCGTCCGACCAATCCAGCCCGATGCGGGCGCCGGCCGGGCGCGACAGCGCCTGACCATCGATTCATCATACATATTGACTAGATTGTAAGACAAATCTACAAACAGCGAGAGGCTTTTCGGTCGCGCAGGCCTCGCGCCGGCGACACTTGAGCAAAAGCCGGAGGGGGCCTTGTCCCACCGACGTCGTCAGACATCGCCCGCTGCACGACGCCGCATGAGCCGATCGCGGCTACAGCGTCGGCGGTGAAGCAATAAGCTCAACCGTTGAGCGGGGAGGACAAATATGATGTCGCGAGCTAAGCACGTGTCAGCGCTGATCGGGGGCCTTTTTGCGATGGTGACCAGCATGTCGCCCGTCCGTGCGGCGACGTTCGTTTATGTGTCGAGCGCCGACAGCAAGGACATCCTCGTCCTCAACATGAACCCGCAGAGCGGGGACCTCACCGTCGTCGAGAACGTTCCGGTGACGGGCGCCGTGGCGGCCGTGTCGGAGGTGGGCAGCATGCCCTTGGCCATCAGCCCGGATCGCAGGTTCCTGTACGCCGCGTTGCGCTTCACGCCGTTTTCGGCGGTGAGCTTCGGCATCGACTCCGGCACGGGCAAGTTGACCCGCCTAGCGAGCGTGCCTCTGCCGGACAGCATGGCGTATGTCGCGACCGACAAGACGGGGCGCTTCCTGCTGAGCGCGTCCTATGGCGGGCACAAGGTCGCCATCAACCCGATCGGCGCCCAAGGCGCCGTTCTACCGGAAACGACTCAGGTCGTGGCCACCGAGAAGAACGCCCACGCGGTGCTGACCGACCCGTCGAACAAATTCGTCTTCGCCACCAATCTCGGCGGCGACATCGTCATGCAGCAGAAATTCGACGCCGTCCGCGGCACCATATCGCCCAACGCGCCGGCTGCCATCCGCACAAAGCCGGGCGCCGGGCCGCGGCATTTCGTGTTCCATCCAAGC
>JACQDQ010000525.1 GCA_016201015.1 Pseudomonadota bacterium | reverse complement strand
GGGCTGCCGGTCGCGTTGCGCGTCATTTTACTGCCCGGCTCTCGTGCCAAACCATATTTTTGTCATCCATGTGGCTTCGCGCCCAAAAGCGGGAGCGGTGATACCGGGCTCGCATCATGCGCCGCGTGCCGCCACGATGGAGCGTCCGTCGACGCGAGTTTGAATTTTCGAGGATGGCGCGGCTGCCCCCGCTTCTACCGCCCGTCGCGGCCGAGTTCGCGCAGCCTTTCGAGCCAGCGGCGGTTCGCCGCGGCGGAGGCTTCGACGCGGCCGATCAGCGTCTCGCGGATCGGTCCGATGCCCGAGAAGCGCAGGACGTTGCGCTCCAGGCTCTTCAGGCTGTGCGCGCGGAAGAACCAGCGATAGATCAGCGCCGGCATGCCCATGGTGATGACGATGCGGGCCGTACGGCCGCCGAGCAGGCCGGACGGGAACCGGTTCTGTCCGGTCGCGACGGCGAAGCCAGGGCGGAGCGCCTGTTCGAAGAATGCCTTCAGCAGCGCCGGCATGGCGCCGAGCCACAGCGGTTAGACGATCACCAGATGCTCGGCCCAGCCGATATGCTCCTGGCATTCGCGGATCGCCGGCGCCGGGACGCCGTTTTCCCATGCCTCGCGCGTGCGCAGAAGCGGGAAGTCGGTCTCGGCGACGACGATCCGCCGCACAGAATGCCCGGCGCCGACGGCGCCGTCGACATAGGCGGCGGCCAAAGCGTGGCAGAGGCGCTCGCGGCGCGAATCGGGATGCCCGTCGATAACGACGATCCGTGTGGGCATGGTGAAATTCATAGCCGCGCGGCAGCCGTGGGACCTTGATGCATGTCAAGCACCCGGCGTTGCCATGCCGCACGCTATGCCGCGAAGTAGCTAGAATGGCGCCGACGCGCGCCATCGCCGAGGGAGGCTCCATGCCGGATAATCGGGCCCAGCTTAAATCGCCAAGCTACAAACTGGCGGTCGAAGACACCGAGTTTCTGCTGCGCGATGAATTGCGGGCGATCCGCTTCGCTCTCGAATACGCCAAGGCCGAGCTGCTGTTGCGCGATTGGGGCATCCGCTCGACCATCATCGTCTTCGGCAGCGCGCGCGTGCCGTCGCCCGAGCAGATCGCGGCGGCGCGCGGCGGCGACACGGCGTCGGCCGCGCGCCTGGCGCGACGCGCCGCATATTACCAGGCGGCGCGCGAGTTCGGCCGCATCGTCTCCGAGCGCGGCGGCGCCAGCACCCCGCGCAACCGCTGGCGCGACAACGTCATCGCCACCGGCGGCGGGCCCGGCATCATGGAGGCGGCCAATCGCGGCGCCTTCGAATCCGGCGCGCCGAGCATCGGCTTCAACATCACGCTGCCGGCCGAGCAGATGCCCAACCCGTACACCACGCCGGAGCTCACCTTCCGCTTCCATTATTTCGCCATGCGCAAGATGCACCTTGCCATGCGCGCCAACGCGCTGGCGGTGTTTCCCGGCGGCTTCGGCACCATGGACGAGCTGTTCGAGATTCTGACCCTGCAGCAGACGCGCAAGGCGCCGCCGGCGCCGATCGTGCTGTTCGACGAGGCCTATTGGCGGCGCATCGTCAATTTCGAGGCGATGATCGAGGAAGGCGTGATCGCCGCCGCGGATATGGGTCTGTTCGAGTTCGCCGACACGCCCGAAGCGGCATGGCAGTCGCTGCTGCGCCGCGGCCTGCGCGGCCATACGCCCGACGGGGCGCGTCGGCTTGGCGCGCTCGGGCACGGCTCAGGGCGCGAGCCGATAGAGGCGCCGGGCGTTGTCGGATGCGATGCGGCGCGCCAGATCGGGCGGCAACGCATCGACGAAGCGGCGCGCGAAGGCGAGCCGCTCGCGATCGTCGTCGTCGAAGAACTGGTCGCTGCCGATCACGAAGCGGTCGGGGAAGTCGCGCAGCAGGGCGAGCCAGTCCGGGCGCAGCGTCTTGTCGCCGGCCAGCGGCGCGGAGATGGGCCGCCCGGCCTCGTCGATCTTTACGCTCATATACAGGTTGGGATTGTCCTTGAGCAGCCCGCGCATCAGCGCGACGCTGCGCTCGCCCGACAAATCCCAGCCGGCATGCGCCCAGACGATGCGCGCCGCGCGGTTGTGCCGCAGCAGGCGCTGCAGGGCGGAGATGTTTTCCCGGACATTCGCCGGATTGGGCCCGCCCTGCCGCCGGCCGGGGAACGGCATGTCGGCAGGCACCGCCTCCATGTGCACATCGATCGGCATGGCGTGGCGCGCCGCGATGTCGGCGAGCGCCAGCAGCAGCGGATGATCTGGCCGCGCCGATTCGTAAGGGTGGCGGCCACGGCCGGAGGAAAAATGCTCCAGGGCGAATTCACCGAAACCGGCGGCGCCGGCTTGCGCGATCGCCTCCGCCTCGGCCTGGAACTTCGCCAGCACGGCGGGCGACACGGCATCGGGCGCGCTCTGCTGCAGCAGCGGGTTCAGCGATTCGCCGCCGGCGACGAAGGCGATGCGGCCGGGATTGCCGCGCGCCAGCGGCGCCAGATCGCGATGGCCGTAAAGACCCGGCATGCCCGGCGCGAAGGGCGGCGGCAGCAGAATCGTCAGCTCGACGCCGTATTCGTCCATCGCCCGCAGCACATCGCGCAGATGCGCCGCGGTCAACCCCTCGCGGCGGGCGTTGCGCGCCGGATGGGTATGGGTATCGACGATGAAGACGCGCGCGGCGGGTTGCGCGGGTTGCTGCGCGACCGCAGGCGCGCCAAGCCAGGCGAAGACGGCGAGCGTGATGATTATGATGGCGTGTGCGCGCGTCGATGTCGTCGTTATTGGTAGGGGACAGTCTCCAACCGGCCCTGCCCTGCGCAAGATGGTCATCGGCCGACTACGGCCGCTTCGGCTGCGGTTGCGCCGGGCGCGGCTGGGCGGGCTTTGCCGCGGCGGCGGCCGGCGCGCCTTCGCCGACGACGACGAACGGCGCCCAGTAGAACGGATGCGAGGTATCCGCCTGCTCGGCCAGGGCGAGCTGCGACTTGCGCAGCGCCTCGGCCCAGCCGGCGCCCTCGCCGTTGCGGCGGAACAGCGTCGTGGTCAACGCCACCGTCGGCTCCGAGGCGATCGCCCAATGCGAGGCGAGCACCGCGCGCGAGCCGGCGTAGATGAAGGCGCGGACCAGGCCGGACAGGCTCTCGCCGCCAAGGGTCCCGCCGTCCGGCCCGGCGGTGTTGCAGGCCGAGAGCAGCACGAGATTGGCGTCGAGCTTGAGGCGTGTGATCTCGCTGGCGTCGAGCAGGCCGTCATCGGCGCCTTCGGCCGGCGGCGTCAGCACCAGCGCCGGCTCACGCTGGCACTTCAATTCGGCCGGCAGCAGGCCGTGGGTGGCGAAGGCCAGCACCTTGTAGCGGCTGAGATCGGTCGCGCGCAGCGTCGCCTCGCTGGCGCGGCTGCCGAGGATGACGCTGTCGGCCGGCGCGTTCACCGCCGCAGCGATGGCGCGCAGCTCGTCGGCGGTCTCCGGCAGCGCCGGCAGTGCGCGCACCAGATCGCGGTCGACGCCGGCCTGCTCGCGGCAGGCCTCGGCCAGCGCCTGTACGCTGCCGCGCTTGCCGCGCGCCGCGCCGCCGTCCTCGCCGATGCGCGGATTGCCGAAGCCGATGAAGGCCTGCGGCGCCTGCGACGGCCGCGCCACCGCGCGCAGTTCGCGCAAGGCGGCGACCGAGGGCAGCACGGTGAGCGCCATGTCCTTGGCTAGCCAGGCGGCGGCGCGATAGTCGCGCGGGGCCGATGGCTTGCTCACCAGCACGGCGGGCGGCAGGCTGGCCAGCGGTCCTGACGGCACGATCAGCAGATGCTTGACGCCGGCGAGTCCGCCGGCGAGCGGGCCGAGCAGCTTCGTGTACAGCTCGTGCGACAGCGCCAGGTCGAAGCTGCGCGGGTGGTCCTCGCCGTCGGGCAGCGCCAGGCCGTTGCGCAGGCGTGCGACCATGCCCTCGAGCTCCTCGGCGCGCAGCTTGACGGCGTGCGCACGCACTTTTTTCTCGCGCACCAGGAAGACGAAAGTCTCGTCCTGCGTCACCAACATCGACAGCAGCGCCTCGCCGGGCCTGAGCAGCGCGCTCGTCTCCGCGGCGTTGAGCGGACGCGGATTCGTGAGCTGCGCGTAGCGCGGATGCGCCGATTGCAACTGTGCCTCGGTCCCTTCGAGTTTCTCGGTCGCCGCGCGAAGCTGCTGTTTGAGCTCGGCCTCGCGCTTGGCATCGCGCTTGTCGGCCGGTTTCTCGCCCTCGCGGGCCAAGGATTGCCGCAGCTCGGCGAGCTGGGTCGTTGCGTCCTGATAGGCGCGGGCGAGGCCGCCGATCGCCGGATCGTCGGCGGCGACGCGTGCCGACATCAGGGCCACGGCGCGGCCGGTGGTGCGGTCGGCGGGAAGCTGGCTGGCGGCAAACGCCTCGTCGGCGAGCGCCGCTGCGTCGCGGCCGGCAGTGGCAAGGGCGAAGCTGAGATAGGAGGCGAAGTCGCGGCCGGCGAATTCGCCGCGCTCCAGGCGCAGCCGCAGCACCATCTGCGCGCCGCTGCGATAGGCGGCGAGCGCGGCGCCGGTCTTGCCCTGCGCCGCCAATACGTTGCCATACATCACGTAGCCGCGCACCGCGCGCACGCTGTCGCCGAGCACCAGGTCGAACAGCTCGATCATCTGGCGGCCCTGGTTGGCCGCCTCCTCGGGCTTTCCCTGCAACTGCAGGATCTGCGCGAGCTCGCCGCGGGCGTGCCCCACCCACCAGAAATTCGCGCCGCGCGATGCCGCGAAGGCGTCGATCGATTCGCGGATGCTGCGCTCGGCGAGCGCCAGGTCCTTGACGTTCTTCGCCGCCAAGGCGACGCCGTAGAGGCTGTGCGCCACGCCCTCGCTGGGGCGGTTGCTGCGGTTCCCCGCCTGCGCCGCCTCATCGCGGCGGATCTGCAGCGATTGCTCGGCCAAGGCCAGCTCTTCGGGATATTTGCCGAGCCGGCTGGCATCGTAGGAGCGGAAGGTCAGGCATCGTCCGTAGTCGCGCGGAATCGCTTTGACCAGCGTCTCGGCGCGGGCGAACAGCGCGGCGGCGTCGGCGTGCCGCCGCTGGCCGGAGAGCTGCAGCGCGATCTGGCAGAGCGTGTTGCCGCTGCCCATCGTATCGACGCCGAAGGTGCGCTCCTGGATGTCCAGCGCGCGGCGATACGCCGCCTCGGCACCGGCGTAATCGGCGGCCTGGTTGCGCAACAGGCCGAGTTGCATCAGCTTGTCGAAGGCGCCCATCTGCTGGATGCCGACGAGCTTGGTCGACTTGCCGACCACCTGCTCGATCAGCCGCGCATTGTAGGCTGCGAATCCCTCGCGGCCCGCGGCGGCGCTTGGCGGCTTCTGGCCTTCGAGCAGCGCGACGGCGTCCTTGAGCAACGGCACCACCGCCGGCACGCCCGACATGCCGTAGACTAACGGCCCGACGGCGGCCGCCACCGCCACCTGTGGCCAGCCGCCGTCATGCATGCGGCATTGGCGCAGCACCGCGCGGTTCGGACTCAGCATCGTGGTGTCGTCGGGCGCCGCGCAATCGAGGAAGCGGTCGACATCGCGCTGCCACAGGCTATCGGTGGCGTAGCGCTTAAGGTCGCGGAAATTGGCGCGGATGCGGCGGACATAGCCGCT
>JACQDQ010000536.1 GCA_016201015.1 Pseudomonadota bacterium | reverse complement strand
CAATACGCAGCCGACGCCCGGGGTCGGAATCATTCTTGTGGGGCGCGATGTTCGCAGCGAAATGCTTCCCATGCGTAGCGTGCCAGCGCTTGTGCTCGGCCTGCTGTTCCGCCGGTCGAATCCTCGGATCGAAATTGCGCGCAAACAGGCGATTGCAATCGGCCTCGACATAGTCCGGCTTGAGCTCGATGGCCCGCCCGAATGCAAAGATTGAGTCGGCGAGCCGGCCCTGCAGCTGCTGGGCGAGGCCGAGATTGTTGTACGCCTCAGCCCAGCCCGGCTGCAGCTCTATTGCCCGTTGAAAGCACTGGATCGCTTCGGTGAGCTGCCCGGTATCCTTGAACAGAGTGCCGAGATTGTTGTGGGCAGCCGCCCAGGCAGGCTTGAGGGCGAGGGCCCGGCGATAGGCGGCAGCAGCCTCGACCCGTTGCCCGAGATCCTGCAGCGTCGTCGCGAGATTGTTGTGCGCCTCGGCCCAGTCGGCGCGCAGCGTGAGCGCCCGCTGATAGCTGTCCGCGGCCTCGCGCAGCCGCCCGCTGCCGCGAAGCGCATTGCCGAGGTTGTAGTGCGCATCCGCCGAGCCCTGACGCACGGCGAGCGACTGTCGGATGAGCGAAATGGCCGGCTCGAACTGACGTGCGGTGTAGGCGATGACGCCCAGCAGGTGCAGTGCATCAAAATTTTTTGGATCTGCCGCCAGAACCCGCCGATAAAGCTGTTCCGCCTCCGCCAGTTGCCCCGCCTGGTGGCGTCGGATGGCCTCGTCGACCATGCGTGCCAGGACCGCATTCGGCGCAGTCGAGGGCGCCCGAATGTCCCGCGCGGAGCCTGTCATCGCCGTTTCGTCCATCCAGCCTTGTGGGCCCACCGCAGCCTGCGAACGTCGCCGCCAGACTATACGATGTCGCGTTGCCGATACATAAACTGCCGACCACAAAAAAACGGCGGCCCGAAGGCCGCCGTTCCAGTTAACCCAAGAGAGGAGTAGAGGTGCTAGGCCGTCTTGCGCCGACGCCGCGAGGCATAGCCGAGGCCGAGCAGGCCGAGGCCCATCAGGCTCAACGTCGCCGGCTCCGGCGCCGCCGCGTTCACGTCCGTGCTGCTGAGCGAGGTGATGCGGAACAGGTAGTCGCCTGCCACCGCCGCCGTGATCGAACCCGAGGTGTGCTTCGTCCCGAAGCCGGTCGAGAACGATTGTCCCTTCAGGGCCGACAGACCCGTCGTCAGATCGGTCATGTCCACCGTCTTCACGACTTGGCCATTCAGCAGCAACTGCAACTGCATGCTGCTCGTCGCCTGCGCGTTGAGGCCGTTCGGATCGCTCGCGTCGGCGATCATCGACAGCGCTTCGTCGAAATCGATCGATACCGTCTGGCCCGAGGTCAGATTGATCGAGAAGTCCCAGTCCTGGCGCGAGGTGCCGGCCTGGCCCGTCGCGTTGCCGCCGTTCACCGCCGCCTCGGCAATCTGCTTGAAGGCGCCGCCGGACGTCGCGCCATTCGCAATGTTGATCTTCGTGCTGGTGACGATGGCATCGGCATAGCCGAAGCTCGCCGCCGCCTTGGTCTGCGGGGCGAAGGCGTTCTCAGCCGGCGCCGGCGCGCCGTTGCTGATGAAACGCACCAGCGGATCCACGCAACCGCCCGTCGCCGCCGCCGCGTTGCACGCCGCGTTGGTCGCGAATTCGTAGGTCACGAGCGAAGTCGAGGACGAGGACGCGGGCCCCGAGCCGAACAGCGTCGCGTCCGTGCGCGACGTGAAGACCACCGACGGACCGAAGGTCGGGCCGGTGAACAGCAGGTTGCTGACCGTCATCTGCGACAACGCGTACGATGCCGCGTCGGCTTGCTGCGCGACGCCCATCATGCAGACAATCGCCGCACCGGCCAGTAGGCCCTGCCGCAGCGTCGACTTGAAAATCAACTTATCCATGGTCTCCCCTCTTGGTTTTGCCACCGGTTTGGGTTCGTCCCGGCGGCGATCTCGGGTCAAGGCCGTTGGTAACGGCCACTTTCTTTCGCATTAATCTATGCACGCCGCGTGCCAGTTCCTCTGAAGCGTCTTCACCATATTGATTCTATTATAATATTTCACGTTATACCAAGCGACTCGTTCGACTGCATGTAAAAAATCCCGACACCCGACAATGTTGGCCGCCTACGATCAACCTAAGTTCAGGCCAGGCCAAGACTGACTTCACGCCTCTATAAACGTCCATATTTATATTTATAACATAGACTTAAGAGAGAAATTGGCCGTCTGGAACTGATGCTGGAGCGGATGAAGCGGCCGGCCGGCCGGTTGTCGGCGTTGTTTACAGATTGTCGCGGCTTCTTACAGCCCGGAGGCCTGCTGGACGGAGTAAATAGGAACGCACGCCTATTTCTGCCCTGGCTCGACCGCTACGCCGGCGCCGCCGCCTCCCGCGTTTCGAGCTGGCGTGTCCACATCGCGGCGTAGATGCCCCCGCGCAGCAGCAAGTCGCCATGCCGGCCGCGCTCGACGATGCGGCCGTCCTCCAGCACCAGAATCTCATCGGCGTCGACCACGGTCGACAGGCGGTGGGCGATGATCAGCGTCGTCACGTCGCGCGACAACGCCCGCAGCGATTCCTGGATTTCCTTCTCGGTGCGCGTGTCGAGCGCCGACGTCGCCTCGTCGAAGATCAGCAGCCGCGGCCCCTTGAGAATCGTCCGCGCGATCGCCACGCGCTGACGTTCGCCACCCGACAGCTTCAGGCCGCGCTCGCCGACCCGCGTGGCGTGGCCTTCAGGCAGCTGCCGGATGAAGTCCTCGATCCGCGCCAGGCGCGCCGCCTGCTCGACCGCCTCGCGCGGCGCGTCGGGTCGGCCATAGGCGATGTTGTAAAAGATGGTGTCGTTGAACAGCACCGTGTCTTGCGGGACGATGCCGATGGCGCCGCGCAGGCTCGCTTGCGTCACGTCGCGGATGTCCTGCCCATCGATGCGGATGGCGCCCTCGTCGACGTCGTAGAAACGGAACAACAGCCGCGAGATGGTCGACTTGCCGGCGCCGCTCGGGCCGACGATCGCCACCGTCTTGCCGGCCGGCACAATGAACGATACTTCGCGCAGGATGGCGCGGCGCGGATCGTAGCCGAAGCCGACGCGGTCGAACTCGATGCAGCCGCCGGCGACGCGCAGATCCTGCGCGCCGGCGCGGTCGGCGACTTCGGCGTTGATCTCGAGCAGCCGGAACATCGCATCCATGTCGGTGAGCGCCTGGCGCAGCTCGCGATACACCATGCCGAGGAAGTTGAGCGGCAGGTAAAGCTGCATCAGATAGGCATTGACCAGCACAAAATCGCCGACCGTCATCACCCCGGCGACCACGCCGCGCGCGGCGAGCAGCATCACGCCGGTAAGGCCGATGGCGATGATCGCGCCCTGGCCGAGATTGAGCAGCGACAGCGAGGTCGCGCTTTTCACCGCCGCATTCTCGTAGGAGGCCAGCGCGCCGTCGAAACGCCGCGCCTCGTGCGCCTCGTTGCCGAAATACTTGACGGTTTCGTAATTGAGCAGGCTGTCGATCGCCTTGGTGTTCGCCTCGCTCTCGGCGGCGATCATGCCGCGCCGGAACGACAGCCGCCACTGCGTGATCAGCAGCGTGTAGACGACATAGGCGGAGATCGTGAGGAAGGTGACCGCCGCAAACCAGACATTGTACAGCCGCCACAGGATGGCGCAGACCAGCGCCATTTCAAGGATCGTCGGCACCACGTTGAAGAGCAGGAAATGCAGCAGATTCTCGATGCCGGCGGTGCCGCGCTCGATCGCCCGCGACAAGCCGCCGGTCTGGCGGTCGAGGTGGAAGCGCAGCGACAGCCGGTGCAGATGGTGAAAGGTCTGCAGCGCGATCTGGTGCATCGCATGGAAGGCAACGCGGGCAAAGACGACCTGCCGCAGCTCGGCGAAAAGCTGCGACAGCGTGCGCGCCGCGCCGTAGGCGAGCACGGCGCCCAGCGGCAGGACGATCGCGGCGCCGGCCGCGCCCGACAGCGCGTCGACCGCCTGCTTGTAGAGCAGCGGCACGTAGACGGTGGCGGCCTTGGCGCCGACCAGGAACAGGACCGCGATGACGACGCGCGCCTGCATCGCCGTCGCGCCGGGCAGCCAGAGATAGGGCAGCAGACGCTTGACCGTGTGGAGATCGCGGTGCTCGGCGGCGGCGGATGCAAGCGCTTGGGCGTGCGGCGGAGACATTGATCGTCAGGTGTCGTCGTGTGAAGAGGTCATTTTACGATGTCCGCCGCGCGCTGTCGAAGGCCGTGCGTCCTTGTCAGCCTGCGGCGGCGTCTCTATCGTGGCGGCACCGTTCAACCGCGGGCCGCGCCATCGTGGATTTCAGCCTCGACAGCGATCACGTTGCCATCCGCGACAGCGTCCGCCGTTTCGTGGACAGCGAAATCGCCCCGCACATCGCGCGCCATGAGGCGGCGGGCGAGTTTCCGCGTGGCATCATCGCCAAGATGGGCGAAGCCGGATTCTTCGGCGCGGCGTTCCCGGCCGATGTCGGCGGCACCGATGCCGGTTTCCTGGCCGTGGCGGTGATCGCCGAGGAAATCTCGCGGCTGCGACCCGAATTCGGCTACGCGATGAACATGCAGGCGATGACCTGCCCGTTCACCATCCTCAACTGGGGCACCGAGGAACAAGTCCAGAGCTACGTGCCCGACCTCATCGCCGGGCGCAAGATCGGCATGTTCGCGCTCAGCGAAAGCGGCGGCGGCTCGGATCCGGCCGGAGCGATGAAAACGGTGGCGCGCCGGCAGGGCGACCGTTACCTGCTCAACGGCGGCAAGATGTGGATCACCTTCGCCGATGCCTGCGACACCGGCGTGCTGTTCGCCAGGACCGACCCTGCCGCCGGCCCTCGCGGGATCACCGCCTTCATCGTTTCGCCCAAGCAGTTCAAAGGCTTCACGGCGAAACCGATCGCCATGCGCGGGCTTTCGCCGATCCTCCGTAGCTGCGTCATTCACCTCGATGATTTTGAAGTTCCGGTCGAAGACCGCCTCGGCGCCGAGGGCGACGGCTTCAAGATCGCGCTGAGCGCGCTCGACTATGGCCGCCTCACCGTCTCGGCCCGGCTGGTCGGTCTGGCGCAAGCCTGTTTTGATTTGGCGGTCGCCTATGCCCGCGAGCGCGTGGTCGGCGGCGAGGCGATCGGCCGCTATCAGATGGTGCAGCAGCTCATCGCCGACATGGCGGTGGAGATCGACGCCGCACGCCTGCTCACCCATCGCACGGCGTGGACGATGCAACAGCGCGCGCCAGCGACGCGCGCCGCCTCCTACAGCAAATACGCGGCGTCACGCGCGGCCAAGCACGCGGCGCAGGCGGTGGCGGATATCTATGGCGGCTATGCGCTCGCCGACGAGTACCCGGTGTCGTACTACACCGCCTATATCAACATGCTGAATGTCGGCGAGGGCGCGCCCAACGTGCAGCGCATCCTGATCGCCGAGGACGCGCTGGGCTACAAGGACGCCTCGAGCCATGCTGTGCGGCGGCGCGCCCGCCGCGCGGCGGAGTGATCAGCTGGCCGTCGACCGCCTCCACCATTGCAGCCCCGCCGCCGCCAGGATGACCAGCACGCCGAGCCCGTCGGTGTAGTGCAGGTGCCAGGGT
>JACQDQ010000535.1 GCA_016201015.1 Pseudomonadota bacterium | reverse complement strand
CTTTCAGCATCGTGCTGCCGAGGCTGGCTGGCGAATCCGCGACCAGCATGCCAGCCGATCGCATGGCTTCGATCTTATCGCCAGCACCGCCTTTGCCGCCGGAAATGATCGCACCGGCATGGCCCATGCGCCGTCCCGGCGGGGCGGTGACGCCGGCGATGAAGCCGACCACCGGCTTCTTGGTCTTCGACGACTTGATGAAGGCGGCGGCGTCTTCCTCGGCGGTGCCGCCGATCTCGCCGATCATGATGATGCCCTTGGTCTCGGGGTCGGCGATGAACAGCTCCAGGCAGTCGATGAAATTGGTGCCGTTCACCGGATCGCCGCCGATGCCGACGCAGGTCGACTGGCCGAGCCCGGCCGCCGTCGTCTGCGCCACCGCCTCGTAGGTGAGGGTGCCGGAGCGCGAGACGATGCCGATCTTGCCGCGGCTGTGGATATGGCCGGGCATGATGCCGATCTTGCACTCGCCGGGCGTAATGATGCCGGGACAGTTGGGGCCGATCAGCCGGCTCTTGGTCCCGGCCATCGAGCGCTTGACCCGCACCATGTCGAGCACCGGGATGCCCTCGGTGATGCAGACGACCAGCCGCACGCCGGCATCGACCGCCTCGAGGATGGCATCGGCGGCAAAGGGCGGCGGCACGTAGATCACCGACGCGTCGGCCTGGGTCGCCGCCACCGCCTCGGCCAGCGTATTGAACACCGGCAGGTCGAGATGCTGGGTCCCGCCCTTCCCCGGCGTGACGCCGCCGACCATCTTGGTGCCGTAGGCGATCGCCTGCTCCGAGTGGAAGGTGCCTTGCGCGCCGGTGAAACCCTGGCAGATCACCTTGGTATTCTGGTCGACCAGCACAGCCATGTCAGGCGGCCTCCTTCACGGCCTTGACGATCTTTTCGGCGGCATCGGCCAGATTGTCGGCGGCCGTGATCTTGAGGCCCGACTGATTGATGATCCGCTTGCCGAGCTCGACATTCGTGCCCTCGAGCCGCACCACCAGCGGCACGTTGAGCGCCATCTCGCGCACCGCCGCGACCACGCCCTCGGCGATCACGTCGCACCGCATGATGCCGCCGAAGATATTGACCAGGATGCCCTCGACATTGGGATCGGAGAGGATGAGCTTGAAGGCCGCCGTCACCCGCTCTCGCGTCGCGCCGCCGCCGACATCGAGGAAGTTGGCCGGCGCGCCGCCGTAGAGCTTGATGATGTCCATCGTCGCCATGGCAAGCCCGGCGCCGTTGACCATGCAGCCGATACTGCCGTCGAGCTTGACGTAGTTGAGCGCGTGCTTCGCCGCCTCGCGCTCCGTCGGGTCCTCCTCGTCGGAGTCGGCCAGCGTGGCGACTTCGTCGTGGCGGAACAGCGCGTTGTCGTCGAAGCTCATCTTGGCATCGAGGGCCAGCACCTCGCCGGCGCCGGTCACCACCAGCGGATTGATCTCGACCACCGAAGCGTCGAGACCGACGAATGCCTGGTACATGCCGGCGAGGAACTTGACGGCGGCGCCGACCTGCTTGCCGTCGAGGCCGAGGCCGTAGGCGATGCGTCGCGCGTGGAAGGGCTGCAAGCCGAGCGTCGGATCGATCGCCACTTTGATGATCTTCTCGGGATGCTTGGCGGCAACTTCCTCGATTTCCATGCCGCCTTCGGTCGAGGCGATCACGGTGACCCGCGACGTCGTGCGGTCGATCAGCAGGCCGAGATAGAGCTCGCGCTTGATGTCGCAGCCCATCTCGACATAGATGCGCTTGACCTCTTTGCCGGCCTGACCGGTCTGCCGCGTGACCAGTACGTGGCCGAGCATCTCGGCCGCGCTCTTGCGCACGTCGTCGATCGACTTGATGACCCGGACGCCGCCCTTGCCCTGCGGGTTGTCCTTGAAGCGTCCGGCGCCACGGCCGCCGGCATGAATCTGCGACTTGACGACCCACACCGGACCGCCCAGCTCCTTGGCGATCTTTTCCGCCTCGTCCGGGGTATAGGCGACACCGCCCTTGGGTACGGCGACGCCGAATTTGGCAAGCAGCGCCTTCGCTTGATATTCGTGGATATTCATGGCCGTGGCTTGCCTTGTCGCTGGGAATCGGTGACGGCGGCGTATCCGGAAGCGATTATAATTTTCCTTCTTTCTTGAGCATCCCGGCCGCCACGTCGCACAGCGTCTTCACCCCGGCGGTGGACTTGTCGAACATCGCCTTTTCCTGCGGGTTGAGCTTGATCTCGACGATGCGCTCGACGCCGCCGGCGCCGATGACCGCCGGCACGCCGACATAGATATCCTTGACGCCGTACTGCCCGGTGAGCAAAGCGGCGCAGGGCAGCACGCGCTTCTTGTCGCGCAGGAAGCTTTCCGCCATGGCGATCGCCGAGGCCGCCGGCGCATAGAAGGCCGACCCCGTCTTCAGCAGATTGACGATCTCCGCCCCGCCGTCGCGGGTGCGCTGGACGATGGCGTCGAGCTTGGCCTGGGTCGTCCAGCCCATCGCCACGAGGTCGGGCAGCGGAATGCCGGCGACGGTCGAATAGCGGACGAGCGGCACCATGGTGTCGCCGTGGCCGCCGAGCACGAAGCAGGTCACGTCCTCGACCGACACCTTGAATTCCTCGGCCAGGAAGTAGCGGAAGCGCGCGGAGTCGAGCACGCCGGCCATGCCGACGACCCTGGCCGGCGGCAGCTTCGACACTTCGCGCATCACCCACACCATGACATCGAGCGGGTTGGTGACGACGATGACGAAGGCGTTGGGGCAATGCGCGCGGATGCTCTCGGCGACCGTCGCCACCACCTTGGCGTTGATGCCGATCAGGTCGTCGCGGCTCATGCCCGGTTTGCGCGGCACGCCGGCGGTGACGATGACGACGTCGGCCCCGGCCAGCGCCGCGTAGTCGTTGGAGCCCTTGTAGACGGCGTCGAAGCCCTCGACCGGCGAGGCCTCGGCAAGATCGAGCGCCTTGCCCTGCGGCACGCCCTCGACCACGTCGATCAGCGTCACGTCGCCGAGGTCCTTGAGCCCGGCGAGCAGGGCGAGCGTTCCGCCGATCTGACCGGCGCCGACCAGGGCGATCTTGTTGCGGGCCATGAGACTCCTCGAAGCTGGCGGGGAAAGTGGGCGGCGCCGCGGCTCGGAGTCTGCCGCGCGAATCCTTGGAAATCCGCGCGTTTCCTACTCCGATTCCACCGGCGCGGCAAGCAGGTATGGCGGCGGCTCCTAAGTGAGATGCGGGCTTTCGATATAGTCCGCGCTCTGCATCTCGTGCAGGCGCGACGCGGTGCGGCGGAATTCCGCCGCGTGCTCGCCCTCGGGGTAGAGGGACTCGGGCGGTCCGGCGGCGGCGCAGACGAGGTTGACCCGGTGCTCGTAAAGCGAATCGATCAGCAGCGCGAAGCGGCGCGCCTCGTTGCGCATCTGCGGCCGCAGGCTCTTGACGCCGTCGAGGATGACGGTGTGGAAGTGCCGGGCGAGCGCCAGATAGTCGGCGGCGCCCAGCGCCTGCTCGCACAGCGACGAGAAATCCGTCATCGCCACGCCCTTCGCCGCGCGCGGCAGGCTGAGCTCGCGCCCGAGCACGGCAAGCCGCGCGGTCTTGCCCTTGTCGCCCATGGCAAGCCTGGCGAACACGGCTTCGAGCCGCGCCGTCGCCTCGGCGCCCAGCGGCGTGTAGTAGACCGGCAGGCCGCGCAGCCGCTCGCGCCGGTAGTCGACATCGCCGTCGAGCTCGAGCAGGTCGAGCCGCTCGCGCAGCATGGCGATCGACGGCAGGAACAGCTCGCGCTGCAGGCCGCCCTCATAAAGATCGTCGGGCGCGATGTTGGACGTCGCCACCACCACCACGCCGCGCTCGAACAGCGCGGCGAACAGGCGGCCGAGAATCATCGCATCGGCGATGTTGGTGACCTGGAACTCGTCGAAGCACAGCAGCCAGGCCTCTTCCGCGATCTTCTTGGCGAGCGGCGCGATCGGGTCCTTGCCCTCGCGGTCTTTCAGGTCCCGCTGCCGCCATTTATGCAGGCGCTGATGGACCTCGATCATGAACGCATTGAAATGCACGCGCCGCTTGTTGGCGACCGGCGCCGCGGTGAAGAACAAGTCCATCAGCATCGACTTGCCGCGCCCGACCGCGCCGAACAAATAGAGGCCCATCGGCGCCGGATCGGGCCGCCGCGCCAGACCCAGGCGCTCGCGCCAGCCGCCGGTGCCGTCATGCGGCTGATAGCCGCGCAGCGCCTTGCACAGGCCCTCCAGCTTCTCGGCGGCGAGCTCCTGCGCCGGATCGGGCCGCAGCCGGCCTTCGGCCAGCCGCGCACGGTAGGCGGCCAGCGGCCCGGGGATGTAGAGCGAGGTCATCGCGGTCGAGTGAACAGCCAGTTCGGACAGAGGGGCGTACCTTAGTTCGGCCGCCGTAAAGGCGGCATGAACGGCAGACTACGGGGGGACGCCGGGCCTGCACAGCCGGATGTGCCG
>JACQDQ010000537.1 GCA_016201015.1 Pseudomonadota bacterium | reverse complement strand
CACGGATCAACGTGCTGCCCGGGCTTGCGGCCGGCCCGCGCGGCCTCGACGTTCTCGGCCTGCAGATTCCGTTCGACGGCGCGCTCGCGGCCGGGGCCCGCGTCCAGGTCGGCATCCGTCCAGGCGCCGCCACGGCGAGCGCGCGCGACAATGTTGCCGGACTGCGCGGCACGCTCGGGCATCGCGAGAATCTCGGCTCGGAGCTGTTCCTCCATGTCGATGTTCCCGGTGCCGGCGCGCCGCTCATCGTCCGCACGGATCCGTCGGAGGTCGACAACTTTCCGATCGGCGCGCCGATCGTGGTCGGTCTGCAGACGCAGCAGGCCGTCGTCTTCGACGAGTCCGGGCGGCGCGTTCGTCCGCGCGGCGCACCCGCGGCCGTAGCGGAGCTGCGCCGTGGCTGATATCGCCGCCACGGCGGTTCGCGTCCCCGCCGCGACGACGGCCAATCGCCGCCGTGCCTGGCGCGAGGAGCTGACGGCCATGTCGCTGGCCGGGCCGGCGATGATGCTGATGTTTCTGTTCCTGATCGGTCCGGTGCTGTGCATCCTGGCGCTGTCGCTCACCGACTATCAGCTCGGCGCCAAGTCTCTGCGCGTCATCGGTTTGCAAAACTATGTCGATATGTTCGGCGACCGCGTCTTCCGCCGGTCGATCGAGAACACGTTGACTTATGTCGGCATCGTCGTGCCGGCCTCGGTCGGGCTTGGCCTCGGTGCCGCGCTGCTCATCGAAGCCGGCACGTCGTTGCGTGCCTTCTACCGCGCGGCCTATTTTCTGCCGGTGATGGCGACGCTGATTGCCATGGCGATCGTCTGGGAATTCATGCTTCATCCGAGATTCGGCCTGGTGAATCTGTCGCTGAAGGCGATCAACGTTGCCGGCTACGACTGGCTGCAGGATCGCGCGGTGGTTCTCTACACGCTGTGCGGCATCGGCATCTGGCAGAGCGTCGGCTTCAACATGGTGCTGTTCATGGCCGGCCTCACCGCCATCCCCAAGGACCTCTACGAGGCGGCGGCGATCGACGGCGTCAACAACGGCTGGGACCGGTTCCTTACCGTGACATGGCCGATGCTCGGTCCGGTGACCCTGTTCGTCGTCGTCATTACCGCCATTCGCTCCTTCCAGGTGTTCGACACGGTCCAGGTCATGACCAAGGGTGGCCCCAACCGCGCGTCGGAGGTGCTGCTCTACACGATGTACTCCGAAGGCTTCGAGTTCTTCCGCAGCGGCTACGCCGCTGCCGTCACCGTGGTGTTCCTGGCGTTCGTCCTGGCGCTCGCCTGGCTGAACGCCCACATCCTCGAGAAGCGGGTGCACTACGCATGAACGGCGGACGCCTCCACCCGCTGGCGGCGCTCGCGCGCCATGTCGTGCTGATGGCAGGCGCGGTCCTGATGATCGCGCCGTTCGCCTGGATGTTTCTCACCTCGCTCAAGCCTCAGGGCGAGATATTGTCGGCGGAGCTGCGCCTCCTGCCGCAGCATTGGAATGCCGTTCACAACTACACGATGGCGTTCACCCGCGTGCCGATGCTCCGCTTCCTGCTCAACGGCGCGATCGTCACGGCGGCGATCTTCGTCCTCCAGGTCGTCGTCGCGCTGCCCTGCGCCTATGCGCTCGCCAAGCTGCGCTTCCACGGCCGGGGGGCGCTGTTCGCGACGGTGCTGCTGTGCCTGCTCATCCCGGTCCATGCCACGGCGATTCCCATCTACATCATGTTCTTCCACGCCGGCGTCCTCGACAGCTACGCGTCGCTGGTCTTGCCGTTCGTCATCTCGGTGTTCGGCATCTTCCTGATGCGGCAGTTCTTCATGACCGTCCCCAACGACCTGATCGACGCCGCCCGCATCGACGGCATCGGCGAGTTCGGCATCGTCTGGCGGATCATGCTGCCGACGGCGGTGCCGGCGCTCATCGCCTTCGGCATCTTCTCGGTCGTTGCGCACTGGAACGACTATTTTTGGCCGCTGATCGCGATCAATAGCCAGAGCCTGTACACGCCGCCCTTGGGCGTCGTGTTCTTCCGCCGCAATGATCAAGGCACCGACTACGGGCCGCTGATGGCGGCGGCGACGATCGTCATCCTGCCGCTCGTCGTCGCCTTCTTGCTCGCCCAGCGCCGTTTCATCGAGGGCATCACGTTCACCGGCCTGAAAACCTAAGTCATAACCCAAGGAGGGAGAGATGCTGCGCAACCGTTGGAAACAGGTACTTGCCGCAATCGGCGTGGCCGCCCTGGTCGCGTCCGCGGCACAGGCGAAGACCGAGATCGAGGTGCAGTACCCGCTCGGCTTCATCTTCGACAAGGTGTTCGCCGAGATCAAAGCGGAGTTCGAGAAGCTGCATCCCGACGTCCAGGTCACCTACCGCCCGGCCTACAAGGAGTACGAGGATGCGGCGCAGACCGCGCTGCGCCAGGCGATCGTCAAGCAACTTCCCGACGTTTCCTTTCAAGCGATCAACCTGCAGCGCCTGTTCGTCGATCGCGGCATCGCCGGCGACCTTTCGCCGATGATCGCCAAAGAGAAGGATTGGAAGGGGCAGGGCTTTTCCGACGCGATGATGGCGCTCGGCAATTTCAACGGCAAGCAATACGGCATGGCCTTCGCCGTCTCGACTCCGATCATCTATTTCAACGAGGACCTCGTCGCCAAGGCCGGCGGCGACCCCAACAACTTCCCCAACACCTGGGAGGGCATCTTCGCGTTGTCCCGCAAGGTCGAGGCGCTGGGCAACGACACGGTCGGCCTCTACCATTCCTGGACCATCACCGGCAACTGGCTGTGGCAAGCGCTCGTCTTCTCATACGGCGGCACCATGATGTCCGGCGACGAGAAGAAAGTCGCATTCGACGGCCCCGGTGGGCGCAATGCCATCGGCCTCATGGGCCGCATGCTCAAGGAAGGCAAGATGCCGAATCTCGCCCACGAGGCGGCGCGCCAGGCGTTCTTCGCCGGCAAGATGGGCATCTGGACCGAGTCGACCTCGCTGCTGCGCGTCGCCGACGAGGGGGTCGGCGGCAAATTCAAGTGGCGCACGGCGGTCTTCCCGGTTCCCGGTCCGGATGCGAAGCTGCCGACCGGCGGCAACGCCGCGCTGATGTTCGCCACCACGCCCGAGAAACAGAAGGCGGCCTGGGAATACATGAAGTTCGCGACCGGCGCGGAAGGCGCGACCGTCATGGTCAAGGGCACCGGCTACATGCCGCCGAATGCGTTGCCGGCGAACGACCCGAAACTTCTCAAGCCGTTCTACGAGACGCGTCCGAACCACCTGACGTCGCTCAAGCAGCAGCCCTACATGACCGCGTGGTATGCGTTTCCGGGCGAGAACAGCCTGAAGATCATCGCGGTCATCAAGGATCATCTGCAAAGCGTCGTCGATGGCTCGACGGCTCCGGAGACGGCGCTGGCGGCAATGAGCAAAGACGTCCAGGCGCTGCTGCCGAAATGACGCGGACGTAGAATAGTCGATAGAATGATAAAGGGGGCGGCATGGGCCGCCCCCTGCTTACGCGTCAGATGACCGAGCGATGAAATTCATTCACGTAACCGACACGCATCTCGTTCCTCCGGGGCGGCTGCTCTACGGCCTCGATCCGCGCGAGCGGCTCAAGGCGTGCATTGCCGACATCAACCGGCATCATCGCGACGCCGCGCTCGCCATCGTCACCGGCGATCTCGCGCATTGGGGCGAGATCGACGCCTACCGCGCGCTCCGCGATCTTCTTGCCGAGCTTGCGCTGCCCTATCACCTGCTGCTTGGCAACCACGATCATCGCGGCAATTTTCTGCAGGTCTTTCCGTCTTCGCCGCGCGACGCCAACGGCTTCGTGCAATTCGCGTTCGACACGGCAGCCGGACGCTTCATCTGCCTGGATACCAACGAGCCGGACGTCTCGTGGGGCGTCTTGTGCGACAAGCGTCTCGGCTGGCTCAAATCCGAGCTCGACCGCGCCGGCGACCGACCCGTCCACCTGTTCATGCACCATCCGCCGTTCCCGGTCGGTATCAAGCGGATGGATGCCATCTCGCTGCGCGATCCTGACCGCATGGCCGAGATCGTCGCCGGCCGGCGCAACATCCAGCATCTATACTTCGGCCATCTGCACCGGCCGATCGGCGGCAGCTGGTTGGGCATTCCCTTCACCACGATGCGCGCCACGAACCATCAGGTCGCGCTCGATCTGGTGATCGAAGATGTGGTTCCCGGCAGCCTCGAGCCGCCTGCCTATGCCGTGGTGTTCGCCCAAGATGGGCTGACCGTCGTCCACTTCCATGACTTTCTCGACACCACGGCGACGTTCAATCTCTAGGGTCTGCAGGGGCACCGCATTGTCGTCGCCGACCAGTGCCGCCGAATTAGTGCCATGACACGACGGCCGCAGGGCGACCTTGTCATGGCGGTGGATGTCGGCTCCGCCGCGGCGCGCGT
>JACQDQ010000524.1 GCA_016201015.1 Pseudomonadota bacterium | reverse complement strand
GCCGACGATGCCGAGCACCTCGTGCGCCCCGAGCGCGAAACTGACGCCGTCGATCGCCACCTGCTCGCGGCCCGGCGGCCCGAAGACGACGCGCAGGTCCTCGACCGCCAGCAGCGGCTCAGCCATGCTGCACCCTGAGCCGCGGATCGAGCACGTCGCGCAGCCCGTCGCCGAGCAGATTGAGCCCCAGCGCGGTCAAGGCGATGGCGATGCCGGGAAATACCGCGAGCAGCGGTGCCTCGCGCAGATAGTCCTTGCCCTCGGCGATCATGTTGCCCCAGGTCGGCGTCGGCGGCGGCGGGCCGACGCCGAGGAAGCTGAGGATCGCCTCGGTCAGCACGGCATAGGCGAAGATGAAGGTGAGCTGCACGATCAGCGGCGCCAGGCTGTTCGGCAGCACGTGGTGGCGGATGATCCAATAGTGGCGGGCGCCGCAGGCCAGCGCCGCCTGGACGTACTCGGTCTCGCGCACGACCAGCACCGTCGCGCGGACGATCCGCGCCGTGCGCGGCGTGTAGACGGCGGCGAGGGCGATGACGGCGTTGATCGCCGACGGTCCGAGTGCCGCGGCGATGGCGATGGCGAGCAGCACGGCGGGAAACGCCATCAGCGCGTCCATCGCCCGCATCAGCGGATTGTCGAGCCGGCGGAAATACCCGGCGGCGAGGCCGATCGCGGTGCCGGCGATCCCGGTGGCGACGACGACGCCGAAGCCGATGGCGAGCGACAGCCGCGCGCCGTAGACCAGGCGGCTCCAGATGTCGCGGCCGAAATTGTCGGTGCCGAGCGGAAAGGCCCATTCGGGCGTGCGGAAGCGAAAGCGCACCTGCATCTTTTCCGGCGGCGCTATGGCCAGCACATCGGCGAACACGGCGAGCACCAGCACGATGCCGAACAGGACCACGCCGGTCGCGAACAGCCGGTGGCGCATCAGCCGCGCCACCAACCCGGAGCCGGCGATGGGTGCCGCGGCGGCGGTGGCTGCCGCCTCAGCCGCGGTCAAAGGTCACCCGCGGATCGAGCACGGCGTAAAGCAGATCGACGACGAGATTGAGCAGGACGAGCGTCGCCGCGGTCACCAGCAGCCCGCCTTGGATCAGCGGGTAGTCGCGGCCGAAGACCGCGTTGGCCAGCAGCCGGCCCATGCCGGGAATCGAGTACACGGTCTCGATCACCACCGAGCCGCTGAGCAGGAGACCGAAGCTGATGCCGATCACGGTGATCACCGGGATCATCACGTTCTTGAGCGCGTGCTTGCCGATGACCAGGAGGCCGGGCAGCCCCTTGGCGCGGGCGGTGCGGATATAGTCCTGGCGCAGCACCTCCAGCATGGTCGCGCGGGTGATGCGCGCCAGCAGGCCGATCTGCAGCAGCGCCAGCGAGATGCCCGGCAGAATCAGGCTGCGCGCCCAGCCGAGCGGATCATCGGCGAACGGTATGTAGCCGCCGGCCGGCAGCCAGTCGAGCATGACGCCGAACAGCACGATCAGCATCAGGCTCAGCCAGAAATTCGGGATCGAGACGCCGGCGAGGGCCACGACCAGCACCGCCTGATCGACCCAGGTGTTGGCGCGCAAGGCCGCAATGATGCCGCATTGGATGCCGATGGCGATGGTCAGCAGCAAGCCGAAGCCGGCCAACGCCAGCGTCACCGGCACGCGCTCCAGGATCGCATCGGCCACGCTTCGCTGCAGCAGGATCGAGCGGCCGAGATCGCCGCGCGGCAGGCCGGCGAACCAGGCGAGCATTCGCTCGCCGTAGGGTCGGTCGAGGCCGAGCTCGACGCGCACGCGCTCGATTTCGATCTGGCTCGCATTCTGCCCGGCGATCATCGATGCCGGATCGCCCGGCACCAGCTGCATGATCGACGCCGAAATGAGCGTCACCAGCAGCAGCACCGGGATCGCGGCCAGCAGCCGCCGCACCACGTACTCAGCCATGCGTCAACCGCCGCGGCGGCGGATCGCGCGCCGCCCGTCGCTCAGCCTTCGATCCAGACGTTCCACATGCGCGGGATGCGATAGGGCAAGAATCCTTTGACGTTCGCCCGCGCCGCCTGCTTGCGCGTGAGGTCGCCGAATTTGAGGAAGAGGACTTGATCGTAGACCCGCGCCTGAAACTTCCCGAATGCCGCCTTGCGCGCCTCGAAGCTGGTGCCGGAGATCAGCTCGTCGAACAATTTGTCGAGCACAGGATCGGGAGTGAACTGATTGAGCTGCGGCGAGACGACATCCTTCATCGCCGCATATGGGCCGACCGAAGGGCCGGTGCCCTGGCCGGTGAACCACAGATTCCAGTTTTCCTTGTCCTGGCGCTTGGCCATGGCCGTCGCCCAGTCGAACACGTCCATGCGCACCTTGAAGCCGACCGCCTTCAGCTGCTCGCTCACCACCTGCGCCGCCTTGTACATGTTCTGGTAGCTGGAGTTGGTGATGATCACCAGCTCCTCGCCCCTGTAGCCGGCTTCCTTGAGCAGCGCCTTCGCCTTGTTCACGTCCTTGGCGTTGTAGTACTGGCCGCCATCGGTCACGTAATACGGATTGCCCGGATATTGCAGGCCGGGCTGCAGCGCGTAGGCACCGTCCGTCGCGATCTCCATGATCTCCTCCATGTCGAGGGCGATCTGCAACGCGCGGCGGATGCGGTTATCGGTGGTCGGCGCCCTGGCGTGGTTGACCCACGCGCCTTGCAGCCAGAAGTTCTTCAGGTCGTAGATCACGATGTTGCGGTTGGCGGCCAGCCGCTTCGCCGATTCCGCCGGCAGGTCCTCGATGATCTGCAGCTGTCCCGCTTCGAGGCCGGCGACCCGCGCGCCGGGCTCGCGCACCAGCTTGAAGTCGACGGTGTCGAACCACACCTGCTTGCGGCCGGCGAAGCCGTTGGTACCGGCAGAGCGCGTGTCGGGCTTGTAGCCGTCGAAACGCTTCAAGCGGACATGGCTGTCCGGGACCCACTCGACGAACTGGAACGGACCGGTGCCGATGAGGTCGATCTTGTTGCCTTCCCGGCCGCTCTGTTCCGCCGGCAGAATCGCAATCGGCACGACGAAGGCGCTGACCTCGTCGAGGAACACCGGCATCTGGCGGCCGAGCTTGAGGACAAAGGTGTAAGGATCGGGCGTCTCCATCGCGACGACGGCATCGAGCGTGATGCGCGCCAGCGCCATCCGCTTGTAGCGTTCGTAGGACCCCTTCACGTCGGCCGAGGTCATTTCCTTGCCGTTGTGGAAGCGGACGCCCTGGCGCAGCTTGAACGTATAGGTAAGGCCATCGGCGCTGGCCGCATGCGACTCCGCCAGCTCGTCGATGATGTCGTTGTTCTCGTCGCGCGTGATCAGCGTCTCGAAAACATGCATCGCGATGTTGCGGGTAGAGATCGCGCTCGAGAAATTGGGATCGAGCGTCGGCGGCGGCGCCTCCTGGGCAAAGACCAGCATGCCGCCGCGTTTGGGCTCGGCCGATCCCGGTCCGGCGGCGAGCAGCGCCAGCACGGCGACGATCGCAAGACCGGCACGCGCGATACCATCATGCCAACGGAACATGGTGACTCTCCCCTCGCCCCCTTGTCGGCCGCAATGCGTGTTGCGGCCGTCAGTCTTGCCCCAGACAAACGTTGCGCGCGGCGGCGCACGGTTGTCAACTATGCGGCCATCACAGCCAGGGGACAACGCCATGAGCGCGCGCACGCAGATCTGGACCGACATCGACTACGAACAGGAAGGCAAGCAAGTCGGCTGGCTGCACCTGCCGCACTCGGTGACGCGCTCCGCCTACGGCACCATCGCCATTCCCATCGCCGTCATCCGCAACGGCGACGGACCGACGGTCTTCCTGATGGCTGGCAATCACGGCGACGAGTACGAGGGTCAGATCGCTCTGTGCAAGCTGATCCGCTCGCTGCAGCCCAAGGACATCAAGGGCCGCGTCATCGTCATGCCGGCAGCCAATCTGCCCGCCGCGATGGACGGCGCGCGCGTCTCGCCGATCGACGGCGGCAACCTCAATCGCGCCTTCCCCGGCAATCCGAAGGGCACGCCGACCTTCGCCATCGCCCACTACATCGACACGGTGCTGTACCCGATGGCCGATTTTCATCACGACCTGCATTCGGGCGGCTCGTCGCTCGAATACGTGCCGTTCTGCTCGATGCGGGTCGGCAGCGATCCCGAACTTGACCGCCGGGCGCTGGCCGCGCTCAAGGCGTTCGGCGCGCCGGTCAGCCTGATCTGGGCATTCTCGACCGATGCCGGAATCGCCGGCGCGTCCGCTGTCGACCAGGGCGTCGTCGCGCTGGGCGGCGAGTTCGGCGGCAGCGGGCGGGTGTCGGTTACGGGCGTGCGGCTGGTCGAGCGCGGCGTGCGCAATTTTCTCGCCCATGCCGGCGTCATTGCCGCGGACAAAGCGGCGGCCGGCCAGCCGACCCGCGTCATGGAAGTCAAGGGCCGCGACTACTATGTCTACGCGCCGGAGCCGGGCTTGTTCGAGCCCTTCGTTGAGCTGGGCGACGAGATCACGGCAGGGCAGCCCTGCGGCCAGGTGCATTTCATCGACAACCCGGCGCGCGAGCCGGTGCCGTGCCAATTCCGTCGCGCCGGCACGGTGATCTGCAAGCGCCATCCCGGCCGCGTCGAGCGCGGCGACTGCGTCGCCCATCTGGCGACGGATTATCCGGGGTAAGCGCCGCCTACGGCCGCTGCCAGACCGGCGTGCGCCACTCCGGCCGCTCGCGCACGCGGCCATAGACCACGTCGAAATAAGCCTGCTGCACGGCGCGCGTCACCTTGCCCGGCTTGCCGTCGCCGACCGGCTGGCGCGCCACCGAGACGATCGGCACGATCTCCTGCCCCGAGCCGCACCAGAACGCCTCGTCGGCGATCAGCAGCTCGGTGCGGTCGACGCGCCGCTCCTCGACCGCCAGGCCGAGGCGCGTGCGCGCGAGCTCGATCACCGTGTCGCGGGTGATGCTTTCCAGAATGTCGCTGCCCACATCGGGCGTGATCAGCCGGCCGTTGCGCACCAGGAAGACGCAGGCGCCCGAGGCCTCGGACAGCTTGCCCTCGCCGGTCAGGATCAGCACGCCGTCATAGCCGCCGGCCTTCGCCTCCAGCTCGGCGGCGCGGTTGTTGACGTAGTTCGCCGTGCATTTGACGCGCGGCGGCAGCGCGTTGTCGGGAATGCGCGTCCATGACGAGATGCCGACCGCGACGCCGGTTTCGATACGCTTGGCCGGCGGCCGCTGCACCGCGCCGACGACGATGCCGACCGGACCGGTCCCCGGCAATTCGTCGTCGCCTTCGAGAAAGGCGATCATGCGGAAATGCGCATTGCCGCGGATCGCATTGGCGCGCGACACCGCGAGCACGCTCTCCACCAGCGCGTCGGCCTCGCCCACGCTGTCGAAGCGCATCGCCTTCATGCCGAAGCGCAACCGCTCCACATGCTCGCGCAGGCGGAATATGTAGAGTTCCGATTCCGTCTCGTTCCAATAGCCGCGCAACCCTTCGAACACGCCGGCGCCGTATTTTACCGCGCCCGAAAAGGCGTGAACCTTGCAGTCGGCGTAATCGACGATCCTGCCGTTGAGATACATCTTGCCCAGCGTCGACACGAATTATCCTCCGTCGCTCAGATTCGGCGCCGATCATCGACCGGCGAGGGCCAGGCGCGCAAGGACCGCGTCAGGTCACGCGGAAGCGGTCGATGATCTCGGGATTGAGGCGAATGCCGAGGCCGGTGCCGGCGGGCAACGTGACAAAGCCGTCCTTCATCGGCGGGATGCCGTCCACCAGATCGTTGCGCAACGGCGACGCGGTGAACGGATATTCGATGAACGGCGCTTCGGGCGCGGCCGCCGCCCAGTGGATCGACGACACGAGATTGACGCCGGAGCCGAAGCAATGCGGCACGCACCAGCGCCCGCGCGCCGCCGCGCGCTCGGACAGGCGCCGACACACCGAAAGCCCGCCGGCACGCCCGACATCGGGCTGAATGACGGCGACGCCGCGGTCCATGAGGTCGTCGAACTGCACGAAGTTCTCCTCGGTTTCGCCGGTGGCGATGCGTCCGCTCACCGCCGCGGCAAGGCGCTTATAGCCGTCGAGGTCATCCTCGTTCAGCGGCTCCTCCAGCCAGCACAGGGCAAATTCGTCGAACAGCGCCGGCGCGCGGCGCAGCGCCTCGTCCGCCGTCCACACGCGGCCGGCATCGACCATCAGCTCGACCTTGTCGCCGATCGCGGCGCGGATCGCCCGCAGCACGGCGCGGTCATGCGTCGCGTTGCGTCCGAACCGGCCCCAGCCGAACTTGACCGCGGTGAAGCCGCGCGCGACGAGCGATTCGGCGAGAGCGCCCGCGTCGTGCGGCGTGTCGGGGAACAGCACGCTGGCATAAGCGCGGATGCCCTGCCGTTGCGTGCCCCACACCGCGTGACACGACTTGCTCTGCTCCTGCCCGACGATATCCCACAGCGCCGTATCGACCGCGGCGATGGCGTGCACGACGCAGCCGCGCCGCCCGTACCAGCGGGTCGCTTCGGCCATTTCGCGCCCGCACCAGGCGGGATCGAGCGGATCGCGGCCCACGAGCGCTGCGCCGAGGCCGTGGCGGAACGGCGCGGCGCGCGGCGCCTCGATGATGGCGCGCGCCACGGTCGAGCACGACACCGCCTCGCCATGGCCGACCAGACCGCTGTCGGTGGTGACGCGCGCGATCAGCACCTCCTGCGTGCCGTCGGCCTTCTGCTCGATATTCGGCAGCCGTAGATGCAGCGCTTCGATCGCGGCGATCTTCATCGGGCGATTGCCGCGATCAGGTGCGCTTGCATCACTTCGGCGGCGCCGGCCAGGCGATGACCGGCGTCTTCGGCTCGACGTTCGGCGGCAGCGCATCGGGCGCCGGCGAGCCGGCCGGACCCAGGCTGCGGACATAGCGATATATGGCGCGCTGGTCCCTTTCGCTCATGGCGCGCACATTGAACCACGGCATCGGCGGCCGCGGCTCGAAGCTACGCGCGACCTTCACCCAATCGTCTTCCGACATCTTTTGCATATAGAGGCGCAGGTTGGTCGGATAGCTGGTGCCCCACGGGCCGCGGAAGCCGAGCTGGTCGCCAAGCAGCCACTGCGCTTCCGGGACCTTGCCGCCGGTCGGCGCGTAGCCCGCGGTGTGGCAATCATTGCAGCCGCCGATCTTGGCCAAGTAGCGGCCGCGATCGATGGAGGCTTTGGTCGATTTGCTGATGCTCGGGCTATCCGACGCGCCCAGCGCCCTTGGCGCCAGCCAGACCGCGCTGGACAGAGCCAAGACTGCCGCGAGGCCGAGCAAACCGAAGGAACGAATGTGCATGGTATCCACCCCCAAGATTGGTCAATAGTCGCCGCCCGTCGACCGGCAAGCGGCCGGGGCAGGAACTTGCACAATCGAGGCGGCGGAGGGAAGCGTCTTTGCGCGTCGCGGCGCCATGCTAGGCACATCCAGATGTGAGCAAGACAAACGGCTATTGACCCCGAGTCGGACGGCTTTCAGGCTCTGTCGGCAGAAAAATCTCTTGCGGCGCCTTGACTTCCGGCCTTCGCAGGTGCACATATACCGCGACCAGCGATACGGTCATTGGTGCTCTGGTCGCGTAAGCGACGCCCGCTCTGCGGTTGATCGTCCTGCCGAGCACCCATTACTCCACAGAACAGCCCAGGCAACGCGGGGGTGTTCCCCTGAAACCCCGCGATAGGGGCGATTCGGCCGTGTGCCGGTCGCTCGTTCGCGGCATAATTGAAAGAACGTAACCACTTGACTGAATTCACAAATCTCGGCCTCGCGACTCCCATCCTGAAGGCGCTCGCGGGCGAGGGCTACACGACGCCGACGCCGATTCAGGCGCAGGCGATTCCCCACATCCTGCGCGGCAGCGATCTGCTTGGCATCGCCCAAACCGGCACCGGCAAGACCGCCGCCTTCGCCACCCCCATCCTGCATCGCCTGTCGGCCGACCGGCGCCGGGCGCAGCCCCGCGCCTGCCGCGTGCTCGTGCTCAGCCCGACACGCGAGCTCGCCAGCCAGATCGCCGAAAGCTTCCGCACCTACGGGCGCCATCTCGGGCTGTCGACGGCCGTTGCCTTCGGCGGCGTGCCCGACAAGCCGCAGGCCCGTGCATTCGCCAACGGCGTCGACGTCCTGGTCGCCACGCCCGGACGGTTGCTCGACCATCTCGGCCAGCGGACGCTGCGCCTCGACCAGGTCGAGACCTTCGTCCTCGATGAGGCGGACCGCATGCTCGACATGGGCTTCATCCACGACATCAGGCGCATCGTCCGCACGCTGCCGGCCCAGCGGCAGAGCCTCTTCTTCTCCGCGACCATGCCGAAGGAGGCCGGCGCTCTTGCCGCGGATCTTCTGCGCGATCCGGTGCGCGTCGCGGTGACGCCCTCGGCCTCGACGGTCGAGCTGGTCGACCAGCATGTGATCTTCGTCGACACGGCGCAAAAGCGCTCGTTGCTCGCCGAGATCCTGCGCGACAAGACGCTCGGGCGGATACTCGTCTTCACCCGCACCAAGCACGGGGCGGATCGGGTCGTGCGCCATCTCGACGGGGCCGGCATCGAGTCGGCGGCGATCCACGGCAACAAGAGCCAGAATCAGCGCGAGCGGGCGCTCGCCGGCTTCCGCTCCGGCCAGACCCGGGTGCTCGTCGCCACCGACATCGCGGCGCGCGGCATCGATGTCGACGGCGTGACGCATGTCATCAACTTCGACCTGCCGAACATTCCCGAGAGCTACGTCCACCGCATCGGCCGCACGGCGCGGGCCGGCGCCGCGGGCATCGCCATCTCGTTCTGCGATGCGGAGGAGCGCGCCTATCTGCGCGACATCGAGAGCCTCATCCGCCAGCGTATCGCGGCGACCGACCGGCGCTCCGGCGGCGGCGCGGCACCGCAGCCCAACCGCCCACGAAACGGATCGCAGCAGCACGGCCATCGCCCGCAGCACGCGAACGGCCCGGCCAAGCCGGCCCCGCGCGCAGCGGACGGCGATCTCACGGCCATGGCCTTTCTGCAACCCGCCCGCCCGCATGGGCGCACGCGGTTCGGCAACCACCAGCGGCGCGCTGCCGCACGCTAAGCGGCGCGCTCGCACTGCGACGCTTGCAACACTATGATGGAACATGGAGACGGCGATGGCGCGCAAGAAACCGAGTAGCGGCGAGTTTGTGTCGTTTGACGTCCTCTACGAGGACGGCTCGCGCACCTCGAACCGCAAGGTCCCGAGTGCGGAGCTGGGCAGCTACGACGGCGACGCCCCGGCCCGGACGATCATCGAGGCGCAAGATCAAAAGATCGGCGCGCTGTCCGGCCGTCCCCGCGGGACCATCAAATCGATCACCCGATCGCAAGGCCGCTGACGCCGGCGCGGGTTCAAGGAAGCAGACCGAAGGAGGAGCAATGGCCTTCAGACAAAATTACGGCCAGCAGCGCGCCGAACGCAATCGCGCGAAGCAGGCGAAGAAGGATGAGAAGCTGAGACAGCGGCAGGAGCGCTCGGAGCAGCGCAAAGCCGCGAGCACGCCAGCGCCGACCGACGCGGCGGCGGCGCCGTCCGCCGAGGGCGGGGCGGCACCGGTCGGCGGCGAAGCCAAGCCGGAGTGATCGGGCCGGGCTGTCGGCTGTGTATCGACTGGGGTGCCCGCGAGAGGACTTGAACCTCCACTCCCTTGCGAGAAGCAGTTTGGCAATCTCCGGGGCGAATGTTCGAGCCCTTGCGGCGAGGCTATTCTTTCCAGCGTGCTTGAACTGAATTGCCTAGGCGCGGCGCTCGATGGCGCGAACCCGCAACCCGAGCACGATTCCGGCGGCGCAAAGTCCGACCAGCGGCAGATATCCCGATTGCCACCCGCCGACCTGGGCGACCGTAGCTGCCAGCAGCGGCGGACCGAGCAAGGCTCCGACATTGGCCAATTGGATGGTCATGCCATTGGCGCTGCCGATCAGCGATGGCGACGGTGCGTGGCGCGGCACGCTGGCCAGGATCGCCGCCGGCGCCAGGCCGCTGCATGCCGAATAGGCGAACGCGAAGGCGAGCCGCACCGGGCCGCTGGTGATCGCATCGGGAAAGAGGCCGACTGCGGACGCCGCGGTTGCAACGAATGCTGCCACGATCAATAGCCAGCGCGGCACCCGCAGAAACATGAGCGCGGCGCCTGCCAGGTTGCCGCCGACATTCGCCAGCACAACCAGTGCCGCGACGAACGCTGCCGTGGCCGCGTCGTAGCCAAGGCTTTCCGCCAGAAATGTCGGCAGCCATACGGTCAGCGCGTGCAGGCAGGCCGCGTAGACGGCAAAGCCGGCGCCGAGGAGCCACAGCCCCGAGCGTGCCAGCACCTGCTTCACCGCATCCACACCGAGAGGCGCGCGGGTCCCGTGCGGCTCGGCCCAGCGCGCCGGGCGCAACAGGATCGCCGCGGCGGCGAGGAACACCAGAGTGATCAGTCCGGTCCCGAACCACAGACCGCGCCAGCCGGTAGTGCCGAGCAGCCACGGCGCGGCCAGCATTGCAGCCGCGATCCCGGCGGCTAGGTTGCTGCCCCAAACGCCGACGGCGGCGCCTTCGTCTGCGGGATTCGCGGCTGTGGCGATCAGGCGCGGTCCGGCGATCGCGGCGATGATGAAACCCAGCCCCTCGGTCGCACGCGCGCCGAGCAACGCCGCTACATTCGGAGCGGCCGCCCCGGCGATGCTCGCGACGCCGGCCAGGAATAGGGCGGCCAGGATTGCGCGGCGCGCCCCGACGCGGTCCACGGCGATGCCGACGCCAAAGCCGAACAACGCGGAGACGGCGGAAATCATCGAGGCGGTCCAACCCGCGGCGACGAGCCCGAGGTCGAGTGATTCGCGCAGCACCGGGATCGCCGGCGGCACCTTGCCGAAATTGAGCGCGATGATCACGCCGGCCAGGACGACGACAGCGATGACGTCCCAGCGCGTCGCGGCCGGCGGCGAAATAATCTCGATGGGGGCGGCCGCCGCCTCGGGTGCGTCGATCATCGACGAGGATTGATCGTCCGGCGCGCGAGCAGGCCGGATTCCGCGATCACCTCGGGGACAGCGGCTTCATTCAGCGGCGCCATGATGTGGGCGCCGGCGATGCCGGGAATTTCCGCGATCTCGCGCAGCATCTCGATACAGATCCGAACCCCCTCGGCCTTCGGATCGGCAGCTCGCTCCATGCGCGCGACGATCGCATCCGCGATGATCGTGCCGTAGAGCTTCTCGCGCATCCAGCGCGCCGAGCGAGCCGACGCCAGCGGCGCGATACCGATCAGCAGATGCAGCCGGTCGGCGATGCCGTGCTCGGCGAGGCGCGACACGTAGCGGCGGACGACGCCGGTATCCATGCAAAATTGCGTCTGCGCGAACTGCGCTCCTGACGCGATCTTCGCGCGCAGCCCGTCCGGCGCCCAGCCTGCCGGGGGATCGATCGGGCTGTCGGCGACGCCGAGGAAGAACGGCGTCGGGCCCTCCACCCCGCGGCCCGACGGCAGCTCGCCGCGGTCGCGGATGCCGGCCGCAGTCTGCAGCAACGCGCGCGAGTCGAGGTCGAAGACCGGCTTGGCATCCGGCTGATCGCCGGCGGATGGATCGTCGCCGCGCAGGATCAGGAAATTCCTGACCCCGAGCGCGGCGCCGCCGAGGATGTCGCTCTGCAGCGCGATGCGATTGCGGTCCCGGCAGGTGAGTTGGAGGATCGGCTCGATGCCGGAGCGCACCAGCAATCCGGCCGCGGCGAGCGACGACATGTGGGCCCGCGCGCTCGCGCCGTCGGTAACATTCACCGCGTCCGCCAAACCGCGCAGCGGCAGCGCCTTTGCCAACAGGGTCTTCGGGTCGGTCGAGGCCGGCGGCGTAATCTCGGCAGTGACGGCGAAGTGGCCGGCCTCGAGCACGCCACGCAACCGTCCGGTCGTATTTTGGCAGGCCACCGTGGCCGGCGAGTTGTCCTGACCCGTCATCGTTGTGGCATCGGTATATGGCCGCGGCGCGATCGATGCGCCCGGGGCGTCGGCCGCTCGCCGGCTTCAGGATGCGGCACGAGTTTGCCGGCGCCGAGCCCGGAAGCGCATGCCATCGGCAGCCCGCCGATGGTGGCGGCTGACGCGACGAGCGATCGAGTCACAAGTGTGAGCACTGCGCTAGGCGCGAAGGCGACGACGCGGAAAATTCGCCAGGCCATCTACATGCGGTGAGGTAGCCACATCGACAGCTCCGGCAGGAGGATGATAAGGGCAAGCACAAGGAACATGATGAGATGAAACGGTATCGTCCCCAAGACGACGTCGCTCAATTTCCCATTCCAGATGCTTTGGATGACGAAAAGGTTGATGCCGATGGGAGGAGAGATCTGTCCGAGCTCGATGAAGAGAACGAGTATGACGCCGAAGTGAATGGGATCGATGCCGTAATTCGGCAATATGGGGAAAAGCAGGGGGACGGTGACGACGATCATCCCGAGCCCCTCCATCAGGCAGCCCAGGATCGTATAGAGGACGAAGAGTGCGACGAAGAATTCCAGCCGGCTGAGGTGGAGGTTGATCACCCATATGGTGACCTTCTCGCCGACGCCGGCGAAGCTAATGGCGTAGGAGAATATGTAGGCGGACAGAATGATGAACAGGATGTTGCCTGAGAATTGTATTGTGGTTCTTGCGGCATCTACGAAATCCACCATCCGGAAATCGCCCCACACGAGCGCGAGAAACAGCGCCAACGCACAGCCGATCGCCGCGGCTTCGGTCGTCGTCACGAACCCCCCGTAGATTCCCCCCAACGTGCCGACGATGAGGAAGACGAACGGGACAACCTCGCCGAGCGCGCTCACGACCTCGCGCAACGATTTTGGGCCCGGTTCCCGAGGCGCGATCGTCGGAACGATCGTGGCGTGCGCCCCGATATAGAACATGAAGAACAGCGTCATCAGGATGCCGGGAAGCACGCCTGCGATGAAAAGCTTCGGCACCGATGTTTCCGTGAACGTCCCGTAGACGATCATCGGGAAACTCGGGGGTATCAGGATGCCGAGCGTGCCGCCGGCCGCAAGCGATCCTGCAGACAACCTGCGATCGTAGTTGCGGCGCGTCAGCTGCGGCAGCGCGACGCCGCCGATCGAGGCCGCCGTCGTGACGCTCGACCCGCTGACCGACGCGAAGATCGCGCAGCCGGCGATATTCGTCTGCAGCAATCCTCCGGGCAGACGCGATACGAGTTTCGAGAGCCCGGAATAGATATGATTGCTCAGCCCGCTTGTGCGCAGGATCTCGGCCATGAAAATGAACAGCGGCACGCAGGTCAGCACGTAGCTGTTGGCGCTTCCCCAGCTGACCAGACCGAGGCTGTTCAAGGCGGGAAAGCCGCCCTGGAAGAGCAGATAGATCACCGCCGGAATGCCGATGGCGAAGGGAACCGCCATCCCCACCGACAGGAAGACGAGGAAGATCGCGAAGACGACGAAGATCTGGACTTCCGGACTCATGCGGCGGCTCCCGGGCCCGATCGCTTAGGAAGAGTCCGTATTCGCGCGGAGATCGTCCTCAGCAAGGAGAGGCAGAGAATCGCCGTGCCGATCGGCAGCGCCAGCCGGGGAAGCCACAGCGGCGTCATCAGGAGGGAACCGGAATCCTCGCCCGATCGCAGCGAGTTCCTGATGAGCCGGACGAATTGCCAAGTCAGGATGATCGAAAAGGCGAGCGCCGTCAGTTCGTAGACGATCAACGCGAGCGCGCGGTTGCGCGGCGAGAAACGGCCGACGATCAGTTCGACGCGGTGAAAGCAGTCGCTGACGTGGCAGATGCCCAGGCTGCAGAACATCATCACGACCAGCATGTAGCCGCCGATCTCATCCGAGATCTCGAGCGAGTAGTTCATGGCGGCGCGCGTGACGATATCGATCACGGTCAGCACGAACATGACCATCAGGGCGGCGAAGCAGGTGAACTCCATCGTCCGTTCGGCGACGTTCGGGCTGACGACGGGTTGATGCGCCGTCGACTGCCCCGTCTCGGCGGCTTCCGCCTGTGCTCGCTCCATGCGTCAGCTTCCCATGATTTGTCGGCGACCGCCGACCGCCCGCTGCTCGGCGGAATTTGC
>JACQDQ010000523.1 GCA_016201015.1 Pseudomonadota bacterium | reverse complement strand
CCTGAAGCCGCTCGAGGACGAATGGCTGGCCGAGGCCAAGAAGCGCAACCTGCCGGGCGAGGAGATCATCGCCTATACCCGCACGATGGTAGAGAAATACCGCAGCTTCAAGCGGGTGAACGTTCCGTGAACCGATGAACGGAGCCGGGCTGGCGGCATTCTGGCTGGGTCCGATACAAGTGCTAGCGCGCAGAATCATCAATTTGGAGGATCTTGGGATACATACTTAGAGGGAGATTTAAGCGAGTTTTAAGCGCTTGCGGCCATTCTCCTCACCTAGCCGTGTAGGTCACTTCCGCAGGAGCCCGGCGGCGCGTCGATACCTCAACTTGACAACTCGATCGCCGGGCGAGCCGCGTGGATTTCGGAGGATGGTCGGGTGATTCGCAGTCTATCTGCAAAGTTGTTCGGTCGGCTCAGCTTGAGTGCGACGTTCGGCATCGTGGTTGGCACTCTGGCGATTGTGCTCGTCGTCGTGTGCGTCATCGCCGGCCGCGATGCCTGGCGCGCTCACGTCACGGCGCAGCGCGTCGCGGAGGTAAATGCCAACACCGATTTGCTGCTCAAAGGTTCGGAGAACCTGCAGATCGAGCGTGGGACCTCGAATACCGCCTTGCAGGGGCCCGATGCCGTGAATGGCAAGACCCGCGAGGTGATCGATAAGCGCCGCCAGGGAGTCGATCCGAATTTCCAGAAGGCGATCGATAGGCTGAATCAAGCCGACATCCCAGGCAAGGACAGGCTGATCGCCGATGTGCGCGAGGCGTTGGCCAGATTCGCCAAGCTACGCCAGCAGGCCGATGTCGCGCTCCAATTGCCGAAGGCCCAGCGCGACGCGGAGTTGCTGAAGGCCTGGTACCCGACCGCCACGGACCTCCTGGGCAAAGTGCAAGTGCTGTGGGCCGCGGCCTCGCGCGAAGTCAGCCGGCAAGACCCGATCGTGGGGCAGCTTACCGTCGTCAAGTTCAGCGCGTTTCAGGTTCGCGAGTACGCCGGCCGCGAACGTGCGATCTATGCCGCCAGCCTGTCTGCCGGACAGCCGATCTCGCCCGATCGCCAGCGGGATATCGCCGGCTTCCGCGGCCAAGTCGAATTCGGTTGGCAGTTGATCCAGGATCTCAGCGCCGGCATGTCGGCGAGCCTGGGTGCCGCGATCAAAGAGGCGCAGGAGCAATATTTCGGCCGCTACCGCGCGCAGGCCGAAATCGTCTTCACGGCTGGGACGACCGGCCAGCCCTATCCGATGACCGCGCAGCAGTGGCTCGACTTTTCGAATCCGACGCTTGAGAGCCTGGTCAAGATCAAGGACGCGGCGGTCGATGTCACCGCCGCCTATGCCGACGAATCGATCGCGGCGGCGACCTTCAAGTTGATCGCTGTCGGCGCCCTTACGCTGTTCGGCCTGGCGGCCTTCGCCACCTCGATTGCCGTGTTCATACGGCGGACTATTGGTCCGCTGTCGACAATGACCGAGGCGATGCGCCGGCTCGCCGACGGCGACAAGACGATCGAGATTCCCGCGCTCGACCGAGTGGACGAGGTCGGCGCCATGGCACGCTCCGTGCAAGTTTTCAAGGACAATGCGATCAAGGCGGACGCCATGGCGGCCTCGCAGCGCGAAGAGCAGGCGCGCAAGGAACAGCGCCAGCACGCCCTCGAAGAACTCACGCAGGAGTTCGACGTCAACGTGGCCGGCCTGCTGAAGGCCGTCGGCGAGGCGGTACAGGAGATGCGGGGGACGGCCGAGGCCATGTCGTCGACTGCACAGGATACGAGCCGGCAGGCCACGGCGGCGGCGAAGGCGGCGGATGACGCTTCGGGCAATGTGCAGACCATCGCCTCTGCGTCGGAGGAGCTGTCGAGTTCCATTTCCGAGATCAGCCGACAGGTCGCGACATCGGTGCGGATCGCATCGGAGGCGGTCGAGCAGGCAAACAAGACGAACGCCTCTATGGAAGGCCTGGATACGGCCGCCGAGAAGATCGGCGAAGTCGTCAAGATGATCAACGCGATCGCGGCGCAGACCAATCTGCTGGCGCTCAACGCGACGATCGAGGCGGCGCGCGCTGGCGATGCCGGCAAGGGATTCGCCGTGGTCGCCGGTGAAGTGAAATCGCTGGCCAATCAGACCGGCAAAGCAACCGAGGATATCGCGGCGCAGATCGCGGCGATCCAGAGCGCCACCAAGAATTCCGTCGAGGCGATCCGCGCCATCGGCAAGGTGATCGGCGAGATGAGCGAGATCGCGACGACGATCGCTTCGGCGGTGGAGCAGCAGGGCGCAGCGACGCAGGAGATCGCCCGCAACGTGCAGCAAACGGCGAAGGAGACCGGCGACGCGTCGTCGAACATCACAGGCGTGAACCGGGCGGCCGGCGAGACTGGTCAGGCGGCGGGGCAGGTTCTGGCATCCTCGGGCGAACTCGCCCGCCATGCCGAGGCGTTGCACCAACAGGTCGACCGCTTCATCGCCCGCGTCAAGGCGGCGTAGACGACCCGCCAAGCACAGCGGGAATCGAGGCATTTGGCGCTCTTGTCCGGTGAGACTCCGGCGCGCTAGATTGGCCGCTCGGGGGATTACCGGGAGATCGATTGTGCCGACCGCCGGCCTGCCGCGCTGCGCCGCATCTGCCCGTGCGACCCCGTCAGCACCGACACGGCACATTAGGGCATGCCTCGACCCAGGCCGGGCATGACCGAGGCCCCAGCCGAAACGCCGAATGATCGCGCCGTGCCGCCGGCCTCGCTCGGCCGTCCGGGGCGAATTCTCTCGCTGGCCGCGGGCCTGATGATCGCGGCGATGATGTTCGTGACGACGATCGACGTCGTCGGCCGCTATTTTCTCAATCATCCGCTCTTCGGGGCCTTCGAGATCACCGAGATCCTGATGGGACTCGTCATTTTCGCCGGCATGCCGCTGGCCACGGCGGCCCGCGAGCACATCACGGTGAACTTCCTCGAGACGGTTCTGACCAGCCGGCGCCGCGCGTTCCAGACCATGATCACCGATCTGATCAGCGCCGCGATGTCCGCCGTGTTTGCGTGGCGGATCTTCGAACGCGGCGTGGCGCTGGCCAACAGCGGCGAGAAGACCATGGAGCTCGGCGTCAGCCGCGGCCTCATTGCCTGGATCATGGCCGGGCTGATGGCAGTCACGGCGCTCGTCTTCATTTACGCGGCGGTCGTCGCCGCGCGTGCCGCGATGCGGTCAGACCGCTCATGAACCCTTGGGAAATCGCGCTCCTTGGCATCACCGCCGTGCTGGCGTTGATGGGTGTCGGCATCCCCATCGCCTTCGCCATGGCCGCGGTCGGTGTCGGCGGTATCGCCGTGCTGCTCGGCCCGTTTCCGGCGCTGTCGCTGCTTGGGCAGATCTCCGTCTCCAACACCATGAGCTACGAGCTGTCGGTCGTGCCGATGTTCATCCTCATGGGGAATTTCGTCACGCGTGCGCGCATTTCGACCGACCTCTACGAGGCCTGCAACGCGTTCCTCGGCCATCGCCGCGGCGGGCTCGCCATGGCGACGATCATGGCCTGCGGCGGTTTTGCCGCGGTGTGCGGCTCGTCGATCGCCACCGCCGCCACCTTTTCCAAGGTGTCGATGCCGCAGATGCGCCGCTACGGCTATCACGACAGCCTGGCCAGCGCCGCGATCGCCGCCGGCGGCACGCTCGGCATTCTGATCCCGCCATCGGTGATCATGGTGATCTACGGCATCCTCACCGGCACCAACATCACCAGCCTGTTCCTCGCCGGCATCCTGCCGGGCATCGTCGCCATCGGCTTCTATCTGCTGGCGGTCCGCTACACCTGCTGGCGCGATCCTGCGGCCGGACCGCCGGCAGAGCGCGCGAGCTGGTTGGTCGCGCTGCGCAGCCTGACGCGCGTCGGGCCCGTGCTCGCGCTGTTCCTGCTGGTCATCGGCGGCCTCTATCTCGGCGTCTTCACCCCCACCGAGGCGGCCGGCATCGGCGCCTTCGGCGCCTTCCTGTTCGCGCTGCGCCGGCGCGTGCTGAGCTGGGGCGATTTTCTCGATTGCGCGGTGGAGACGGCCCGCACCTCGGCGGCGCTCTTCACCATCTTGATCGGCGCGCTGCTGTTCTCGGCCTTCATGAATTTCGCCGGCTTGCCGCGGGCGCTCCAGGGCTTCATTCAGCAATGGGATGTGCCGCCGACCGCCGTCGTCTTGATCATCATCGCCATCTATCTCGTGCTCGGCTGCTTTCTCGAATCGCTGTCGATGGTCTTGCTCACCGTGCCGATCTTCTTTCCCGTGGTGTCGGCGCTCGGCTTCGACCCGGTGTGGTTCGGCGTCATCGTCGTGATGGTGACCGAGCTCAGCTTCATCACGCCGCCGGTCGGCATGAACCTGTTCGTCATCCAGGGCATGGTCGGCGTGCCGCTCGCCACCCTCTATCGCGGCATTGCGCCGTTCGTCGTCGTCGATATCCTGCGGGTCGGGGTGATGGTGGCGTTTCCGTGGATCGTATTGGTGCTGCCGCGCCTCGCCGGCTGACCGGCGCGAATGCACGGGTTTGCACCGCGCGCCGACTGTCATATTATCGTCATATGGCCAAGACCGAAGAATTCGCAGTCTCGCTGACCGATGCCGAATGGCGGCAGAAATTGTCGCCGGAGCAGTATCGGGTCCTGCGCAAGCACGGCACCGAGCGCGCCGGCACCAGCCCGCTCGACAAGGAATATCGGCCCGGCACGTTCATCTGCGCCGGCTGCGATCTGCCGCTGTTCGGCTCCGAGTCGAAGTTCGACAGCGGCACCGGCTGGCCGAGTTACTTTCAGCCGCTCGAGGGCGCGGTCGGCATCACAAGCGACCGTTCGCTATTCATGGTCCGCACCGAGGTGCATTGCGCGCGTTGCGGCGGCCATCTTGGCCACGTCTTCGAGGACGGCCCGCCGCCGACCGGGCAGCGCTATTGCATGAACGGCGCGGCGATGAAATTCACCGCGAAGTGACGCCGCCGGACGCGACTGCGGTTGACGCCGAAGCGGGCGGGCGGCGGGGCGCCGAGCGCCGCACCGCCGCCGTGTGCTGCGGCGCACATGTGCTGCATGACGGCTATTCGGACCTGCTCTACGTGCTGCTGCCGCTGTGGCAGGCCGAGTTCGGCCTGGCCTACGCCACGGTCGGCTTCCTGCGCATGCTTTATGCGGGCGCCATGGCCGGCTTCCAGGTGCCCGCGGGGCTGCTGTCCGAGCGGATCGGCGAGCGCGCCTTGCTGGCGCTCGGCACCGCGCTGGCGGCCGCCGGATTCGTCGTGGCGGGCGTCAGCACCGGGTTCTGGCTGCTCGGGGCCGGTCTCGTGCTTGGCGGATTGGGCTCCAGCGTTCAGCACCCGCTCGCCTCGACCCTGATCTCGCGCGCGTTCGACGGCAGCCGCTCGCGCGCCGCGCTCGGCACCTACAATTTCGCCGGCGATATCGGCAAGATGCTGCTGCCGGCGGCCACCGCCGCGCTGCTGACGCTGCTGGCCTGGCGGCCGACGGTGCTCGTGCTCAGCGTCGTCGGACTGGCCGGGGCCGCCGCGATTCTGCTGCTGCCGCGTTTGCCGCCGAAGGCCGCGGCCCCAGCGGCCGTCGACGCGACTGCGGCCGGGATGGCCCGCGGCGCGGCCGGCGGCCGCGGCTTTCCGCTCTTGCTCGGCATCGGCGTGATCGACAGCGCGGCCCGCATGGGTTTCCTCACGTTTCTGCCCTTCCTCCTGACCCAAAAGGGCGCGGGGTTGCCGACGATCGGCGTGGCGCTGACGCTCGTCTTCGCCGGCGGCGCCGTCGGCAAGCTCGCCTGCGGCCTGCTCGGGGCGCGGCTTGGCGTCCTGCGCACCGTGATCATCACCGAGGGCGGGACCGCGGTGGGCATCCTGGCTCTGCTGCCGCTGCCGCTCGAAGCCGCTCTGGCATTGCTGCCGCTGATCGGCGTTGCGCTCAACGGCACCTCGTCCGTGCTCTATGGCACCGTGCCCGAGCTGGTCACCCCCGAGCGGCGCGCCCGCGCTTTCAGCGTATTCTACACCGGCGCGATCGGCGGCGGCGCGGTGGCGCCGGTCGTGTTCGGCCTGTTCAGCGACGTGCTCGGCGTGCCGACCATGATGGCGCTCGTCGCCGGCGTGGTGATGCTGACCCTGCCGCTGGCGTGGCTGCTGCGTCCCACGCTGCTGTTGAGATAGTTCCTACGCCGCCGCTCTCTGGGCGATGCGGCGGTTGACCCGCGGCATCACTTCTTCGGCCAGCAGGCGCATCGAGCTCATGACGCGCGCGGCCGGCAGCAAGCCGAAATTCTGCAGCGCCAAGACATGGGTGACGCCCCTCTCGTGCAGTCGCAGAAGCTGGTCGACGACCGTGTCCACTGAGCCGAACAGGCAGATGCCGCGGCGCAATATGTCGTCATAGACCGCGCTTTTGGCGTATAGGCGGGTCGCGACATAGAGGTCGAACGCCTCGGCCGCCGCCTGGCGGCAGGCTTGGTCGCTCTCTGCCACATGCGTATGAAAGGCAAACAGGTCGTCGCCCGGCTGCGCCGGCAACCCGGCCTCGGCGCGGCCCCGGCGCCACTCCGTTACCATGGTGCCGATTTCGTCGAAGCCGTCGACCGAGGCGTAGGGCACGCACATGATGTGGTGGCCGGCGCGCCCGACGTGATAGGCCGCCTCCTTCTTGAGGATGGCGACATAGATCGGCGGGTGCGGAAGCTGCACCGGCTGCACGTTGATCGCCACGTCGTTGAGCATCGTAAACTTGCCCTTGAAGGTGATGCGCTCGCCCGACAGCGCACGCTTGAGGAGGGCGAGCGCCTCGTCGAAGCGCTCGCGCTTCTCGGCCCCGTCGATACCGAGGGCCTCGAACTCGTGCTTGAGGTAGCCGGAACCGACGCCGAGCACGACGCGGCCGCCCGACAGCACGTCGAGCATGGCGTAGTCCTCGGCCACCTGCAGCGGATGGCGGAACGGCAGCACCGCGATCGCCGAGCCGAGCCGCAGCCGCTTCGTCCGCTGGGCGAGGGCGGCGAGCACGACCGGAGGATTGGGGACGGCGCCGTATTCGTGGAAATGGTGCTCGGCCAGGAAAAAGGTGTCGTAGCCGAGCGCGTCGGCGAGCTCGGCCTGGACGATCATCTCGTCGTAGAACTGCGGCAGGCTGCGCTGCCGCGTCGGGTAGTGGTCCTGCACCGAGAAGATGGAGATGCGCATGGCGGCGGCTTGGCCAAGCGACGCGGGGTCCGGGGACGACGGGTTCATGCCCCTATTCTTATGGCAAAACCGAACCTCGTTGCACCAGTTACGTTGGCCGCCGCGCCGCGCCCAATCTGCGGCGGACGGCGTGCCCGACCAACCGGTCTAACCGGTCAAAACAGGCTTTCGACGAAGCGGGGAAGGGCGAATGCCGCCTTGTGAATGGCCGGCGTGTAGTACTTCGTCTTGAGGCGCGCCGCCTTGTAGCGGGCCTCGATCGCCGCCTGCGGCACCGCGCGGTTTTTCGGATTGGGCGAGGCCCAGCCCAAGGTCATGAAGCCGCCGTAATAGGTCGGCACCGCCGCCACGTAGAAGCCGGTATCCTTGAAGTGCTTGCGGCGGCGCTTGTAGGTCATCGTCACTTCGCTGTCCTGCATGAACGGCACGCCGTTCTGGTTTACCAGAATGCCGCTGTCGGTCAGCCGCTGCCGGCAGTTGCGGTAAAACTCTTCGGTAAACAGCACCTCGCCCGGTCCGATCGGATCGGTCGAGTCGACGACGATCACATCGTATTTCTCGCCAGCCTTGGCCATGAACTTGGCGCCGTCGTCGATGACGAGGTCGGTGCGCTTGTCGGCGAACGCCTTGACGGGGATCGATGGCATGTATTTGAGGCACATGTCGACGACGCCGCGGTCGATTTCGACCATCGTCACCTTCTCGACCTTGTGCTTGAGCGCCTCGCGCAGGATGCCGCCGTCGCCGCCGCCAATGATCAGCACCTTGCGAACCTTGCCGTGGGCCAGGATCGGCACGTGCGTCATCATCTCGTGATAGACGTATTCATCCTTCTCGGTGACCTGGACGATGTCATCGAGGGCGAGGACGCGACCGAAGGTCGGCGTCTCGAAGATCACCAAGTCTTGGTGTTCGGTGCGCTCGCGGAAGAGGGTGCGGGTGATTTCGAAGGTCTGACGAACGTGAGGAAAAAGCTTTTCCTCGAACCAGCCGTCCGTCACGCGATGACCCCGCGCCTCTGCTCCGAAAGCTGGACGTTGCCAGGAGCGAAAGCGCGTCGCAGGACGGGGATCGACTTGTAGGGATCGCAGGACCCGCACATGAAGATGTCCATGGCGGCGTAGCCACGCTCCGGCCAGGTATGGATCGAGATGTGCGACTCGGCGAGCACCGCAACGCCGGAGAGCCCGGCATTGGGACCGAAATGGTGCAGGTGGATATGCAGCAGCGTGGCGCCGGCGGCCTCGGCCGCATCGCGCAACGCCTGGTCGGCCACCGCCATGTCGCCGAGATTCTTGGCGTCCCACATTTCGATGAGCAAATGCGTGCCGGCGAATTTCACGCCGTTGCGCTCGACGAAGTAGTCTTTTTGCGGAGTTTGCTGCGCGGGATCGGCGGCCTGTGCCACCTGTGCGACCAGGACGGGCGCCGTCGCTGTCGCCTTGACCGTCCTCAGCGCTGTGGCATCGCCACGACGCCCCCCCGACACGACACCTAACTTCGTGACAGAAGACTTGCTAGCCATTCCTTCTTTCCCCCGCCGTAGTCCGCGAGAAATTTCGAGTTTCGCTATTTGGAGCTAATTAAGAGTGAATGCAAGAAAAAAACTGGGTTCACCAAAAAAATCTTGGCGCGAGTCACCTGCGAGTCACGCGCGCGCCACGACCACCGCCGAGTTTTGGCTCAAATCTGCTGCTCATCCAGATCGAGCACGCTTTCCCAGCCGTGCTCGATCGGTTGGCGCAGCGCCGGCGCCTGGCTCAGAACGTGGTCGCCGTAGAATTGCGCCGTAATTATTTTCAAATCGTAAAAGCCCGAGTCGCCCTCGCCCGTTATTTGCGCCCAGTGCGCGGCGAGCGCCGCCTTCGCCATCAGATAGCCGCCGGCGACGCGCCCAAAGAGCTGGAGATACGGTGTCGCGCTGGCGGCGGCGGCCTGTGGGATCTTGTCTTGGATGTCTACGAGCCATTCGGTGGTGCCGCGTAGCGCCGCCAGGCCGGCGGCGAGTTGTTCGCGCAGGCGGTCGAGGGTGCCGCCGAGCGCGGTCGCCAGGTCGCCGTCCAGCGCGGCGATCTCGGCAAAGAACTCGGCCGCCGCCGCTCCCCGGTCGCGGCCGAGCTTGCGGAACACCAGGTCGTTGGCCTGGATGCCGCTGGTTCCTTCGTAGATCGGCGTGATGCGGGCGTCGCGGTAGTGCTGGGCGGCGCCGGTCTCCTCGATGTAGCCCATGCCGCCGTGCACCTGCACGCCGAGCGAGGCGACTTCGACGCCGGTTTCGCTCGCCCACGCCTTGACCACCGGCGTCAGCAGGTCGACGCGGCGCTGGTGGCGGGCGCGCTCGGCGGCTTCCGGGTGGCGCCGCGCCAGGTCGAGCGACAAGCCGGCGCTGTAGGTGAGGGCGCGGGTCGCCTCGGTCAACGCCCGCATCGTCAGCAGCATGCGCCTGATGTCCGGGTGGCGGATGATCGGCACCGGCTCCGGCCGCGAGCTGCCCAGCTCCCGGCTTTGCACGCGCGCGCGGGCATAGTCGCGGGCCTGCTGATAGGCGCGCTCGGCGATGGCAACGCCCTGCAACCCGACCGTCAGCCGCGCGTTGTTCATCATCGTGAACATGCATTCGAGACCGCGATTTTCGGCACCGATCAGGTAGCCGATAGCCCCCCCGTTGTCGCCATAGGCCATGACCGCGGTCGGCGAGGCATTGATGCCGAGCTTGTGCTCGAGCGAGACGCAGCGCAGGTCGTTGCGGCCCTTGAGTGTCCCGTCGGGCCCGACCATGACCTTGGGCACCAGGAACAGCGAGATGCCTTTGCTGCCGGCGGGGGCGTCCGGCGTCCGCGCCAGCACCATGTGAACGATGTTTTCGGTGAAATCGTGGTCGCCGTAGGTGATGAAGATCTTCTGGCCGGTGATGCGGTAGTGGTCGCCCTCCTTCACGGCGCGGCTCTTGAGCTGGCCGAGGTCCGAGCCCGCCTGCGGTTCGGTGAGGTTCATGGTGCCGGTCCATTCGCCCGAGATCATCTTCGGCAGGTAGGCGGCTTTCTGCTCGGCCGAGCCGTGATGGTGGATGGCGTCGATGGCGCCCTGGTTCAGCAGCAGCACCAGGCCGAAGCCCATGTTGGCCGCCTGCCACATCTCCTGCACTGTGGTTGCAAGCAGCCAAGGCATGCCCTGGCCGCCGAACTCCGGGTCGAAAGGCAGCGAGTTCCAGCCGCCGGCGACGAACTCCTTGTAGATCGCCGCGAAGCCCGGAGCGGACCGG
>JACQDQ010000522.1 GCA_016201015.1 Pseudomonadota bacterium | reverse complement strand
CCGGCATCGGCGTTCGATTGCCCCATGGCGCCGAGGAAGCTGCCGAGGCGGTTGAGGTCGTCGACGCTGCCCTTGGAGCTGTTGTTGCCGGGCGGCAGATCGAGGCCGACCCAGATCATGCCGTGCTGCATGGCGAAGATGGCGATCTGGACGAGCGAGTTGAGCTTGTCGCCGTTCTGCGAGGCGGAATTGGTGAATCCGGCGGCCAGCTTGTCGCGCCATGTCTGCGCGGCCCACAGCTTCGAGGTGGTTTCCATGAAGGCTTTGAACGGCGCCGACACGCTACCCATGTAGGTAGGCGCGCCGAACACGATGGCCTCGGCCGCGTCGAGCTCGGCAGCGCGCGCGGCCGCTTGATCGACGGGAATGAGGGCAACATCGGTGCCGGCGACAGACTGGACGCCGCGGGCGATGGCCTCTGCAAGGACTTTCGTATGGCCGTAACCGCTGTGATAAACGACTGCAACGCGGGACATCAGATCACTCCTTCTTCACCTGTTGGCTGCCGCCGCGAGCCGATGACCACCGTCAAAGGTATCCCGACGACATACTGATTACAAAAAGTTACTTGCCTTATATCGGCTATATGCTTATCTTTGTAAAGTAGGTACTTTTCAGTAACCAGGTATGCGGAGTTTCACCGATGCCCCTGCCCAAGAGCCCGAGAGGCTGCCCCATGGATGCGCTGCTGCGCCTGCTCATGGGACCGTGGACGACCTATATTTTGTGGGTACTACGCAACAACGGTCCGACCCGCTTCGGCGAGCTCAAGCGCCAGGTCGGCGGCATTTCGGCGAAAGTCCTAACCAGCCGGCTGCGCTTGCTCGAATCGGCCGGCGTTCTGTCGCGCCACTACGAGCCAACCATACCGCCGCAGGTCACCTACGGGCTCACCGAGCGCGGCCTGGAGCTGGGGGGCGTGCTCGAGCGCCTCAGCGCCATCGCGCTCGCCTGGGAGGCCAAGGACTCGACCGCCAAGGCGGCGTGAGTGCTGCCGCCCGCGTTACGGCACGTGGTCGACGTCGAGCTGGCGCACGCCGCGTTTCAAGCGCATTTCCTCGACGGCGCCGCGCAGCTTCTCGCGCAGCGCGCGCGCGCCGGCAACGCCCTCGAGCATGACGACCGGCGTGTCGACTTCGGCCGATAAGATCCTTATGTCGCCGACGCCGAACAGGCGCTGCAGCAGATTCTCCTCTGCCGTCACGTCTTTTACGCGATAGAGCTCGACCTCGTCGAAGCGTCGACGGATGATGCCCCTCGCAATCTTCAGGCGTTGGCTGGTCAGCGTGTAGTTCGTGTACTTGTCGATCAGCATCTTGGCGAGCAGCACCGGGATGCCGACGACGAGCAGGGTGAACAGCAGGATCCACCAGCCCCAGCCCTTGCAGAAATAGTTCTTGTAGGACGGCCGAAACTCGGCGATCACCGTTTCGGTCCCAAGGGACGGTTGCTCCACGCGCTCCTCCGCCATGTCGCTCAATGCCATCGCATTCTAGGAGGCGCCGCTCCGCAAAGCAAAACGGCCCAGCCGAGGGCCGGGCCGTCCGACAACCGAGCAACCACGCGCGCGGTTAGCGCGAATAGAACTCGACGACGAGATTCGGCTCCATTTGCACCGGGTACGGCACGTCGGTGATCTTCGGCCCGCGCACGAAGGTGCCCTTGAGCAGCTTGGCGTCGAGCTGCAGGTAATCCGGCACCTGACGCTCCGCCGATTCCTGCGCGGTCAAAACCAGGATGTTCTCCCTGAATTTCGGCAGGAGCTCGACGGTGTCGCCGTCCTCCACGAGGTAGGATGGAATATTGACCTTCTTGCCGTTCACGCGGACATGGCCGTGGTTCACGATCTGACGCGCGGAAAAAACGGTCGGCGCGAATTTCATGCGATAGACGACCGCGTCGAGGCGACGCTCCAGCAATTCAACGAGATTGGCGCCGGTGTCACCCTTGCGGCGCGCGGCCTCGGCGTAGATGCGACGGAACTGGCGCTCCGTGATGTTGCCGTAATAGCCCTTGAGCTTCTGCTTGGCCATCAGCTGCGTCGAGTATTCGGACGGCTTGCGGCGTCGCTGGCCGTGTTGGCCGGGGCCGTATTCGCGCCGGTTGATCGGGCTCTTGGCGCGACCCCACAGGTTCACCCCAAGGCGGCGATTGATCTTGTACTTCGACTGCACTCGCTTGGTCATCAGGCCATCCGCAATGATCGCGCCAAACAGCAACAGGCGGAACCCCTTCTCCGCACGCCGCCGCGCCGGAGCCGGTCCCGCCAAGGACGCGGTACTATACCCATGGTCGGCGCCCTGTCAAACCGTTTCAACGCTGCACAGTGTCTTGGTCTGAAACGTGAATCGCTCTTGATCTGCCTTCGCTTGGCGCTGACCGCCGGTGCTATGCTTGGCGCGAAACTGGAGGTGTGTCGTCATGGCCAAAGGATACTGGGTCGCGTTTGCCGACGTGAGCGATCCCGAAGGTTACAAGGCTTACATTGTCGAGAACGCCAACGCGTTTCGGAAGTACGGCGGACGCTTCCTGGCGCGCGGCGGCCGTTGTGAGGCTCCCGAGGGCAAGCCTCGGTCACGCACCGTCGTCATCGAGTTTCCGACCTTTAGCGCCGCATTGTCATGCTATCGGTCGCCCGAGTACGCCAAGGCCATGGCGCTCCGTCAGGGCAAATCGGTCATGGATCTGTCGATTGTCGAAGGTTACGACGGCCCTCAGCCCACCGAAACCTGAAGAGACCCGCTGACACGAGCGGCGAGTCTACGCGCTTTGAGCCTGTCGCAGCGTTTCGGATTCCAGACCGAGACACTGCCTCACGTTGAAATAGCGATGCGAATCAATCTCTTTGCCAAGATCGCACAGTCCGCTGCGCAGACTTGACGTGCGGCCGCCGGGTGAGGCCCGTGACGACGCCGTGCAACGTCCGCACCTCTTGCGCCACCAGT
>JACQDQ010000521.1 GCA_016201015.1 Pseudomonadota bacterium | reverse complement strand
TCTCCGTCAACCGAATGCTGACTCAGGACTCCGTGCGTTTGCGGCTCGAACGCGACCAGCCGCTATCCTTCCTGGAATTCAACTATATGGTGCTGCAGGCCTACGACTTCGTAGAGTTGGCCCGTCGCCACAATTGCATGCTCCAGATGGGTGGCTCGGACCAATGGGGCAATATCGTCATGGGAGTCGATCTCGGCCGGCGCGTTGGAGACTTCACGCTGTTCGGGCTGACGACGCCGCTGATCACGACCGCCTCCGGCGCTAAGATGGGCAAGACCGCACAGGGTGCGGTATGGCTCAATCCCGACCGCCTCGCGCCCTACGACTACTACCAATATTGGCGCAACACTGAAGACGCCGATGTCGAGCGGTTCCTCAAGCTGTTCACCGACCTGCCGCTGGGCGAAATCGCACGGCTCACCGCCCTGCGGGATGCCGCGATCAACGAGGCGAAAAAGGTGCTCGCCTTCGAAGCCACGCGGCTCGCGCATGGCGAAGCGTCGGCGCGCCAGGCCGCCGAGACTGCACGCCGGACCTTCGAGGAGGGTGCGATCGGCGATGCGCTGCCGACGACCGACACGACGCGCGCTCTGCTCGAACAGGGTCACCCGCTCATCAACTATCTCCATAACGCGGGCCTTGTGACGAGCCTCGGCGAAGCGCGCCGCCTGATTCGCCAGGGTGGCGCGCGCGTCAACGACGAAGTCGTCAAGGATGAGCTACGCAAGCTCACGCTTGCCGACCTCAACAAAGACGGCGTCATCAAGCTGTCGGCCGGCAAGAAACGCCACGCCCTGGTCAAGCCCGCGTGACTACGGCGGGGTCGGCGGGGCCGGTTGTCCCGGCGGAATCGTCTGGCCGGGTTCCGGGTGCGGATCCGAACCTTCGGGACTAGAACCGCCCTCGATGACGCCGAACAGCCCCTTGAGAAATCCAGGCGCCAGTGTAGAAAGCGCGTTGACCGACACGGTGGCATTCTGTACCGGGCCGCTCACCTTGTAGTTCGTAGCAAACACGCCGCCGCCGCGCTGGCCGCCGGTCAACACGCCACCGATCAAGGGAATCTTGCCGAGCAGGCTGTTGACGGCGTAGGCCGGCACGATCGTCCCCGACAACTCGATCGTCTCCGCCGTCACGTCGATCGTGCCGCTGGCCGTGATGCCGATTGCCGAACCGCTGGCGCGGGCTTCCTTAATCCCAAGCTTTGGATCGTCGAACGCAAACTCTCCGTCGAGGCGGGCGAACCCGATGCCTTCGCCGCTCAGCGCGTCGACGATTCCCGTGAGCAAAGCGACGCTGAGCACGCGCGCGAGCACAGGCGCTTTGATGACTCGGAAATCCTTCATTTCGACCTTGCCTGCGAGCGGTCGGCCTGACTGCTGCTCATCGGTCGCGCCCGATACTTCGAGCCGACCGCCGAGCACGTTTGGCGTGATATCCAAAGCCTTGAGAATGGCGCCGGCGTCCTCGGTCGCGATGGCGAGGGTCTGCCGGGATTGTTTCGTTCTCAGCGAGAGGTTGACCCGGCTGTCGGCGGCTATGGTCTGCGGCGCAACGGCAGTGAATTCAATTTCCTCCCAGCGTTCCCGGCTGCGGTGCCCAGCCATTGCCACCTGATCGAGCCACCGATCGTCAGCAAGGAACACACGGTCGGCGACCAGGCGCAGATTGACAGGTGGTCGGTCCGACGTGGGAGACCCACGGTCCCGCAAGAACGGACCGGCATCGAGGCTGCGACCAGCGAAATCGAACGTCAGTGCCTCACCGTCCCGGCCAATCGAGCCCTTGAGATCGGTCGAACCAAAACGGAGCATCTCAAACTCGGTGTGCGCCAGCGTCTTGCCATCGGCGGCGAAACCGGCGTGACCCCTTGCAATGAGGTCGGCTGCCTTCACCTCGAATGCCGGCATCTCGCGCAGGCGATCCTCGACCACCCGGAGCTCGATATGCGCGGTTCCCGGTATGCCTCCGACTTTCGTCCAGGCAATCTCGGGAACCGAAACCGTGGCATCGTCCAGCCGAGCCTCGACGACGACGTCGCTACGGCGGCCGCGCATCTCATCGACCACAACCTCGACGTCGGTCGGTCCATCGAGATTGCTCGCGAGATCGATGCCAAAGGCGGTGCGATCGGCTGTCGTTACGCGCCCCCTGGCTTTGAGGCGGCCGACGGGCGACGCCCCGACAGCAAAGCTGCGCTTGTACTCGACTTGGGCCGGCACGGCGCCGAGTACAATCTGGCCAGCCATGCCCAGGCCGCGATTATCGACTGTGACGCGCACGGTACCGTCGCGAATGTCCTGGCCGAGCGCCGCGTTGCGCTGCGTAAATTTCATCACATCTGCCGTCGCCGCGATCTGGATCTGCTCCACCTTCAAACGGCCGATGAGCGGGAACTGAAGTGCGAGGCGAACCATCGCCTCACCTGCGTAGTCATCCGGCACATGGCCGATCGCCCGCATATAGCCGAGCGGCGGACCGTCGATCAGCTGCAGCGTTTCGCGCAGCGGCCCTCGCACCGACACCTCGATAGCCGCCTGCTGGTCTTTGGCCTGAAAGTCCGTCAATGCGATCTTCGCGTCGACGACACGAAGATTGCCGATCCCGCCGGCCCCGATTGCAAGGTCGAGGCGCTCCTGAGTGATGATGCCGGTCCCGCCGACGCCCCGCACATTCGGCATCGGTGACAGGTAGTTGACGTCGACTCCCGATACCCTGAGATCGCCGCTCAGGCGCTCGACCTCGAAAGATTCGAGCGATGGGCCATTCGCCCGCAGGGCGACCTCGATGTTTGTTTCCTCGACCTGGCCACCTGTCAGGTTCGCAGTGATCCAGCGCCGCGTATTCTCACCGACGCCTCGCGGCCACAATCGTTGCAACGCATCCGTCGGCACATTGCGGACGGTGATCTTCGACGCCAGGTGCGGACGTGAGTCAAGCGCGGTGAGCCGGCCTTCGGCCGCGATCGTCGGTCCGTCGAGATCGACGGCAAATTCCTCGATCCTCAGTTCGCTCGCACCCTCGGGTAACAGGGCCCTGAATCGCACGCCACGAATCGCCACCGGCTCCGGAAAGAACTCGCTTGGCGCCAGCTGGCCGGCTCCGCCGGTGAGATCGAACGAGGTCGCGAGGATGTGGCCGGTCGCATCGAGGCGCAGCCGCAGCAAGCCCGTGACCGGCAGCTTGAGATGGGACAATTGAGCCGCAGCGGGATGGACGTTGCCGAGCGAATCGAGCTCTAGGTCAGACAGAGCGACGTCGAGGCCGAGCACGCCGCTCTCGACATTGTAGAGTCCGGTAGCCGACAGCCGTGCCGTCCGTGCGCCAAGCTCGACGGCGAGCGACGCCTCGGCATAGAGACCCGCTGCGTCTCGACTGACCGCGATCTCCGCTTGCGACGCCCGCCATGTGCGACCGGATCCAATATCGTTCAGAGTGAGTTCCGCACGGACAATACTGACCCGCGCGAGGTAGCCCATCGCTCGCGCCATGTCCGGCGGACTCGTGATCTCCTTGAGCAACATCGTGACGACACTCGCCCCTTCGCCGCCCTCACCCTCCGGCGAAAGCTTCACCGCACCATCGGCGCCGCGCACGAGCAACAAACGCGGCGCGATGATCTCGAGCCGCGTCGGCGCGATCAGCCCTCGCACCAGCGCCCGCACCGACAGGCTCACGGAAATCTCCGGAACATGGGCAAGCTGCGCCCCGTCGCGGCCAAGCACGCTGACGCCGCGAATGCGGATGTCGAGCGGTCGAAGCTGACCGCCCCAAGCGAGCAGCGTATCGTCGATGTCGACCACGATCGAGCCGTCCTCTGCGCTCAACGCCCGTTCGATCATCGGCGTGAGAAAGTCGAGCGGGATAGGACCAGCCGAAAGCCGCCACACTGTGATCGCCACGATCACAGCCGCGATGGCCAGCGACATCGTCACCAGCTCGATGATCAGTCTCGTGGTACGGCTGAACACTTACGCTATCCCGCTGCCAGTGCCCTTGTGCGCCAGGCCAATGCCCGGCACATGGACGTGTTCTCCTCGCTTCCAATCTGGGACAAGTCTTCCCGGAAGCAAATCGGCAAATGACAGCACCCGCCAACCCTTTGAAAGGTTTGAGGCACAAGCACCGCGCCAGCGCGGACCGGTCAAAAGGCGGCTAGCCAACGAACGCCAACCGCCGCGCCGCCGGCTCTTGGCTCCAAACCACGCCTAGTCGCGCGCCGCGACAATACCTATCTCGACCAGATATTGCGGACTTGCCAACGCCGCCTGCACGGTCGCGCGCGCCGGCGTATGGCCAGGTGCCACCCAGGCGTCCCAGGCCGCATTCATGTCGGCGAAACTACGCATATCGGTGATCCAGATCGTTGCGGAAAGAAGCTTCGTCTTGTCGCTACCCGTCGTCTTCAGCAAGGTGTCAATCTTGCGCAGAACCTGCTCGGTCTGGCCTTTGACGCCGGCCGACGGGTCGTCGGCGACCTGTCCGGCGAGGTAGACGGTGTCGCCGTGCACGACGGCCTGGCTCATGCGCGGGCCGACCTGATGGCGGGTGATGCTCATGGTGTTCTCCTCGTTGCGTTGTACGATCGTGGCCCGCGTCGCCAGAAATTGCGGCGTGGCCGTCGGACATTATCTCGCCCGCCGCAGTCACGCCATATCGTCGGGCCGAGCTCGACGAACGGCGATCAGCCCATGTGGCCGTCGCCGTACTGCAGCACCTGCGCCTTCTCGAGTGCGACGAACCCGCAGCCGGTGGCGATCGTTCTCGCCGACAAAGACGCGGAGCAGCGCGCCGCTGCGGGGTATTCTCATATCCTAGTCCCCTTCAGCCGATTGAGCGTCGATGCGGAGATATGTCCGATCCACACCGCGATCAGGCAGAGCACAATCGACAGCACAACGTTGCTCCCGGCACGCAGCCATTCTCCGTCACGAATCAGATCGAATGTCTCTAGGCTGAACGAAGAAAACGTCGTATAGCCACCGCACAGCCCGACCATGACGAACTGGCGCGCGGTCGTCCCGATCAGAAGGCGGCCGTCGGGTCCGGTTAGTGTTGCGACAAAGCCGATCACGAACGATCCGCTGACATTGACGAGGATCGTGCCCCATGGAAACGCCGCACCAATGCTTTGCGCCACCACGCCCGTGCACCAATAACGCGCCGCCCCGCCAAGCGCGCTGCCGAGAGCGACCCACAGATAGGCTTGCAGCGACAGGCCCTCCTCTCTTGCTCGTTACGGCGGTACCTGGCCAGCTGAAATTAACGCGGGCGCGGGCCGCCGGCATCGACAAATCGCTTCTCTGCTTAGAGAGCCTGAACCGCCGCCGCATCCGTCAAACGCCGGATGAACCCTGCGATCATGTCCTCCGTGGCCTTCGGATGGTCGACATGCGGTGAATGGCGGCAGTCGGGCAGCGCGTGAACCTCGCAAGGCGCGCATGCGAGGCGCTGGATCGCTTGGTACTGCGCAGCGGTGCCGTATTGATCGTCCAGGCCTTGGATCACCAACATCGGCACGGTGATGGCCGGTACGTAAGCCTCGATGTTCCAGCGGCGAAACGCGGGGGCAAGCCACACGTCATTCCAACCCCAGAAGCTGTGGTCGGGATCGCGGTGATAGCGTGCGAACCGCTGCCGGAGATCGGACGTGAGATACGTGGTCTTCGCCTGCGCGATGCTGGCGACCGTAGCATCCTCGACGAAGACATGTGGCGCCATCAGCACAAGGCCGCCGACAGGTCCGCAGCGGCTGCCGGCGTAGATAATCGCGATCGACGCGCCGTCGCTGTGCCCAACCAGCACTGGGTGCGTGATACCCATGCGATCGAACAGCCGCGGCAGCACAGTCACCGCCTCGCGATGCATGTAGTCCGCGTCAAATGGCTCGGCCCGCGGCGCCGACCAGCCATAGCCACGACGGCTGTAAATCAGAGCGGCGCAGCCGGTGGCCGCCGCGACGGCCGCGGGAAACCGCTTCCACAATGCGACGCTGCCGAGTCCTTCGTGCAGAAAGACGAGCGTCGATCCGACGTTGTCTCGCGTCGCGGCGATGCGCTGACACTCCAGCGCAACGCCATCGATCTCGACGGAATGCATTCGTCAGCAGCTTCCCGATGACAATCGCCGACGTTCTTAGCTCAACGGACCGGCACCGTCGAGCGGCAGCGCCGTGCGATACTTGACCTGCTTCAATGCAAAGCTCGACTTGATGCTGGCCACGCCGGAGATGCGGGTGAGGTGCTCCATGAGGAAGCGCTCGTACCCCGTCAAATCCGACGTCACCACGCGCAGCAGATAGTCGGCGTCGCCGGTCATCAGATAGCACTCCATCACTTCCGGCCGCTTGAGGATGGCCGATTCGAAGACTTCGAGATTGGCCTCGATCTGCTTTTCCAGCGTGACGCTGACGAAGACGCTCACCGGCAGACCGACCCGAGCGGGATTGAGCAGAGTGACGTAGTTCAAGATGACGCCGTTCCCCTCGAGTTCCTTGACTCGCCGCCAGCACGGCGACGGCGATAGCCCGGCGCGCGCCGCGAGCCCAACGTTGCTGACCCGGGCATTCTCCTGCAGCACGCCGAGAATGCGACGATCGATCGCGTCGAGCACCATTTGAGAAACATTCATCCTTGAATTCGCGTAAATATGGTGGTTAATTGCTCATACTAAAGCATAGAGCACAAGATTCGCAACAACGATGCCGACGCTTTGACATAGAATTCCTCGCTGCGGTACCAACCCGGTGGCGGTGCCGCGTGCGCATCGTCAGTCGGCCCGGAGGACGCTCTGTATGTCTGCCCCAGCGGCGGTGCTCGCCTTGCCCGCGTCGTCGGCGATTTCACCGCAGACGCTGCGATATCTTGAACAGCTCGAGCGCAAGGTGCTGTGGCTGTCGAGCTGGATGATCCACAACGCCAACCACCTGCGCGATAAGCGCGATGGCCTGAAGGTGGGCGGCCACCAGGCCTCGAGCGCCTCGCTCGTTACCCTGATGACGGCGCTCTATTTCCATGCGCTGCGCCCCTATGACCGCGTGGCGGTCAAGCCGCATGCAAGCCCCGTCTTCCATGCCATCCAGTATCTCCTCGGCCACCAGACGCGCGACCAACTCGAACGCTTCCGCGCCTATGGCGGGACGCAGTCCTATCCATCGCGCACCAAGGACAGCGACGATGTCGATTTCTCGACCGGCTCCGTCGGTCTCGGCGTCGCCGTCACTTTATTTGCCTCGCTGGTGCAGGACTATATCCGCCTCAAGCAGCTTGCGCCGACCACCGTGCCGGAGGGGCGGTTGGTCGCGCTTGTCGGCGATGCCGAATTCGACGAGGGCAACGTCTTCGAGGCCTTGCTCGAAGGCTGGAAGCACAATGTCCGTAACCTATGGTGGGTGATTGACTACAACCGCCAGAGCCTGGACAGCGTCGTCTCCGATCATCTGTTTCAACGCATCATCAGCGTCTTTGAGGGCATCGGCTGGAAAGTCGTGATGCTCAAATACGGCGCACGGCTCGAAGCCGCGTTCAAGCGGCCCGGCGGCGCGGCGCTGCACAAATGGATCGATGACTGCCCAAACGACCTCTATTCGGCGCTTACCTACAAGGGCGCCTGGCGCCAGCGCTTGCTTGCCGACATCGGCAATGAACCGGGCGTTCGCGAGCTGCTGGCCCAATACAACGACGACGATGCGCTGCATCGCCTGATGACCAATCTTGCCGGCCACGATCTGCGCGCCTTGCTCGAGGCCTTCGCCGCGGCCGACGGCGATGATCGACCCACCTGCTTCATCGCCTACACCATAAAGGGCTTTGGCCTGCCCTTTGCGGGCCACAAGGACAACCATGCGGGCCTGATGAGTGTGGAGCAGATGGCGGCATTCCGTCGCTCGCTCGACATTCCAGAAGGCCAGGAGTGGGACCGATTCGCCGGCCTCGACCTGGCAGAGACCGAAATGCAGCGCTTTCTCGATGCGGTTCCGTTCGCGACGAAATATCCGCGCAATTTCGTGGTGCCCAAGATCCCCATACCGGACGATTTTCCGGTTCCCAAATCGGATCGCGGAACTTCGACGCAGGAAGGCTTCGGCCGCATCCTGTTTGACCTCGCCGGCGGCACGAGCGAGCTCGCTGCGCGAATCGTCACCACCTCGCCCGACGTTACCGTGTCGACCAATCTGGGCGGCTGGGTGAATCGCCGCCAGCTTTTCGACCGGCGTGGTCATAAGGACGTGTTTCGCGAGGAGAAGGTGGTCTCGGCGCAGATCTGGGCGATGGGTCAGGGCGGTCAGCACATCGAGCTCGGCATCGCCGAGAACAATCTCTTCCTGCTGCTCGCCGCGCTCGGTCTTTCCGGCCCGCTCTTCGGCGCACGCCTGCTGCCGATCGGCACGCTCTACGATCCGTTCATCGAACGGGGCCTCGATGCGCTGAACTACGCCTGCTATCAGGACGCGCGCTTCATGGTCGCCGGCACGCCGTCCGGCATCACCCTCGCGCCGGAAGGCGGCGCCCATCAATCGATCGCGACGCCGCTGATCGGCATGGCCCAGGACAAGCTCACCTATTTCGAGCCGGCCTTCGTCGACGA
>JACQDQ010000520.1 GCA_016201015.1 Pseudomonadota bacterium | reverse complement strand
GGTACGCCCTTGGCCCGCGCAGTGCGCACATAATCCTGACCCAGAACCTCGAGCATCGACGAGCGCGTCACGCGGGTGATATAGGCGGCCATGATCAGGCCGAGATTGATCGCCGGCAGCGCCAGGCCGCGCAGCCGCTGGCCCTCGCCGGTCGACGAGCTGATCACCGGAAACCAGCGCAGCTGAATGGCGAAAACGAGCAGCAGCAGAACGGCCGATACGAAGGCCGGAAACGACAGGCCGAGCAGCGAGCCGATGCGGGTCAGGTAGTCTGGAAGCTGATTGCGGCGCACCGCCGCCCAGGTGCCGAGCGGCAGACCGAAGACGATCCCGATCGCCAGGGCGGCGAGCGTCAGCTCGATGGTATAGGGCAGTACCTTGACGACCTCCTCGAGCACCGGGCTGCCGGTGACCATCGACACGCCCCAGTCGCCGCGCAGCGCCCCGGCAAGGAACGTCGCGTATTGGACGAGGATCGGCCGGTCAAGCCCGAGCCGCTGGCGCAGCGCCAGGATCGCCTCGCGGCTCGCCTGATCGCCGAGAATCACCTGCGCCGGATCGCCGGGGACGATGCGGACGATGATGAAGACAAACGTCAGGACCGCGAACAGCGTGAAGATCGCGAATAGCAGGCGCTTCACGATGAACGCGTACATGGCGCTCCAATCAAGGTCCGCATGGCCGGTCGGCCGCAATCGCGACCGCGCCGACGCCGGCGGATCGCCCGCCGACGCCGGCCGCCGGTCGCCTGCCTCAGCGCGTGAACCGCGCCTTCTCGGTGATCGGCGGGCCCAGGTTCAGCGAGCCGACCACTTGGTAGCCGAGGTCGAGGCTGTCCTTCCATGCCCAGAGTTGCAGCGCCTCGTAGATCGGCACGCCGCAGACGGCTTCCATGATCTTGACCTGAGCCTGCTTCCACAGCTCCTTCTGCTTGGCGGGATCGGCTTCGACGCGTGCCGCGTCGATTTCCTGGTCCGCCACGTCGCAATGCGAGAAGTTAGTCACCGCCGTCGGCGTGTTGACGATGCTGCGCGAGTGGAAGAACTGGGTAAGATAAACGTCGGCCACCGGGAAGCGCGCCGCCGCGTAGTGGACGACCTGGGACAGGTCCTTGCGGATCTGGGCGTGGAATGTCGCATGCTCGACGGGTTCGATCTGAAGATTGATGCCCGCCTTGCGCAGATGCGCCTGTGCCGCCTCGATGGTGGAGAGCATTCCCGGCAGCGTCGTATGGATCGCCTTGATCGTCACGCCGTCCTTGTAGCCCGCTTCGGCGAGCAGCTGCTTGGCCTTGGCGATGTTGAACTCCGGCGTCGGCACGTCGCGGCTAAAGCCGAGATAGCCCTCGGGCACCACCGAGTACGAGGCGCGGGTGGCGAGCGCGCCGCGGAACTCGACCATCGCCTTGCGGTCGATGGCGTGCGCGAAGGCGCGACGCACGCGGATGTCGTCGAGCGGCTTCGACTTCATGTTGAGGCTGAGCACCGACATCTCGCCGGGCTCCATCACCGAGACGACGGTACCCGGCACCTGTTTGATGCGCGTGGCCCACGCCTCGTCCTGGCGGCCGTAGATCATGTCGACTTCGCCCGACTGGAAGGCGAGATCGCGGCTCGCATCCGACGGAATGTAGCGGTAGGTCACCTGCTCGATCTGCGGCGCGCCGCGGAAATAGGCCTTGTTCGCCACCAGGCGCACGAATTGCTGTGGCTGGTATTCGGCGAACATGAAGGGCCCGGTGCCGATCGGCCGCTTCGGGAAGTTCTCGCCCATTTCCTCGGCGGCTTTTTTGCAGACGATGTTGCCGCCGTGATAGTTGGTCAGCACGCCGAGCAGGCTGGGGATCGGCGACTTGAGGGTGATCTTGACCTTGTAGGGATCGAGCGCCTCGACCTTGTCGAAGGAGGCGAAGTCGGCCGAGAAGCTGGAGCGCTTGGCATCGCCGGCCCGCTGCAGCGAATAGACCACGTCGGCCGCGGTCAGCTCGCCGAAGCCATGATGGCATTGCACGCCGTGCCGGAGGGTGAACACCCACTCCCGGCGGTCGGCCGTCGACGTCCAGCTCTCGGCCAGATCGGGCTCGATGAACTCGGGACTGGCACGGCCCGGCTGGATGCGTACCAAGCCATTGAACATCCAATACATTAGCGCCTTGTCCGGGGTCGTTGCCGACAAATGGGGATCGAGCCGCCCGGCATCCGCCGAGGCCATGCCGACCACCACCGTCTTCTTCTGTGCGGCGGCGTCGGTAGCCAGGCCGGCAATGCCGAGCGCGGCCAACGCGACGCCCAGGAACCGATTCATCTGCATTCGAGCCTCTCTCTGTTGACGCGATTTTTGTGCGGTAGGCGCGCAAGGCGGCGCGCGACCATGCCTATTCTTGAACTATGCGGCGGGCCCGTGCAACCGGACTCGGCGGCCAGCGTCCGCGCCGTCCGCCCCGCCTACAGCATGTCCTCGAGCCGGCAGTTGACCAAGAGCTCAGCGACCGACGCCGTGTTGGGCAGGGCGATGACGGTCGCCGCCAGCTCGGCCAGATCGCGCGGGTCGATCATCTCTTCGCGCCTGATCTTGGTTGCGGCGGCGGTCATGTCGGTGCGCACGAAGCTCGGGCACAGGGCCGTCGCCCGCACGCCGTCCTCCCAGCCGAGCCGACGCGTCGCGTGGGTGAGCGCCGTCAGCGCGAACTTGCTCATCGCGTAGCCGACGTGATCGTTGCGCACGCGCTTGCCGGAGAGCGACGATACGTTGAGCACGCGCCCGGCGCCCGATTTGCGCAAATGCGGCAGGCACAGCCGGATCATCGACAAGGGCGCCTTGACGTTGACCGCCCACAGGCGATCGATCGCCGCCTCGTCGTCATCCTCGATGGTCACCGGCGACATGCTGCCGGCGTTGTTGACCAGCGCGTCGATGCGGCCGCAGCGCGCGAGCGTCGCCGCCACCCAGGCGCGATGCGTGGCGCGGTCGAGGGCGTCGAAGCGGTGGCAGGCGACGCGCGCCTGATCCCAGCCGGAAATCGCGCGCCAGCTTGTCCGGCTCGCGCGCGCCGAGGCTCAGCGTGTAGCCGCGTGCGAACAGCGTCTCGGCGATCGCGCGGCCGATACCGCGATTGGCACCGGTGATGAGCACGACGCGACCTTGTGGCGAAAGCATGCGCGAAGCTCCCCCTCCTGGCGCGCCCGCGCCCGCGCGGGCACGCGACGCCGACTATAGCCACGCGGAAAGTGCGTGCAAAGCCGTGCGGCAGGCGTTGGCAGCGGCTCATCCGTGCAGCGCGAGGTCTCCGCGTGCATGCGTGCCGGCGAATCGTGCGCGACGGAACGCGTCGAGCGGCAGACGCGGCGGACAGCCCAATGCGAGATCGGCGATGAGCTTGCCGGTAACCGGGCCGAGGCAGAAGCCATGGCCCGAAAAGCCGCAGGCAAGCACGAGGCCTTCGACCTCCGATGCGCGCTCGATCACCGGCAGCGCGTCGGGCGTGAGATCGATCAGGCCGCCCCAGACGCGAGTCACGCGCGCCGCGCCGAACGCCGGCAATATGGACGAGACAAGGCCGATCACCTCGCTCAGCGCGCCCGCCGTCGGCTGCAGCTCGGCGGGCTGCCACGCGGCGACATCGCGATGCAACTGGCCGAGGCCGCCGGTGAAGCGGAGGCGCCCGGATGCCTCCTGCCGCCCGGCGCAGTCGGCATTGGCGACGCCGAGCACGGGGGCGAGCAGAGGCGGCAGCGGCTCGGTCTGGATCACGTCGACGAGCGGCACCGTCATCGGCACCTTAAGGCCGAGCGGCGACAGCAGCTCGTTCGCATGCACGCCGGCGGCGATGACGACGATATCGGCGGCAACCGTCCCTTCGGCGGTGTCGACGCCGCGCACGCGGCCACCGGCGACGGCCACGCGCTCGACGCGAACGCCGGCGCGGATGTCGGCGCCACAGCGCCGCGCGGCGGCGGCAAAGGCATGCACGGCGGCTTCCGGGTTGGCGTGGCCATCGCTGGCGCAGAACGAGGCCGCCAGGATGCGCTCGGAAAGGGCCGGCGCAACGCCGCGGACGGCCCGGTTGTCCGGCAGGAACTCGATATCGAGAGCCGCCGCCTTCTGATCCCGGACCAGCGCGCGGATCACCTCGACCTCGTCGGGCGTGCGCGCCAGGCGCAGATTGCCGTTGCGGCGGTATTCGACGTCGGCGCCGAGCTCTTCGCCGAGCGTCGCCCAGGTGGCGACCGCGGCGCGCGCCAGCGGCAGCTCGGCCGGATGCCGTCCCGACTGGCGCACGCCGCCCAAGGTCCAGCCTGAGGCCATGCCGGCCAGCCGGCCCTTCTCGAACAGCGTTACCTTGGCGCCGGCGCGGGCCAGCTCATAGGCGGCCGCGGTCCCGCTGATGCCACCACCGACGATGATCACATCCGCCATGTTGCCTCTGGATTCCTTGAGTTGTTGCGGTTTGGCCAAGCTGCCGCAGCCATCATACGACACCGCGTGATTTCTCGGCTCGACGGCGCGGCTGCAAACGCATATCCATAGCATGTACGGAATACTGACATCCCTTAATCGGGACTCCGGTCTGCCAAGGAGGAAATCTGCAAAATGAGCGTGTCTGAAAAGTTCGCCGTCGTTACGGGCGCGGGAAGCGGCATCGGCAAGAGCGTCGCCCTCGCCCTGATGCAGGCCGGCTACTCGGTCGTCCTCGCTGGACGCCGCAAGGACGCCCTGGAGGCAGCGGCCAAGGAAGGTAAATCATCCGGCTCGCGAGCGCTGGCGGTTCCCACCGATGTCGGCGACCCGGCGTCGGTCCGGGCCCTCTTCGCCAAGACGAAGGAGGCGTTCGGTCGGCTCGACCTGTTGTTCAACAACGCCGGAATCGGCGCGCCGCCCGTACCGATGGAGGATCTTACCTACGAACAATGGAAGGCGGTCGTCGACACCAACTTGACCGGCCCGTTCCTGTGTACGCAGGAAGCGATCAAGATCATGAAGAGCCAGCAGCCGCGTGGCGGGCGCATCATCAACAACGGCTCGATATCTGCGCACGCGCCGAGGCCGAACTCCGCGCCCTACACGGCGACCAAGCATGCGATCACCGGCCTGACCAAATCGACCTTCTTGGACGGCCGGAAATACGACATCGCCTGCGGCCAGATCGACATCGGCAATGCCGCGACCGAGATGACCGAGAGAATGAAGAAGGGCGTTCCGCAAGCCAACGGGTCGATGGCGGTCGAGCCGACGATGGACGTGCAGAACGTGGCACGCGCAGTGGTGCACATGGCCAGCCTGCCGCTCGATGCCAACGTCCTGTTCCTGACGGTCATGGCGTCGAAGATGCCCTTCGTCGGGCGCGGATGACCTGAGACGGGTCGACGGCGGCGCCGCGGCGGCGCCTTCGGGTGCGCCGCGCCGCCGATCAGTGGAGCTTCACGTGCGGCTCGGTGCGGCGGGTGATGATGCGAACCAGCGTGTCGAGAAAGACCTTGACGAAGCCGTGCAGCGCGTAGTCGTGCATGAGGTGGAGCGACAGATACATCAGCCGCGCGAAATAGCCTTCGATCAGCAAGCTGCGGCCGGCCAGGAAGCCCATCAGATTGCCGACCGTGCTGTATTCGCCGAGCGACACCAGCGAGCCGAAATCGCGGTAGCGGAAGGGCTGCAAGGGCTTGGCGGCCAGCCGCCACCTGATCTGCTTGAACAGATGCGACGCCTGCTGATGCGCCGCCTGCGCGCGCGGCGGCACGGTCTTGTCCTTGCCCAGCCAGGGGCAGGACGCGCAATCACCGAGAGCGAAGATGTTGCCGTCACGCGTCGTTTCCAGCGTCGGCTTGACCACCAACTGGTTGATCCGGTTGACCTCGAGTCCGTCCAGAGCGCCGAGAAAATCGGGCGCGATGACCCCGGCCGCCCAGACCACCAGCTCCGCGGCGATCGTCTGGCCGCCGGCAAGCCGCAGGCCGTTGGGCATCACCTCGGCGACGCGCGCGGCAGCATGCACATCTACCCCCAGCTTTTGCAGCAGGCCCGCCGCCGCATCTGACAGGCGTTGCGGCAATGCCGGCAGAATCCGGTCGGCCGCTTCGATCAGATGCAATCGGATGTCCTTGTCCGGATCGATGCGATCGAGGCCAAAGGCGACAAGCTGACGTGTCGTGTTGTGCAGCTCGGCCGCCAGCTCGACGCCGGTGGCGCCGGCGCCGATGATCGCCACCTGCAACTGCTCGGGACGCAACGGCTCGGGCTGCGCGTGCGCGCGGATCAGGGCATTGACCAGTCGCCGGTGGACGCGCGCCGCGTCGTCCGGGGTGTCGATCCGCAGTGCATGCTGCCTGACGCCCGGGGTGCCGAAATCATTGGTCCGGCTGCCGACCGCGATGACCAGGGTGTCGTAGCGGAAGGAGCGGCGTTGCGTCACTTCCGTTCCGTCGTCGTCCACGGCCGGCGCGACATGCACCTCCTGGCGTGCGCGATCGAGCCCGATCATCTCGCCGATGCGGTAGCGAAAATGATGCCAATGGGACTGCGCCAGGTAGTCGAGTTCGTGATGGCCGAGATCCATGCTGCCGGCCGCGATCTCGTGCAGCAGCGGCTTCCACAGATGGACACGCGCTTTGTCGATCAGCGTCACCTGCGCCCGTCCGCTGCGCCCGAGCCGATCGCCGAGGCGGGTGGCGAGCTCCAGCCCGCCGGCGCCACCGCCGACGACGATGATGTGGTGCGGGCCGCTGCGGCCGGCGTCGTGGCCGGGGACGGTCATCGCCGGACCCCGGCCCGATGCACGGCGTGGTCACGCGGGTCTGCTGGCATTGCCGAATTGCGCATCGGGCTTCCTTGTTCGGCGCGCGCTTCGGCTTTGCCGCCGCGGTTGCGGTTCCGTGCCAGGGGGTGATGCCGGCCTGCCGGCTACTCGATCTTGATGTTGCCGGCCTTGGCCACGGCGGTCCAGCGGTCGATGTCCGCCGCGATGACGCGGGCGAACTCGGCCGAGCTATTGCCGACGGGATCGACCCCGAGAGCTTGCATCCGTTGGCGAATGTCGGGAAGTCCGAGCGAGCGGATGATCTCGTCCTGCAGTTTCCTGACGATCGCGGAAGGGGTGCCCGCCGGCGCGAAGATGCCGCTCCACAGGCCGATCTCGACGTCCGGGACGCCGGCCTCGGCCATCGTCGGGAGATCGGGGAATTCCGACATGCGCTTGGCCGAAGTGACGGCGAGCCCGCGCACTTGACCGCCCTTGAGCTGGCCCGACACCGGCGGTGTGTCGGCAATCGTCATCAGCACCTCGCCCGAGATGACGGCGGCGACGGACTCGTTGCTGCTCTTATAGGCGATATGTTCCAACGGCGCGCCCGTCTTTATTTTAAACAGCTCGGTCGCCAGTTGGAATGCCGTCGAGGAACCGCCGTAATTGGCCTTGGCCGGGTTTGCCTTGGCGTAGGTCACGAGGTCCTGCACCGATCGGATCGGCAGCGCGGGGTTCACGACCAGGATCAGTGGAAAAGACGCAAGCATCGACACCGGCACGAAATCGCGCAGCGTCGCGTAGCGGAGATTGGCGTAGACGGCCGGGTTGATGGCCATGGCGCCGCTCGCCCCGATCAGCAGCGTGTAGCCGTCGGGCGGCGTCTTCGCCACGTACTCCGTGGCGATGATCGCGCCGGCGCCGGGCTTGTTCTCGATGATCACCGGCTGGCCGAGACCTTCGGACATTTTTTGGCCGACCAGCCGCGCCAGAATGTCGTTGCCGCCGCCCGCGGCAAAGCCGACGATCAGGCGAATCGGTTTGTTGGGGAAGTTCTTGGCCAGGTCTTCCTGCGCCGACGCATCCTGAACACATGCCGCCGCGATCGCCAGGGCCGCCAGCGGAATGCTCAGCAGCAGGCGCGTCAGGTCGTGAATCTTCATGATGAGTCCTCCCTCTGATCAATTGGGTGGCCTTGAAATTGCGCTTCGAGAATTCTCCTCAAGCCATTGTCGCGGCGTGCATGCGGCCCAGAGCCGTCCGCGACCCAGTCTCGCAGGTCGGCGCCGAAAATCCCAGCCGCTCGCCGGGCAACCGTTGAGCAAATTCATTTGCTGCTTTGTTCGGCATCCTGCTGCAATCTTGCCCGAGATTCTGGCTTGATTTGCAGGCTCCCGCATGCGCACCGCACCGGCCACCGCCACCTCTCCGTCGCAAGTCGCGCTGACCGCCGAGACCTATCTCGCGGCCTTGAAGGCGTGCGGGATCGACTACCTGTTCGCCAATGCGGGTACCGACTTCCCGCCGATCATCGAGGCGTTTGCGCGGGCCGGCGCCGACAGTCCCGGCGTGCCGCGGCCGCTGCTCGTGCCGCACGAGCACGTCGCCGTCGGTATGGCGCACGGCTATTACGTCGTCACCGGCCGGCCCCAGGCGGTCATGCTGCACGTCAATGTCGGCACCGCCAACGGCATCTGCGCGCTGATCAACGCCTATCGCGACGACATCCCGCTGCTGTTCACCGCCGGCCGCACGCCGATCACCGAGGATGGCCCGGCCGGCACGCGCAACCGTCCGATTCATTGGGCGCAGGAGATGTTCGATCAGGCGGGCATGGTGCGCGAATGCGTGAAGTGGGACCACGAGCTGCATGCCGGCGAGCGGGCGAGCGACGTGGTGACGCGGGCGCTCGAGGTGGCGATGACGGCGCCGCGCGGCCCCGTATATCTGACCTTGCCGCGTGAGGTCTTGGCCGCGCCGGCCGTCGACGCCGGCCGCGCGGTCCGGGCGTGGGCGGTGCCGGCGCCCGCCGCGCCGAATCCCGATGCCGTCGAGACGGTCGCCGGCTGGATCGCCGCCGCGCGCATGCCGCTGGTGATCGCCGCGGGGGTCGGTCGATCGGCCGGCGCAGTGGCTGCTTTGGCGCAGCTCGCCGAGCGCTTCGCCGTGCCGGTGGTGACGTTCAATCCGCGCTATATGTGCCTGCCGGCAAGCCATCCGATGCATCTCGGCTACGCGCCGCGGCCGCTGCTTGCCGAGGCCGATATCGTCGTCGTGCTCGACAGCGATGTGCCGTGGTTTCCCAGTCTCGAGGCGCCGCCCGCAGGCGCGCGAATCGTCCACATCGCCGACGATCCGATTTTCGCCCGCTATCCGATCCGCAGCTTCCCGAGCGATTTGTCGATTGCCGCCGATCCGGCGCTGTCTCTCGCCGCCATCGCCGACGCCCTTGAGCGGCGGGGCGCGCAGACCGCACCGGCTGTCGCGGAGCGGCGCCGCCGGCTCGCCGCGCAATCGGCGAAGCTGCGCGCCGGCTGGGCGGCCGAGGCGGAGAGCGCGGGCCGCGAGCCGGAGATCACGCCAGCCTGGATCAGCCGCTGCCTCGCCGCGGTCAAGGATGACGACACGCTGGTTTTCAACGAATATCACCTGCGGCTCGAGCACTGTGCCTTCGAGCGGCCCGGCAGCTATTTCGGCCTCAGCCCCGCCGGCGGACTCGGCTGGTCGATCTGCGCCGCGCTCGGCGCCAAGCTCGCGGCGCCGGAGCGGCTGGTGATCGCGACGATCGGCGATGGCTCATACATGTTCGCCAACCCGACCGCGTGCCATTGGGTGGCCGACGCGCATCGCCTGCCGATCCTCACCATCGTCTTCAACAATGCGTTGTGGGGCGCCGTGCGGAACGCGACCCTCACCATGTACGGACAGGGCGCCGCGGCGCAGGAGCGCGGCCGTCTGCTCGCCGACCTCCGCCCGTGCCCGGCTTACGAGAAGCTGATCGAAGCCCAAGGCGGGTTCGGCGAACGGGTCGAGCAGCCCGCCGCGTTGCCTGCCACCCTGGCGCGGGCGGTTGCGGCCGTAAGAGAAGGGCATCAGGCGCTGCTCAACGTCGTCTGCCGCTCCTGATCCGACGGACGAGCTTGCTCGACATCGACTACGCGCCGTTCTACCGTTCCGACGCGGGAACCGGCTCAGGCATGGCGTTTGCCGTCTGGGAGTGACGACCTTCCGTGCCAATTCCGCGGCGAATGCGCGATTTGGAACCCGCTGAGTGCAGCGATGCGTCAGCCGCCCTTGACCCCGCCCGCCGTCAGTCCGGCGACGATCTCTTTCTGCACGAAACTGGTGAGGATCAGCACCGGCGCCGTGACCAGGAGCGCGGCCGCGGCGAGCGGCCCCCACGACACCTGCTCGAAGGTCAGCACGTTGTAGATGGCGACGGGCAGCGTGCGCGTCTCGCGGCCGGCGAGCACCGCGCTGAAGACGAAATTGTTCCACGAGAAGATGAACGAGAGCACGGCGCCCACCGCGATTCCCGGCCGCGCCAGCGGCAGCGCGATGTAGCGGAAGCCCTGCCACAGTGTGCAGCCGTCGACCAGCGCGGCTTCCTCGAGCTCATGCGGCAGGCTCTCGAAGAAGCCGATCATCACCCACACGACGATCGGGGCGGTGATGACCAGGTGCGTGATCACGATCGGCCACAGCGTGCCGGTCAGCCCGAGCCACTGGAAGAGGATGAACAGCGGAATGAGGTAGGAGAGCCCAGGCGTCATGCGCGCGATGAGGATCAGCACGGCGAAGCGCATCGCGCGCGCCTTGGCGATGCCGTAGCCCGCGGGCACGCCGACGGCGATGGCGATCAGCGTGGCGAGGCCCGACACGATGACGCTGTTGATCGTGTATTGCAGGAAGTTGTTTTGCTCGAACACCTGGGTGACGTTGGCGAGCGTCGGCGGATTCGGCACGAACACCGGCGGGTAGGCCATGTTGTCGACCTCGTTCTTGAGGGCAAGCGAGGCCATCCACAGGAAGACGAGAACCGCGGGCGAGACGAGCACGAAGACCGACAGCCCGAAGCCGATGCGGCCGGCAAGGTCCTTGAGGCGCCGCGCGCTCATATCCACTTGGACCTTTGGCGGGTGTGGAGCAGGAGCAGCGAGAGCACGACGATAATGGCGAAGAACACGACGACCACGGCCGACGCGTAGCCCATGTTGTAGAAGGCGAAGGCCTGCAGATAGAGGAAAAGGTTGATCGTCTCGGAGGCCGTTCCCGGCCCGCCCTGGGTGATGACGAAGATCGTATCGAACGCCTTCAGCGCGTCGATCGTGCGGATGATGATCGCCACCATGATGAACGGCCACACCAGCGGCAGCGTGATGTGGCGGAAGGCGTGCCAGGCATTGGCGCCGTCGATGTGCGCCGCCTCATAGGGCTCGGTCGGCAGCGCCGCCAGCCCGCCGAGCACGATCAGCATCACGAGCGGAGTCCAGTGCCAGACCTCGACCAGCACGAGCGTCGGGATCACCGTCTCGACGGAATAGACCCAGCTCTGCGGCGGCAATCCGATCGAGGTCAGCAGGTAGTTGAGCACGCCGAGCTGCGGGTGGAACATCATCGTCCACACCAGCGCGACGGCGACGGGCGTCGCCATCATCGGCATGACGAAGGTCGCCCGCAGCACGCCGCGGAAGGGAAACTTCCGGTGGAAAACTATGGCCGCCGCGGTGCCGAAGATGATCGGCAGCACGACGGCGAGCGCCGTGAAGTAGAAGGTGTGCCAGATCGACTCGATGAAACGCTGGTCGGCCGCCAGGCGCAGGAAATTGTCGAAGCCGACATACTCGCGCGCGCTGCCGATGCGCCACTCGTGCGCGGACATGTAGAGCGTGAACACCCACGGAAAGACGATCACCGCCACGATGACGATGGTGGCAGGCAGCGCGAAGGGCCAGTACCGGCGCTTGTAGCCGCGGCCCGCCGCCGGTCCCGCGACGACGGGAACTGACGGCGCGGCCGCAGTCGCGGAGGCGCCGGCCATCGCCTCAGCCGGTTTCGCTTTTGTCGAGGATCGGCTTGAACTGCTCGGTCGCCTTGCGCAGCTCGCTCGCCGGGTCGGCGCCGCCGATCATGTTGGTCAGTGCCACGCCGAAGACGTCGCGGAACTCGGTGACCGGAACGATCACCGGCAGTCCCGGCCGGCTGATCTTGGCCGAGCCCAGCATGCAGTCGAACCACTCCTTGCCGAACTTCGACTTCGCCAGGATTTCCGGGTTCTGGTACGGCGAATTGCGCGGCGGTGCCCCCGAGCCGGTCTGCAGCAGGCGGTATTGGTTGAGCTTGTTGGTCGCCCACTGGCAGTAGAAATAGGCTTGGCCCTTCTTCTTGCTGCCGGCGGCGATGCCGATGCCGTCGCCGAACATCGCCGAGTGCTGCGCCTTCGGTCCGGGCGGCACGATGCCGTAGCCGACCTTGCCGACGATGCGCGACTTGGTCGGGTCCTCGAGCGGCGGCGCAAAGCCGATGCCGTCGAGCCACATGGCCGCGCGGCCCTGGCTGAATGTCGTCTGGCATTCGTTCCAGTTGTAGCCGATCGTGCCCGGCGCCGCGTAGTCCTTGTTCAGCTTCTTGTAAAGCTCGGCCGCCCAGATCGCCTGGGGCGTGTCGGTCTGCATCTTGCCGTTGCTGTCGACGGTCTCCATGCCCTGGCCGAGCAACCAGCTCGTCCATACCGGCACATTGGCGTTCTTGAGGCCGCGCGAGGTGAAGCCGTAGATGCCCTTCGCCGGATCCTGAATTTTCGCGGCGGCAGACACGATCTCGTCCATCGTTTTGGGATAGGGCACGCCCTTCTGCTGGAACAGCTCCTTGTTCCAGTACAGTACCCAATAGTCGATGTTGAGCGGGAAGGTATCGAGCCTCCCGTCGGACTGGGTCGAATAGTCGAGGCCGGCCTTGCCGAAGTCGGAGAGATCGAAATCGGGCGCGGTGAGCGACGCATCGGCCAGGAACGGGCGCAGGTCCTCCATCCATTTTCCCTTGGCGACGAGCCGCTTTTGCACATGCAGCGAGATGGTCAGCACGTCGAAGGACGGCCGGCCCGACGTGAACTCGATGACGACCTTCTGGCGATGCTGCTGCTCGGGGATCTGCTCCGAGCCGACCTTCATTCCGGTCAGCTCCTCGAACTCCTTCTCGTTGGCCTGCAGCACGTCGCCGCGCGGGCTTTTGGTCAACGAGACCTCGACCTTCTCGCCCTTGAAGCGCTTCCAGTCGAATTTGCTTTGCGCGTTGGCAGTCTCGACGATCGCCGGAAAGCCGAGGGCTGCCATGGTGGCGAGCCCGGTGCCGCTTTCAAGAACGCGCCGGCGCGTGATCCCGGTGAATTTCGTCCGCTTGGTCATGGTCGGGTCTCCTCCCCAATGCGGCGGCCATCGCGCCTCTCCGCTCGACGGCCACCTAAGCTTTATTAGCGCGCGATCATGTCACAGTCGGGCGCCGGCTTCAACGCCGGTTTACACACTGACATGTTAGTGTTATAGCTGACGGGTGATCGCGATCCCGAGCGGAGCAGCGGAGCCCGTGAATGAATCTGCGCGCGAAAGCCTATGAAAGCTTCACGCGTCAGCTGCTGGCGAAGAATATCCGGCCGGGCCAGTTCGTCACCCAGCGGGAGCTGGTGGCGCTCACCGGCATGACTCTTGGCGCGGTCCGCGAGCTGATTCCACGCCTCGAGGCGGAAGGCCTCATCGTGACCGTGCCGCAGCGCGGCATGCAGATTGCCGCCGTCGACGTGAAGCTGGTGCGCAATGCGTTCCAGCTCCGCGCAGCGATCGAGAAGGAAGCGGTGGCCCGCTTCGTCGAGACCGCGTCCGACGCCGAGGTCGCCGCGCTGGACGACGCGCTGCAGACTCTGCTGCGCGACGGCAAGCGCGGCACCAGCGAGGCGCTGCTCGAGCGCGCCCAGGCGGTCGACTGGGGCTTCCACGACACCATCGTCGACGCGCTCGGCAACGAGCTGATCTCGAGGATCTACCGCGTCAACAGCATCCGCATCCGGTTGATCCGGCTCGACCGCGTCACGATCGCGGCGGACATCCTGTGGCGGGTGATGGCCGAGCACGCGGCGGTCATGGCCGCGATCAAGCGCCGCGACGTCGCCGGCGCCGTCGCCGCGCTCGAGCGGCATATTGCTACCGCGCGCAACCGCGCCCTCGGACTCGAGGCGTTGGCCGGTGGGATGGCGCGTACGGCACCGATCCCATCGCTGGCGCGCCGGCGTCGCCGTTGAAACAGTTTCAGCTTAGCGTAACGGAGGAATAATGCACGCCGATCGGGTTCGCGGTCTCTGGGTTGCCACGCTCACGCCGATCGATGGCGCGGGACAAATCGATGCCGCCAGGCTGGCGCAGCACTGCCGCGCGCTGCTTATGGCGGGCTGCGACGGCGTCACGCTCTTCGGCACGACCGGCGAAGGGCAGTCATTCTCGGTCGCCGAGCGCATCGCGGCGCTCGATGCGGTGCTGGCCGCCGGGATCGCGCCTGAGCGCGTCGTGGTCGGTACCGGAGCGACGGCGCTCCCCGACGCCGTCGAGCTGACGCGCCACGCCGTTCGCTGCGATGTGGCCGCGACGTTGCTGCTGCCGCCGTTCTATTTCAAGGACGTCGCCGACGCGGGCGTCGTCGCCGCGGTCGGGAATGTCGTCGAGGCGGCCGGCGATCCCGGGGTCCGCATATTCCTCTATCACATTCCTTCGATGTCGGCGGTGCCGATCAGCCCGGCGGCGGCGGCCGAGTTGCGCCGGCGCTACGGCCCGGCGATCGCCGGGATCAAGGATAGCTCGCTGGACTGGGCGACGTTCGCGCGCTTCCGCGCTCACCTGCCCGACCTGGCGATTCTGGTCGGCGACGAAACCCTGCTCGTGCGGGCATTGAATGAAGGCGGCGCCGGCACCATCTGCGGCCTGTCCAACGTCGCCCCGGCGCTGATCCGCGCCTTGTGCGACCGCCGCGGCGCTGCGGAGACCGCAAAGTCCCAGCGCGAGATCGAGCGGCTGGTGAAGCTCTTCGCCGGTCGGCCGTTCGTGGCGACTCTCAAGACCATCATGGCGGAAATCTCGGGCGACCCGACCTGGCTTGCGGTGCGTGCGCCGCTTGTCGCCGCATCCGAGGCGGAACGGCGGGCTATCGTCGAGGCGTGGCGGGGCCTATCGCGCGTTGCCGCCTGAGCGCCGGGGCGATCGGCCGAATTTCCGTCGATTGCCGACCGCTTGCGCTTGCCCGGCGGCGGCGGCAGGAAGATGATTGACCAATTAGCCGCTCCTCGGCCAATCGTCGGCGGCGGCAATGAAGGGGGAAACGTCATGACAGACTGTCGAGCGAGACTGGTTGCAGTGGGGCGCGGCGGGCTATTTGCCGCGGCGCTCGTAGTTTCGGTTGGCCTGGGCCCGGATGCAGCCGCGCAGACCAAGGTGATCCGCTGGGGCGATGTCGTCGGCGGTCAACACCCGTCGGTGCTGATGATCGACCGGGTGGGCCGCGCCGTGAAGGAGAAGAGCGCCGGCCGCCTCGAAGTGCAGGGATTTCCCGGCGGCCAACTCGGCGGCTCGCGCGACATGATCGAGGCGGTGGCGAACGGCGTGCAACAGATCGTCACCGAAGGCGCGGCCAATTTCGGGCAGTGGGTGCCGTCGATCTCGATCGTCGAGGCTCCTTATATCTGGCGCGATCCGAGCCACATGGTGAAGGCGCTCAACGGGCCGATCGGCGAGGAGATGAACAAGCAGCTCGTCGACAAGCGCGGCATGCGCATTCTCGGCACCACCTATTACGGCACCCGGCATCTCACGACCTCGCGCAAGGAGGTGAAGACGGCGGCCGACATGGCCGGCTTCAAGCTACGCGTGCCGGAGAACTACGTGTTCCGGGCGATGGCGGAATCGTGGGGCGCGCGGCCGACGCCGATGAATTTCGGCGAGCTGTATCTGGCGCTCAGCCAGAATGCGGTGGATGGCCAGGAAAATCCGCTGCCGACCATCCAGTCCGGCAAATTCCAGGAGGTGCAAAAGTACCTCGTGCTGACCGGCCACATCATGACGCCGCGTCTTGTCGTCATCAACGAGGCGTTCTGGAAGGGCCTTTCGGCCGCCGATCAGAAGGTCGTCAAGGATGCGCTCGACGAGGGCATCGCCTGGCAGAACCAGGAGATCATCAAGGCCGAGCAGTCGCTGGTCGACACCTTCAAGAGCGCCGGGATGACAGTGATTCAGCCGGACACCGAGTCGTTCCGCAAGGCGACGTTGGCGGTGGTGCCGCAGAAATTCGAAGAGAAGTGGGGCAAGGGCACCTGGGACCGCATCCAGGCGGTCCGGTAACGCCGACCTGAGGCGGTCCCGGCGCAGTCCGGGGCCGCCCGCGGCGTCTCGAAAAACTCTCACATGACCACAGTCGTGCGGTCCCTCGAGCGGCTGGCCGATTGGCTGCTGATCGGGCTCTTTCTGCTGATCTTCGCGCTCGTGCTGGCGCAGATCTTCTTCCGCTACGTGCTCGATGACCCGCTGGTATGGTCGGAGGAGTTGGCGCGGCTCGCCTTTGTCTGGGTGGCGATGTTGGCCTGGAGCTTGGGCTCGCGCAAGCGCTCGCATATCACGATCACTTACTTCGCCGGGCTGCTGCCGCGCGCGCCGCGGCTGCTTCTGGCGATCGCCGCGCAGGGACTGATCGTCCTGCTTTGCATTCTTCTCGTGTGGCACGGCTGGGGCCTGACGCTACGCAATCTCGACATGCAGCTGATCACCGTCGGTCTGCCCTACGCGGTGGTCTATGTGGTGGTGCCGCTCGGCGCGGCGATCGTGATGCTGTACGCGCTGGCGGAGATCCGCGATCGGGTGGTGGAGCTCCGATCCGGGGCGCCGGCGGGCCCGTCGGGCAGCACGCCATGATCGAGATGATGCTCGTCGTTCTGGCCGGGTGGCTGGTCGTCATGCTGCTCGGGGTGCCGATCTTCGCCTCGATGGGGCTGGCTGCTGCGGCCTTCGTCTATTGGGGCGGCTTCTCCGGCATCATCATCCCGCAGAAGGTGGCGCAGGCGGCGAATTCCTTTCCATTGCTGGCGGCGCCGTTCTTCATCCTGGCCGGCAATCTGATGAACAGCGCCGGGATCACCGAGCGCATCTTCAACTTTGCCAAGGTGATGGTTGGCTGGTGGCGCGGCGGGCTGTGCCACGCCAACATCATCGGCAGCGTGATTTTCGCCGGGATGAGCGGGTCGGCGGTGGCGGATGCGGCGGGCCTCGGCACCGTCGAGATCAAGGCGATGAAGGACGCCGGCTACGATGCGGAGACGGCGGCTGCGGTGACTGCGGCCTCGGCGACGATCGGGCCGATCATACCGCCCAGCCTGCCGATGATCGTCTACGGCGTGGTGGCCGAGGTTTCGGTCGGCGGGTTGTTCATCGGCGGCGTCATTCCCGGGCTCCTCATGGCAGTGGCGATGATGATCCTGGTGTGGCGCATGGCCACGAAGCGCGACATGCCGCGGGAGAAGTTTCCGACGCTGTGCGAGTTCTGGGTGGCGCTGCGCCGGGCGTTCTGGGCGCTGATGGCACCGGTCCTGCTGATCGGCGTGATGATGTCGGGGGTCTTTACGCCGACCGAGGCGGCGGCGGTCTGCGCCCTCTACGCGCTGATCCTCGGCCTGTTCGTTTATCGCGACTTCAGGCTCAAGGACCTGCCGCAGGTGATCCTCAGCACCATCGAGACGACAGGCGTGGTGCTATCGATCGTCATGTGCGCCGTCCTGTTCGGCTGGGCGCTGTCGGTGAGCCGCTTCCCGCAGGCGGTCGGCACGGCGATCATCGGCTGGTCGACCAATCCCCTGATCATTATGCTGATCGTCAACGTGCTGCTGCTGATCGTCGGCTGCTTCATGGAATCGATCGCGGCGATGCTGATCCTGATCCCCATCCTGGTGCCGGTGGCGATGCAGGTGGGGATCGATCCGATTCAGTTCGGTGTGGTGTTCGTGCTCAACCTGATGATCGGCACGCTGACGCCGCCGGTCGGCATCGTGCTGTTCGTCGTCGCCAAGGTGGCCGAGCTGCCGTTCGAGCGCGTGACCCGCGCCACCGCGCCGTTCCTCGTGCCGCTCGTCGCCGTCCTCGCCGCCATCAGCCTCTGGCCGCCCCTCACCACTTGGCTGCCGGGCCTGGTCTTCAGCCGCTAGGAGCGGAATCGGCGCCGTTTATTCGGCCGACGCATCCTGCTGGAAACGGTCGCGCGACGTGCTAATTTCGCGACTTTCCATCGGGGGTCATAATGGGCACTGTCGCATTGCATCGTCGACAATTTCTCGGGCACGCGGCGGCGTTGACCGCGCTGCTTCCCGCTTCGCCGCTGGCGTCGCTGGCGGCTCAAGCTGCGTCCGGCCGGCCGCTCATCCCGCGCGAGGTGTTCTTCGGCGACGCCGACGTGAGCTGGATGCGGCTCAGTCCGGACGGGGCCCACATCGCATATATTGCGCCGGTCGACGGCGTGCGCAATTTGTGGGTGGCGCCGCTCGCCGATCTCAAGGCCGCGCGGCCGGTCACACGCGCCACCGATCGGCCGATCGGCAGCTTCTTCCGCTGGGCCTTCACCAACCGCCACGTGGTGTACTTCCAAGAGCGCGACGGCGACGAGAATTGGCGCGCGTCCAGCGTCGACATCGGCACCGGCGCGATCGTGCCGTTGACGCCGGCGCGCGGCGTGCGCGCCTATGTGCAGGAGTCAAGCCACCGCTTCCCGCAGGAGATGCTGTTCGGCCACAACGCGCGCGACAAGCGGTTCTTCGACCTTCATCGCATCGATGTCGTCACCGGCCGCGGCGAGCCCATGTTCGAGAACGACCAGTTCTCCTGGCTCTTCACCGACAATGCGCTGCGGCTGCGGCTTGCCGGACGCTATCTCAAGGACGGCAGCGTCGAGTGGCTCGAGCGCGGCCGCAGCGGCACCTGGGTGCCGTTCCTTACGGTGCCGATCGGCGACGGCGACGGCACGCGGCTGTGGGATTTCAGCGACGACGGCAAGACGCTCTATC
>JACQDQ010000548.1 GCA_016201015.1 Pseudomonadota bacterium | reverse complement strand
TGCTGTCGGCGAGATCGGACTGCAGCGCGCTATTGCGGGAATCGGCGCGTGCCAGGCGTTCGCGGATCGCGAGGCTGGCGCGATAGGCCTTGAGCGCCTCGGCGAGGTCGCCTTGGGCACGCCAGGTGTCGCCGATGTCGCTGCGGCTGGTCGCCAGCAGGACTTGCCAATGCCAATTTCCGGGATCGAGCGTGACCAGGCCCTCGGCGATGGTGTTGCCGGCGAGGTAGGCCTCGCGGGCGGCGGCGAAGTCGCCCTGATACCACCGGACATCGCCGATCCGATGATGGCTCGTCGCCAGCGCGCTCAGGCGCTCGACGTCGTCGGGCGTCGCGGTCGCCAGCCGCTGCTGGATGGCGTGCCCGGCGGTGAGGGCCTGCAGCGCGCCGGCGAGATCGCCCTTGGCCTGCCGCGCGCCGGCGATCCGGCTATAGGCGCGCGCCAGATCGCCTTGCAGGGCCGTGCTGGCGGAATCTTGGGCAACCAGCGCGGCGAGCTTCTCCTGCGCGGCCACGGCTCGCTTCAGCTGCTCCGTGCTGTTGCCGATGCTCTCATAGGCGTCGGCAAAGACCAGCAGCATCGCGGCATGGCGATGCGCCAGGCGCTCGCCGTCGTCTGCCACCTCGACGAGCTGCGTGAAGATTTTTTCGCTGATCGTGAGTATCTCGACCACCGTGGCGGACGGCACGCCGGCCAGATCCTTGAGCTTTGCCGCGACGTCGCTGACCATGGCGTCGGCGGCATCGAAGGCAAGCGCGAAATTCTTGCGGGCGACGATGCTCTTCTCGTAGGCGACGTAGCCGACGGCGCCGGCGGCCACCGCGAGAACCGCCATCGCCGCCGCGGCGATGCGCAGGATGCGCGATTGGCGCCGCTGCGCCGCCTCGCGATCGCGCGCCGCCTTGGCCTCGGTCTCCAGGCGCTGGCGCTCGGCCTCGAACAACCGACGCTCCTCGTCGCGCCGCCGTTCCTGGCGGCGTTCGTCGGCAGCGAGCGATGCCTCGATGAACTGGACCGCCTCGGCGCCAAGCTCGGCCCGCCGCTTGGCCAGCAGCTCGCGGGCCTCGGCCAGCGGCTTGCCCTCGTGCAGCAAGAAGTCGTCGGCGCCGCCTTCGGCGCGCCACCGCGCGGCGGCATCGGCAGCGCGGGCACGGGCGCGCAGGAACTCGCGATTCTCGTCGAGCCAGGCGCGGAGCCGCGGCCAATGGCCGAGCAGAGATTCGTGCGCAACGCGCACGATCGCCGAGCCGTCGTCGGTGCGGTCGGCGACGAGCAGCCGCGCCTTGAGGAAGGCATCGATGAGAGCCCGCCGCTCGACGGTGGCGCCGGCCTCGGCAAGCGGCACGCGGCGCGAGGCGGCGATATCGTCGTCGCCGCCCCCGACCGTGACCAGGGCCTGCAGGACATCGGGCAACGCCGTCTGCACGGCCGGCGCCAACGCGCCGAAGGTCTCCTCGGCGCGCCGCGCCAGCGCCCCTTCGAGCCCGCCGAGCCGCCGATATTCGGCATAGGTGAGCACGCCCGCCTCGCTGCGTTGCTTGAACAGCTCGTCGAGCGTGAATTCGAGCAGCGGCAGCGCCGCCGGACTGCTGGCGGCGGCGTCCTCCAGGACCTGGTCGAGGCCGATCCCGGTCTTGGCGTCGATCTCGAAAGAGAGGCGCGCGGCTTGCGCCGGCAGGCGGATCATCTGGCCGATTTCGCCGGTCTGCGGCGGCAGCAGGTGGTAGCTGCCGGCACCCTTGGCCAGCATGGCCAGCGTCGGCGTCTCTTCCAAGCGGTGGTAGAAATCGCTGCGCATCGTGGCGATGACCCACACGGCCCCGCTCTGCGCCAGCGTCGCGACCAGCGCGGCGAACGCATTGCGCGCGGCCGGCGACACCTTGTCGAGGGTGAACAGCTCCTCGAGCTGATCGACGATCAAGCACAGCCGTGCCTCGGCGCGCTTCGTCAGATTTTCGCGCGTGGCGGCGAGGACGAGACCGTCGCGCACGGTCTCGCCCACGCGGTCGGGCGAATCGCGGACAAGCTCGGCCAGGCGTTCCTGGTCCCACCCGCGCTCGACGAGCTCGGGCAGCGCGGTCTGTACCAGCAGCGCGCGGACCAGGCCGGCGCCGAGATCGTCGGGCGAGTCGCTCGGCCTGAGTGCCGTCCAGCGACAGAGGCCGAGGCGCTCGACCACGCCGGGAACTGTGATGTCGGGCAGCAGCCCGGCCTTGACCAGCGACGACTTGCCGCTGCCGCTCATGCCGAAGACGACGATGAAGCCTACGCCATGCTGCGCCTGCGCGAGCAGGGCCTCGCGCAGCTCGACGCTGGCCCGCGTGCGCCCGAAGAAGATGTCGGCATGCGCGAAATCGAACGCCTCGAGGCCGCGATAGGGCGAGCCCGCGTGCCAGGCCTGCGCCGCCTCGCCGCGCGCGGTGCCGAGCCCGCCGATGCGCAGCCGCTCGCGCAGGAGCTTGCGCAAATGCATCTCCAGCAGCTCTTCGAACTTGTCGGTCGTCTCGAATGGCCAGAAGGCGGCCTTGAACTCCGCCGTCTCGGTCAGGAACCAGCGGTCGAGGAAGGCATCGAGCAGCCGCTTTTCCTCGCGGCGGCGATCGAGCAACGCGTCATCGGCCAGATCGATCTGTACCGCCGCCGTCTTGCGGTAGACCATGAGGTCGGGCGTGCGACGCTGGCGGAACGAGCGGACGGCGTCTTCGAACTCCCACTGCGTGCCGGTGACTTGTGCGCTGCCGAGGGCGCTGGCGAACTTGTCCTTGGGCAGTCGCGTGCCGAGCCGCGTCCACAGGATGACGATCGCGATGTCGGACTCGGACGGCGGCAGGATCTGTTCCTGGTAATGCGCGGTGGCGCGCAGCGGCTCGTGCTCCCACATGATCGGCTCGAGCGCGAAGACGTGGCCGAACTCGCGCGCCATGCGCTCGACGACGCGCTGGGCGGCCAGGCGCTCGGCGCCGACGTCGCCGGGAGAAGAGACGAAGATGCGCAGCGTCCGCAGACTCATGCGAGGGCTCGCTCCGATTGGCCTCGCGGCGGCGGTGGATTTCTCATACTGATCTTCGTGGCCTCGCGAGTCGAGGCTGGCGGCCGCGACGGCCGCCGCGCCTCACCGCGGGCCGCAGGTAAAGCTCGCGAGATTGCGCGAGCCGTAAGGCATGACGTTTTGAAAGACGGCGCTGCGGTTCTGCTCGCGGCACTGGCGATCGGCGATCTGCGTCGCCTCCTTGAGCCCGTCGCTGTTCCTCGGGTCGAAGGAGACGGTAACGGAGCTGGTGGTCGTACCCTCAAGCTTCACGTCGGAGGCGCAGCCGGCGATCAGCACGGCAACGCATCCGCACATCAACCACACCGCACGCGTCATGATCATGGACGGACTCCTTGGTTCAGGGCCGCGGCACGTCGTCGATAAAATGCTGGTAAACTCGCTGCAGCGCACGCTCGAAGGCTAGCACGACATCGCCGATCGCCGGTCCGGCGACACGCTCGCCGTCGGCGTAGCGCTTGAGCAGGACCACCTGCCGATCCTCGGCGCGCACCAGGCTGATCTCGAGTTCGACCGCGACGCTCGGGCTGGCGGCGTCGGGCCGGTGCTCGAAGCGCAGCACCGTGCCGAACGCGGCATAGCTGGCGATGGCGCGGGTGTCGGGCGTCGTCACCGTCTCGGCCAGGTTGGCGTCGCGCAGAAACTGCGCCAATGTCTGGTCGACGAGGCGGGCCGGCGGCTCGTTCCACAGATGATTGCGGTATTGCTGCAGCTCGCGCGGCGCGTCGGGCTGCCAAAAGAGCACGGCGCGTTCAAGCAGCAATCCGCGCGCCGCGAAACTGCCGACCACGAGATTGCCTTTGAGGCGAGGCGTCGCCAGCCGTGCCGTTGGTTCCGGCGCCTGCAGGACATAGAAATGGTCGCGCTCGGCCGGGCCGCCGCAGCCGACAAGGGCGAGCAGCAGGCCAGCGGCGAGGTTGGCGCGGCGCCGCGTCACTGGCGTCTCGGCGGTTTGGGCTCATCCGCGGCCTTCTCCTTGCCGGTGACCAGCATGCCGGGATTCTCGCGGAGCTCGCGCGCGAGCTCGAGCAACGTGCGCGTCGCCTCCTCCAGGTTGTACATGAGCGGCGTGATGCTGAGCGACAGCGTCTGCACGATGGCGCGGATGTCGGCCGTATTCTGCTCGACCACCGTCGAGAGCTGATAGGCGAGCACGTGCTGCTCGGTGGCGATGTTGCCGAGTTTCGGCATCAGCTGCTCGCGCGTCTCGGTGGCCAGCTTGGTCGCCTCGCCGGTGGCGCGGCTCACGTCCTGCAGCACCTTGTTGGCGTTGGCGACCACGGCCGTAAGCTCGTTGAGCTGACCGCCGGATCCCGACTTCGTCAGGCTTTCGACGACCTTCTGGATGTCGGCGACGATGCGCTTCAAGTCGGCGGCGATCTCCTCGCTGTC
>JACQDQ010000032.1 GCA_016201015.1 Pseudomonadota bacterium | reverse complement strand
TCGCCCGATCGAAGCGCCGCGCGCGCCTGCCTGCCATGTACGAGACCGTGTGCGCCGCCCCCGCTTGCGCCGGCGCCGACATGACGGCAACATCACCAGAACGGATCAAACTTCCCCGTGGTCCCGCTTCGGGGAGCAGGTCAGACGCCACGAACGTCGCATGGGCAATGCACGGTCCGCTGCCCTATATGGCGAAGGTCATGCACGTCTTTTTCAACATGGACAGCATGGTCGGGAAGGACTTCGAGACCGGCCTCGCCAACCTGAAGATCCTCGCTGAAAGGTAGGCGGCGGACGCAATGACGTCATCCGGCCATTCGCAAGACGATAGTCCGGCCGGCGCAATGCCTCAGGAGAGCGATCATGAAATTCCGGCTTCTGCAATTCCTCGCCATTGTCAGCGTCTCGCTCTATCTCGTGCCGACCGGCGCGCATTTCTTCGAGCTGACGAGCAAGATGGCCCTGTCGCCGGCCGAATACATGACGGTGCAGAGAATATATGCCGGCTGGTCCTTGTTCGGGATCGTGATCGCGGTCGCGCTGCTGGCAACCTTGATGCACACGGTCCTCGTGCGCGCCGATCGCACAGTCTTTGTGTTGTCTCTTGCGGCGTTCCTTGGGCTCGTGGCGACGCAAGCCATCTTTTGGGCATTCACCTATCCAATGAACGTGGCGAGCCAGAATTGGACAATCGTGCCAGAGCCTTTCGGGACGGCGCGGCGACAATGGGAGTACTCGCATGCAGCCAGCGCCGTACTGACATTTGCGTCGCTGCTCGCGATTGTCCTCTCTGCCCTCATGTTCCAGGACTCGGACGGAAGGCAGCGCATTGCACCGTGATGAAATTCCGACCATGAACCGCAGCAGTACGGCGACCAAAGGCTGTGAGACAAGTTTCGGAGCATACGATGGCAACGGCAAAGGATCTGCGGCGGATCGCACTTTCGCTGGCCGGCACGACCGAGGCGCCTCATTTCGCTCGCGCGGCGTTCAAGGTTGCCAAGATTTATGCCACACTTGCCCCGGATGGCCTGACCGCCAATCTCAAGTTCGCGCCCGACGAGCAGGAGCTCAAGTGTCTGTTGGTGCCCGAAGCCTTCGCGCCCGTTTCGAACCCGCCCATAATATTCACGGCCACACTCATGGCGAGCTTGCATCATTGGCGCACCAAGTCGACGTTGGCGTAGATATTTGGAATTTCAGGCCTGTCGCGCTCACGACAATCTGGACGCCGGCAAACATTTACAAGTGATTCCAGTGGGGTTAGCTTTTCGCTCCGTTTTGTGGAAACACGCGGAATTTCGCGCCCGCTCATAACCTGAAGGTCATAGGTTCAAATCCTATCCCCGCAACCAATTTTATAGACTCGACCGGAAAGCCGCTCTCGCTGAGCGGCTTTTCCGCTTTGGTGGTCAGCGATAAGGATGGCCGCGAGGTGGCCGTGCAGGTCGATGGACAGGCTCTTGCGGCCTTCTTCATCTTCGACCGGCGTTAGCACGATGCGGTCAATCAGCTTGCGAATCAGATCAGTCGCTTCGGCATGCTCATTGCCGCCCGGCGTGGCCGAACGAGCGCCGCCGCGTCCGCCCCGGCGTCAGCGGCGCCAGCGCAGCAGGGTCGCGGTACCCAGTCCCCAGACGCCGTTGATCAGCATGACGCGCGACAAGGCGACGAGGTCCCAATTGGCCGGCAGGCCGCGCAGCGGGGCGATGACCAGGCGCCCGAACAGGGTCGGCACGATGGCGCCGAAGGCGAACGCCACGATCCAGTACTTGCGGCCGTCGGCGAAGCGGCCGGCGACGAGCCCGTAGACGATGCCCCAGATTCCGGCCCAAAAAGCGACGGACCAGATCTGCGGAACGCCGAACGGCGGAACCGGCCGAACGGAAAACGGCGCATTGGGCGTGATGCCCACGAGATACCATAGGGTGGCCAGGCCCTGATGAAACACCAGCACCGAGATGAATCCCGCGGCGAACAGGCTGAATATCGAGTGACGAAAGGACAATGCATGCGTAAATGTCGGTACCGCCAATGGCTCCTCCCCCCAGCGCTCTCGACCCAGGCGCAATGCCCGGCCGTGCCGAATACACGGTGCGACCCTAGCCGAACTCGCCGCGCGCGTGAACTCCGGCGTCGCCGCGCCGCCCTGGGGGAGCGAATTCGAGGGGACTAGACGAGTGCCGGCTGCAGCGCTGGCGCGGGCGACGCTTCGAGCTCCGTCAGGTCCGACTGCGGAAACACGCGGCCGCCGTCGGCCGCGAGGCCGAGGCGCCGTCGCGCGCGATCGACAACCGCCTCGAGATGCGCGCGGGTGACGCCGTCGCGCGCCATCACGGCATGGAGAAGCGGATCGTCGAGGAGCTCGGCGAGCGACGGCTCCGGATCGTCGCGAGATGTCTTGAGATTGCAATGGACGCGAACACTGTCGCGGTGGAGAGATCGAGTGATCATGGGTCCGCTCCCGCAAGGGTTGGCGACATGGGCCCACGGAAGACCGCCTCCGTGGCGCTTTAGCGTTTGGTGACGCGGCGCAAGCTGCCCTTCAATTTGCCGCGGATCGGAATGCCGCCCGGTCAGGCGGTGACGCTACAGAGCCTCCTTCGGTCGACGGCGACCGCCGCTTGCCGTGCAGCATGGCCGGCGGCGCCGCGACGGATCATGTTGCCTGACGTAAACATTGCGCCGTCATTGTGACGCAGCGCGGGGGGGCGACAACCGAAACTTTCTTGTGACAATCGTGAGAAAAACTTGAACGCGGTCTTGCCCTGCAGCGCCGCATTGCGGTCGCGGCGCGCCGCCGATGTTCGGACTAAGCCTGTGACCGGCCGTATGTTTCGCGGATGACGAGCGCGGCGAGCACGCCCAACGCGCAGCCGACAGGCAAAGCGGCGAAGGCAAGCTCGTAGGCCTTCGCGCTGTAGAGGCGAGCGCCGGCGACGAGCGCGCCGTCCCAGTTGAGATCGAGCAGCAGTCCGAGGAGCGGCTGGAACAACGCGCCCGAGCCGACCACCGCGGTGTTGACGAAGCCGTAGGCGCTGCCCGACAAGCCCGGCGGATTGTTCTCGCGCGCGCAGGCGAATGTCAGCACCATGCACGAGGCGCCGCAGCCGTGCAGGAACATCAGCACGGACATCAGGGCGAGCGTCAAAGCCGGGATGTAGAGAATGGCGGGGAGTGTCGCCGCGGCGATCGCGGCTCCCGCCACCATGATCGGCTTGCGCCGCCGCCAGCGGTCCGATCCCCAGCCGATCAGCGGACAGCCGATCGCCCAGCCAATGAACAGCAGCGACAACGTGGCGCCGGCACCGGCACGTTCCAGGCCATAGATCGTGGTGAGCCAGGGCACGCCCCACAGGCCGCCGAAGGCGAGCATCGGCCCGGTCAGCGCCAAGCCGAAAATGGCACTGGCCCAGGTCTGCGGATTGGCGGCGACGCGGCGCAGCCCGGCGCCGAGCCCGGTTGCCGCGGTTGCCGCATGCGGCCGATCGCGGACCAGCAGCCACATGCCGAGGGCGAAGATGAGCCCCAAGGCCGCGAAGGCGGCCAAGGTCCAGCGCCAGCCCGTCACCGCCACCACCGCCGCGACCGGCGCCTGGCCGAACACCGCGCCGGCCATGCCCGCCGCCTGCGTCAAGCCGCCGAGCAGCGCGAAACGTTGCGGCGGGAACCACTGCGTGACGACGGTGAGCGCGCCGACCCAGGAGAATCCGGCGCCGGCGCCGATCAGCAGGCGGCCGAACGAGGCCATCGCCGCGCCATCGGCGAGCGCGAACACGATGCTGCCGATCGCGCACAGCACCGCCGCGCCGGTGAGCAGCCGCCGCGGACCGATGCGGTCCATCAGCACGCCGATGGGAATCTGCAGGCCGGCATAGGCGTAGAAATAGAAGGCCGAGAGATTGCCGAGCAGCGCCGCGCCGACGGCGAAGTCGCGCATCAGCTCCTCGACCATGATGCTGGGCGACACGCGCTGGATGAAGGCGTAGCCGAAGAACAGGGCCGTGAGACTCCAGGCGGCGAGCATGCGGCCACGCGCGCCCGGCGCGCCCGCAGGAAGCTGTTCCGTCATCGCTCGCACTCCGCGACCGTCAGAATGATGGCGCCGACCCTCGCGTCCTTTTTAGGGCCACGCGACGATCGCGAATAGCGATTTCGTCAGATACCTGTCATCGCCGCCAGTGATATCGATCGCGCGGCCGGCTCCGGCGCGCCGATGAACGCGACCTCGGCGAAGCGAATCAGCGTGTCGAGCGAGCGCGCGGGGTCGCCCGCCGTCGTGTCGACGACGACATCCGGCGATTGCGGCGGCTCATACGGCGCCGAGACGCCGGTGAACTGTGCGATCTCGCCGGCCGCCGCGCGGGCGTAAAGGCCCTTTGGATCGCGCGCCCGGCAGGTGTCGAGATCGGCGCGCACATGGACCTCGCGAAAGGCATCGCCGACGATGCGGCGGGCAAGCTGGCGGTCGGCCGCCGACGGCGAGATCAGCGCGGCGACGACGATGAAGCCGGCATCGGCGAACAGGCGCGCCACCTCGGCGGCGCGGCGGATATTCTCCGCGCGGTCGATTGGGCTGAAGCCCAGCCCGTGGCTGAGCCCCTGGCGCAGCGCATCGCCGTCGAGCACGTAGACCTGCTTTCCGCGATCGAACAAGTGGCGCAT
>JACQDQ010000534.1 GCA_016201015.1 Pseudomonadota bacterium | reverse complement strand
TGACGATGCCGACGCGCGCGCCGTAGCCGCCGTTCGACAGCGTCGCCAGCAGCTCGGCGTTCTTCGGATCGCGCGCCAGCCACAAAGACTCCGCGTCGAAATCGAAGGTGAGACAGACGGCGATCTTGGCGCCGTTCGGCCACGGCAAGGCGACGCTCTCGCTCAATTCGGTACCCCCCCTTCGCAACGACGCCTACGCTAGTACGCCCGGCGCCGACGCGCCACGCGATTTCAGGTCGCAACCGGCTCTGATCGCAGCAGTCGCGTAAACTGCTGGAAGTCGGGCAGCTCGTCGTACCCAACCTTGCGCCAATACGCGGCAAACCGCTCGATGAAAGTCGGCGTCGCGATCGCGGTCAACGCTGCGCCATCCACACCCAGCCCCAGAAGCTGTATTCCTCGGCACCCTCCCACAGGCCGTGAACACGGACCGCGGCCGGCTCCTTGTCGGCGGTCTGGTGGATCGTCAGCGACGGCAGATCGCGCGCCAGGATCTCCTGCGCCTGGCGATAGCTCCTCGCGCGGTCGGCTTGGTTCGGCGCATTCTCGGCGGCGGCGAACAGGCGATCGACATCCGGATTCGAATAGCGCGAGCCGTTGTTGAAGGCCGTGCCCTGGCGAATGGCGCTGGTCAGATAGAGGCGGCCGATGCCGAGCGCCGGATCGCCCGAAGTCGTGTAGGCCTGCAGGGTCGCGCCGAAATCGTAGTCGGTATAGACCCGCTTCAGCACCACCGCGCGGTCGGCCCCTTCCAGCGTGACCTTGACGCCGACCGCCTGCCAGAAGCGCTGGGTCACCTGCGCCCAGGCCAGCCAGTCCGGCCGCGTCGAATCGTAGACCAAGCTGATGGTGAAGCGCGCGCCGTCGGCGCCCGGCTTGAGCCCGGCTTCGTCGAGCAGCGCCTTCGCTTGCTCCGGGCTGTACGGATACATGCGGTTGTAGTCAATGTCGGGGTTGTAAGCCCAGGCCAGGCGGTCGTCGATCGCGCTCTTCGCAATGCTGCCGATGCCGAAGAAGACCGTCTTCAAGATGAAGTCGCGATCGAGCGCCATGAACAGCGCCTGGCGCACGCGCCGGTCGTCGAGCGGCGGCCGCCGCGTGTTGAACAGGATCAGGTCGTTGGTGGGATAGCTAGTGTCGCCGAGTTTGAGCTGCGGGTTCTTCGACACGAGATCGTAGGCCGTCAGCGAGAAAAAATAGGCGTTCATGTAGTCGACTTCGCCCGCCTGCAAGGCGAGGAAGCGCGCCGACGGATCGGGAATGATCTTGGCGACGATACGGTCGAGCCACGGCTCCGGCGTCTTCCAGTAGTTCGGATTACGCTGCAGCACGATGCGGTCGCCGCGCACCCATTCGGTGAGCATGAACGGCCCAGTGCCGACCGGGTTGGTCAAGGTCGCCGGATGCTTGAGCACGTCCTGGCCGCGCAGCAGATGCGCCGGCAGGATCGCCGCGTTGGCCGAGCAGGCCAGTGACAGCAAGAATGGGCCGAATGGGCTGCTCAAGTTGACGACAACAGTGTGGGCGTCCGGCGTGTCGATGCTCTTGATCGCCTTGGCGGCGGCGGCGAACCTCGAGCCGTACTTGGCGCTCACCTCGGTCAGCGTGAATTTTACGTCGTCGGAGGTGAAGGGCCTGCCGTCATGCCACTGCGCGTCGACCAGATGGAAGGTGTAGGTCAGCCCATCCGGCGAGATGTCCCACGATTTGGCAAGCAAGGGCGCCGCCTCGTAGCTCTTGGTGACGCGGACCAAGCTCTCATAGACCATGCAGCCGATCTGCTTGTCGGGCACGCCCTGGCTGGTATCCGGGTTGACCGCCGGCGGATCGCCGGCCATGGCGATGACCACGGTGCCGCCGCGCTGCGGCGTCCCTTGCGCCAGCGCCGCGCCGATCCCACCAAGCAGGATCGCAGTCGACGCGGCGATGCCGACGGCGCTATGCCACGAGCGCGTCGATCGCCGCTTCAAGCTTGCGTGCTGCATTCTCCACCCCTGCCTTTCGCTCGCCTAGGAGCTGTTCATCACGGTCCAATGCTTCGGAAAAGATCGCCAGCTCGCGCACGGCCGAAGCCGGCGCCGGGCCGCCATACAGCGTGCGGCGCGCGACGCAGGCGGCCGGATCGACCGCCTCGGCGATCTTCGCCGCGCCGATGCCGAGCGGCTTGTCCATGTATTCGATCGCCGCCTCGTCGAGCAGCGCCGGCGTCACGTCGGCCGGCTTCAGGCCGCGCTCGTAGGTCAATCGCACGAGGATGCCGACGATCTGGTGCGCCGAGCGCCACGGCAGTTTGCGTTCGCGCACCAGCATGCCGGCGAGATCGGCTCCCTGTCCCCAATAGGCGCCGGCCAGCTCGCGCATGTGCGCGCGGTCGACGATCAGCGCCTCGATGATCTCGCGCGCATCCTGCGCCCGGCGCAGCGCGCCGGCGAAGACCGACCAGAAGGACCGCTCGGTGCGGCGGCGCTCGAGGATCGCCACGCCGGTCGGATCCTTCTCGACCATGAACGCGGTCATCGCGCCGCCCACCGCCTCGACGGCGAGCGCCTTCATCTCCTGCGGCGCATAAGGGTTCTTCTTCTGCATCATGATGCTGCTGGTGCCGCAGAAGCGGTCCGGCACGTCGACCATGCGGAACTCCGACGAGGTCCACAGCATCAGATCGTCGCCGAGGCGCGCCATGTTCGAGGCGTAGATCGCCAGCAAGCTGGCGGTCTCCAGCTCGATGTCGTGGCTCATGATCGCGTCGAGGGTGTGCGGGATCGACGCGGCGAAACCGAGCAGATCGCAAGTTCGCTGGCGATTCAGCGGAAAGTCGCTGCCGGTCATGATCGCCGCGCCGGCCGGCGACAGGTTGACGCGCTCGTAGAGCGCGCGGAACCGCGCCACGTCGCGCGCGAAGACGTTGGCCCACATCGACAGCCAATGGCCGAAGGTGGTCGGCTGCGCGTGCTGGCCCTGAGTATAGCCGGGCATCACCGTATCGGCGTGTTCGCGCGCGCGGTCGAGCAAGGTGCGGCGCAGCGGGTTAAGCGCGCCGATCAGGTCAAGCAGATGCTGGCGCACCGCGAAGCGGCGGCCGACCTCGTCGAGATCGCCGGTGCTGCGGCCGAGATGAAGCTGCCCGCCGATCTCCTCGCCGAGCTTGCGGATGAGCAATTGCTCGGCCGAGTGCACGCCGCCCTGGTTGGCGAAACGCGTCTTCTCGAAACCTTCCGCCTCGGTGCCGCGCAGCTCGCGCAGCATCGCGACGCCGGCGGCGCGCGGGATCAGACCCTCCTCGACCAGCATGACGAGATGCGCCTTGTCGAAGGCGTGGATGCCGGGAAGGATGTCGTTGATCCGCTCGGTGCGGTGCGACACCAGATGCGGCAGCAACTCCTCGGTGAGGCGGATACCCGCATTGCGGAAACCGCGATACTGGGCCGAGTCTTGTTTGCGCCCCATCGGCATGTCCTCTCGGTACTGTCTCAGTTTGAATTCCGGGGCCGATAGGAACCGCGCGGGCCTGGCTTCGGCGCGGCATCATCGATCAGCTTAACGATGTCGGCCATCGACCAAAGACTAGTGGCGATGCCGGCGGCCATCGCGGGCGACATACGGACAGCGCTGTTGATCCGGGCGAAGTTGTACCAAGTCGTGTACAGCGCGACCATATGGCAGTGGTTCTCAAATTTCTTACTGTGCGCGTTCGTGAGCCGGGTAAAGCGCCGCATGTGCATGCGCAGAGACAAGTTACTGCGCTCGACGTGAGAGGTTGAGACGTGCGCCTTGTCGGGATTGCCCGAGATCGTATCCTTGCGAGCGCCGATGCAAACGGCAGGGCTGTAGCGGGCTTCCGTCTTGGGGCCTTCTCCGTATAGCTTCACTAGCTGCGCATAGTCGATATCGATCCCGAATGCTTCGTCAACGGCGCTCAGATAGGCCTTGTGCCCATCGGTCGTGAGTTGCACGCGGTTCGCCAGCCGGCCCCGCAAATCGTCCATGAACGCCATGGCATATTCTGAGTCCCGGCCGCCGATTAGATACGAGATGACAAGCTTGCTGGCACTGTCCAACGCCGTCCAGGTCCATACATCGCCCGCGCGTTGCGGGGCCGCTTTCGCGGTCGGGACGTTCTTTGCCTTGGCGTAGCAGAATGACCAGATTTCATCGCACTGGACGCGCTGGGCTTTGACGTTGCGGACCGCTTCGTCATGGAAGCGAGCGCAGGCCAGACCCGCATCTACCAGCATCTTTGTCACCGTATTGATCGAAACGTCCACCACGCGGCTAATCGCCCGCATGGACGAACCCTCGCAGAGCATGTTGAGGACCTGGACGCGCTTGTCATGGGGCAATTTGTTCATGCCTCCATTATCTGAACTTTTATGCTTAGTGTCAAGCACTATTTGCAAGCATGCCTCCACTACTCAATGCTTGCAAAATGCCGCAGTTCCCTGTAGGATGCAAGCACAATCAGCCCGATAGGATGCTTGCATGAGTGAAGACAATAACGAATCCACCGGCCGCCAGAAGGGCGGCCATGCGCGGGCGGCCGCGCTGTCGGAGGACCAACGGCAGGAAATCGCGCGGCGAGCGG
>JACQDQ010000533.1 GCA_016201015.1 Pseudomonadota bacterium | reverse complement strand
GGCCGCGGATTTCGTGGCCAGGTTCTCGGGGCTGGTCGCGACGGCGCCGTGGCAGCGCTTCACCTTCGAGGTCAATCCGCTGAAGCTCGGCAATGATGATGCCGCCGCCGTCGATGGCCTCCTGGTCGTCGAGTGAATGCGCGTCCAGACGCGCCGAAAGATAGGGAGGGGAGTCGGTGTATCCACAGCCGGAGATCATCAATACCGAAGTCTATGCCCGCCTGCCGGCCGAACTGTATCGGACCGACAAATACTCGGCCTGGGTTGAGCAGCGGGGGGCGGGGCCGCTGCACTCGTTCCTCGAGGGACCGTCCTTCGACCGCGCCGGCAATCTCTACTGTGTCGATTTGGCCCATGGCCGAATCTTCAAGATCGCGCCAGACCGCACCTGGTCGGTCTTTGCCGAATATGACGGCATGCCGAACGGTCTCAAGATTCACAGGGACGGCCGCATTTTCGTCGCCGACCATCAGCACGGCATTCTTGCCTTCAATCCCGAGACTGGAGCGCGCTCGCTGATTCGCGATCGCGGCGACGTGGCGCCGTTCAAGGGCCTCAACGATTTGTCCTTCGGCTCGAACGGCGATCTTTTCGTCACCGATCAAGGCAAGAGTGGCTACGACGACATCACGGGCGCAGTCTACCGGCTGCGGCACACCGATGAGATGGATCTGATTTTCAAGGGATTGCCCGCCCCGAATGGCCTCGTGCTGAACAAGCACGAGACCGTCCTTCACGTCTCGGTCACCCGTTCCAACCAGGTGATGAGCTGCCCGCTGCAGAAGGATCGTCCCGGCGCGCCGCGCACGCGCATGTTCCTGCAGCTTTCGGGCAGCCCGACGGGACCGGACGGCATGGCGATCGACGAGGCGGATAACCTCTTCGTTGTGCATGCCGGTGCCGGCACCGTTTGGGCATTTTCGCCGCTCGGCGAACCGCTCTACCGCATCAGGTCATGCGCCGGGATGCGCACGACCAACGTGGCGCACGGCGATCCGGACCGGCGATCGCTGTTCATCACCGAGGCCGAGCACGGCGTGATCCTGCGAGCGCGCCTGCCGGTGCCGGGCAGAACCGTCTTCGGGCTGTCGTGAGGCTGGCGATGCCGGAAATGAAAGCGGTGACGTCGGCGCGAAAGGTGGGGTGATGCTGATGCGCATTTCAACCGAACGCATCGTCTTCCTCGCCGGGCTCGGTGTCGCGTTGCTGTTTTTCTGGCAGTCCGTGGGCCTCGATGCGTGGAGCATTCTCGGTCCCGGGCCTGGCCTGTTTCCCCGTGTGATCACCGGCTTCAGTAGCGTCGTGGCTGCCCTGCTGGTCGCGTTCCCTGGACTGGCAAAGAACACTGCCGCTGCGACAAGCGAGCCTGAAGCCGAGCCCGAACCCGGGCCGGAGGAGCGCCGGATCTTTCGGATTTACTGCCTTGCCATGCCGTTTCTAGCGATCGGTTCGGCGTATCTTGGCTTCATTCTTATGAGCTTGATCTTGGTGATGGCGCTGACGTGGTTCGCGGAGCGTCGGTGCTGGCGTCGCGCCCTGGTCTACGGAGTTCTCTGCGGCCTCGTCGGCGTCATCGGTTTCGGCCAATTCCTCGGTGCCAGCGTTCCGGCCGCCGAGCTCGATCGCGTCATCCTTCGATTTCTCCACTGAAAGACCGCGATGGATAATTTGCTGCTCGGCTTCTCGATCATTGCGACGCCGATAAACCTGTTCTACTGCTTCGTCGGCACCTTCCTTGGAACAGTCGTCGGAATCCTGCCGGGGGTCGGCCCGTTGGCGACGATCGCGATCCTGATGCCGCTTACCGTGAACCTCGACGTGACGCCGGCGCTCAGCATGCTGTGCGGCATCTATTACGGCGTCGCCTATGGCGGCACGGCCACCTCGGTGTTGCTGCGGATACCCGGAGAGGCATCGTCGGTCGTCACGTGCCTGGATGGCTACATGATGGCGCGGAACGGTAGAGCGGGGTCGGCACTCACAATCGCAGCGGTCGGCTCCTTCATTGCGGGAACGATCGGCACCGTCGCGATCTCCTATTTGTCGCCGCCGCTGGCCAAGTTGGTTTTCGCCTTCGGTCCGGCCCAATACACCGCCCTGGTGCTCGCCGCCCTGGCCGCCGTGACCTATTTCTCGGGCGGAGCGCTACTGAAGGCGCTGCTCATGGTCGGCTTCGGCCTGACGCTCGGCTGCGTCGGTGCCGACCCCATGACCCTCACGCCCAGGCTGACCTTCGGCAACTTAGATCTGGTCGCCGGCATCGATTTGACCCCGCTGGCCATCGGTCTGTTCGGTTTTTCCGAGATTCTGGCGATGGCGCGTCAGCCCCTGTCGAAGCTCCGGATGATTCCGACGCCGCGCACGCTGCTCGGCTTCCTGCCCAACCGAGAAGAGACGCGGCGATCCGTCGGGCCGGTCTGGCGTGGGACGATTCTCGGCTTCATGGTGGGCATTCTCCCGGGCGGCGGCGCCATGCTCGCCTCGTTCCTGTCCTATGCCTTGGAGCGGAAGGTGAGCCGCCGACCGGAGGAGTTCGGCAAGGGCGCGGTCGAGGGACTCGCCGGCCCGGAAACGGCGAACAACGCCGGCTCCTCGGGCGCCCTGCTGCCACTCCTGTGCATGGGCCTGCCGGCCAATGCGGTCTCGGCGGTGCTGCTGACTGCCTTCATGATCCACGGGGTCGCGCCGGGACCCGCCATGATGGAGCGCCAGCCGGAGGTTTTCTGGGGCCTTATCGCCAGCATGTATGTCGGCAATGTGATGCTGTTGTTGATGAACCTTCCCTTGATCGGCCTGTTCGTAAAGATCCTTGAAGTGCCTCGCGCCTATCTTTCGCCACTGATCTTGCTGCTGTGCGTGATCGGCGTTTATTCGTCGGGAGAGGACTCGGCGGTGGTAATCGCGATCCTGTTTGGTTTTCTCGGCTATTTCTTGCGCAAAATGGACTTCGATCTCGGCCTTCTCATCCTCGCCTATGTTCTTGGACCGATCCTGGAGCGGTCGGTGCGGCAGGCTCTGACGATCTCCGGCGGCGAAATGTCGATCTTCTTCGAAAGCGGCTTGTCGATAGGTCTGCTCGTCGCGGCTGGTGCGTTTCTCGTCCTCGGGCTGCTGCCGAACCGCAAGCTTGCCCTACGCGACGATTGAGATGCGCCGCAGTGGCGCGCCCGTCGGGCGGGCGATCACGAGGAGCTGCCAATTGACTTGTCAACAACCTTGACGACTCGCTAGAACTGTCATCCCGGGCAGATCGCAAATTTGCCGGGTCGGAGGAGCCCATGAAACGAAGAGATTTTATCGCCAGCGGCGCCGCATTCACGGCCGGTCTTGTCGCGCAGCCGGCAACGGCCCGTGCCCAGGCGTGGCCCACACGAGAAATCACCATCATCGTGGCGGTCGGCCCGGGAAGCTCGGCCGATGCGCTCGCTCGCGGCGTCGCCAGGATAGCGAGCCGCGAACTCAATGCCACCGTGCAGGTCAAGAACGTGCTCGGCGGGGCTGGCCTTACCGGATTTGCCGAACTCGCGGCAAGCAAGCCCGATGGCCACACGTTCGGCGTGGTCAATGTCGGCGGCCTGCTCGTCTTCCCGCACATCATGAAGGTGCCGTATACGTGGGACAGCTTCAGCTTTCTTGGCGGGGTGGCGGAGGGCTATTACGGCATCGGCATCGCCGTCAATTCGCCGATCAAGACGATCGAGGATTTGATCGCCGCCGGCAAGAGCCGCCGCGTGACCTATTCCGCGAGCGCCATCATGAACGGAGTCGCCATGATCCAGTTGGGAAACGCAACGGGGGCGAAGTTCCAGTTTGTCCCAGCCAGCACTCAGCCAGAAGCCGTTGCCCAGGCGGTCGGTGGCCATGTCGATGTCGTGGTCCAGACGCCGCCGGACTTGGTACCCCTCATCGAGGGCAAGCAGCTACGGCTGCTGGCGTCGGCAACCTATAATCGCTGGCCCAACTATCCGGACGTCAAGACCTTGAAAGAGCTCGGCTACGACGCCGCCACCATCGTGCCGCTCGGTTTTGCCTGCTCCTCGGGCGTGCCGCCGGCGATCCGGGCGAAGCTCGAACAGGTGATCGCCGTGGCCGCCAAAGACCCTGAACTCATGGCGACCATGCGCAGCCTCACAATCTTGCCAAGAGCCCTGAGCGGTCCGGAGTTCCGCGACGCAATCCAATCGCAAGCATCCACCGTCGAGGGAATACTGGTCGCCGCAGGAATGAAGAAGACCTAGTTTCCGCCACGCCGCGATGCAGCTCATATCGCGACGCGCGAACCGACGCCATGCCGTGACGAGGCATCGCCCCGACTACCGGGAGAACCATGGCCCCCGATGGCAACAGGCGATCAGCGTGGAGTTGACGGCTTACCATGAATAGAGAACGTTCAGATTCGACCACCCTGCTGTACTGGCCACTCAGGGGCGAGTGCTCCTGGCATGGTGATCCGCCAGCACATGCGCGATCACAGCGGTGACCCGCTTCGCCGTCGGGATGTCGAGGAACTCGTTGGGACCGTGAGCATTGGAGTGCGGACCGAGCACGCCGGTGACGACGAATTGCGATTTGGGGAATTTCTCACCCAGCATCGCCATGAACGGAATGGTCCCGCCTTCTCCCATGAACGCCGGAGGCGCGCCGAACGCCGCCTCGGAGGCTCTTGCCAGCGATTGCTCGAGCCACGGAGCGAGCTGGGGAGCGTTCCAGCCCGTTGCCATATTCTTGGACTCGAACCGCACATCGGCGCCATAGGGCGGGTTCTCCTCGAGGAGCTTGCGCACGATGGTGTCCGCCTTGCGTGCCTCGAGGGTCGGCGGCAGCCGCAGGCTGAGCTTCGCCGTCGTGTGGGGCAGGAGCACGTTGCCGGCATTTCCGGGTTCCGGCAGGCCCTCAATGCCCGTGATGGCGAGCTGGGGGCGCCAGGTGCGGTTAAGCACGAGTTCGACGAGATCGTCCGCCATCGGCTTCGTGCCCTTGGCGAAGGGAAATTTGGCATAGACCTGTTCGCCGAGCGCGGCGGCCGCCCTGCGTGCCTGCGCGATGCGCTCGGCAGGAACCTGGACGTAGAGCCCCTCGGCATGAATCTCGCCGGTCGCCTCGTTCTCGAGGCGCGAGATCAATTGCCGGAAGATCCGGAAGCTCGAGGGGACGACGCCGGAGGCATCGCCGGAATGCACGCCCTCGTCGAGCACGCGCACGGTGAGATTGCCCGCGAACATGCCGCGCAGCGATGTTGTCAGCCAGAGCTGGTCGTAGTTGCCGCAGCCCGAGTCGAGGCAGACGACGAGAGACGGGCTGCCGAGCCGATGCGAGAGATGATCGACGTAATGCGGCAGATCGTAGCTGCCGGATTCTTCGCAGGCCTCGATCAGAACGATACATGGCGCATGGGGAATGCCTTGCTCGTGGAGCGCCATGATGGCCGTCAGCGCGCCGAACATGGCGTAGCCGTCATCGGCGCCGCCGCGGCCGTAGAGCCGGTCGCCCTTGAACACCGGCGTCCAAGGACCTGTGCCTTCCTCCCAGCCGACCATCTCCGGCTGCTTGTCGAGATGGCCATAGAGCAGCACGCGATCATCGCCATTGCCGGGTATCTCGATCAGAATCACAGGCGTGCGGCCGGGAAGCCGGACGACTTCGAGCACGGCTCCTTTCAGAGTCGCGATCTTTTCCCGTGCCCAGCGCTCCAGCAGCGCGACGGCCTGATCCATGTAGCCATGGGCCGCCCAATCGGGATCGAAGGCGGGCGATTTGTTGGGAATCCGGATGTATTCGACGAGGCGCGGGACGACCTCCTTGTCCCAGCAGGTATCCACGAAATGCCCCAGTCTCGTCTGCTTCATGTCTTGCCTCGCGCTGCTACAGTTGAATTCGTACCGTGAGCGTCAGTGTGGCCTGGGCCTCGGCATGAGTCCAGATGGCCGGCATGGTGGCCGATTCGAGATTGGAGACGTTCGTGCGACATCGGCTAGGCCTCAGCTGCCAAGTTCCGGGCCGACGCGCAGGAAGCTGTCAGTCCATCTCGACGAATAGTGGATAGTGGTCGGAACCCATCGCGGCCGTGTCGATCCACGCACGGCGTACGCGCGGCGCCATCGGCGCCCAGACAAAGCAGTGATCGATGCGCCGATTGTTGGGATGAGTCTTGCCGTCCGCCTCGGCATTGCCGGCGGCCACCCAAGCATCGACCAACCCGTCGCGATTGACCAGGCGGCCATATTTCTTCGTTACCGGCCCGATCATCCGGGCGTATTCCGCGCTCGCCTGATCGAAATTCAGATCGCCCATCAGCACCGCCTCGCGCGGCATGGGCGGCATGACGCCCTCGATCCAACCGGCCGCGGGATCGGGATGGCCGCCGCACCAGGCACCGCCCTCGGACGGCGCGCGGCGCAGGATGTCTAGAACGCTTTCGATCTGGGGCAGGCGCGTCTCCGGACAGAGATGCGAAAGATGCGTCGAATAGACCCGGAACGGTCCGGAGCCGGGATCGATCACGGCCTCCAGGAGCCCTTGTTGGATAGAATGCTGCGTCAGATCGCCGAACTTGGGCAGCGGAAAGTTGCGCGATGACAGGATGGGAAAGCGCGATAGCACCATCGTGCCGAACTGCCGGCGACGATGGACCAGCTTGCCGCTGCGGTCACGGAAGCTTGCATCCATGTCCAGGTTCGCGCCGAACACCCAGTGGTGGTCGGGCAGGCGCGAGGCGATCTCGGCCGGCTCGTCGAGCATGCCTGACCGCTGCCAGAAACGCTCGACCTCCTGCAGCGCGATGATGTCGGCATGCGCGATCTCGCGTGCGACGCGGCCGATGTCATATTTGTCGTCGCGGCCCAGACCGTATTGAATGTTATAGCTCAGCAGCAGCATGGTTCTTCTTCACCGTTTCACAAAGTGATGTCGGCCACGATCATGTCGTGGTCGGAGATGACGCGCCCGGTCATATCGACGGCCGGGACGGTTCGCGGCGACGAGCCGGACGCACCGCGTACCGCGAGCCAGTCGATGCGGTTGAACGGCGGGCGCGGCGTTCCGTCGGGCCGCGTGCGCTGAGTCGGCTCCGTGGTGTTGACCGTGCGCCAATCGAAGCCGGCCGAGCGGAAGCGCTCAAACAACGGCTCCACTGCGGACGGATTGTCGAACAGGGCGGAGAGTCCGCTCGGATCGCGCGGCAGCTTGTTGGTGTTGAGATCGCCGCCGATCACCGCCGCGGCACCACCAGCCATGCGGTCGAGCCCGCGCAGCAGCCACTCGATCTGCCGCGCCCGATCCGCCGGATCGCTATGGCTCTCAAGATGCACCGCGACAAGCCATAGCGGCCGCTTGCCATCCGCCAGCCGTGCCGCCAACGCCATGCGTCCGCCGATCCGCCGCTCGCCGTTGCGGGCGCCGTCGAACCACAACGCACCATCGTCCAGCGCAATGCGGGCTGGATCCGTCAAGCGGTGGCGCGACAGAACGGCATTGCCGTGCAGACCGATCGCATTCTCGACACCCGCGTGCCAGGCGCGCTCGCGCGAATCGCCCAGGCCCAGCTCGACAAACTCGACGCCGAGCGCGTAGCCGGCGCCGAGAGGACCGGCCAGCTCGCGCAGCGTATGCCGGTTGCCCGAGCGTGCCATGCCGATATCGAGTTCCGTCAGCAGCGCCGCATCGACGCGCGCATCGGCGATGAGGCGCGCGGCCGCCTCCGGGTGACTGCCGCGCTCGACATTGAACGCGGCGACCGTGATCCGGTCGCCGACCGGCGCCGGCCGTGCCGGCGGCACCTGCTCGATGGTTGCCAGGGCCGGGATCGCCGCGGACAGACGGTCGTGTTCTTCCCGTGTATGCGGAGCGGAACGCGCCGCCGCGATGATGGCCGGAGGGGGCGCCGGCAGTTCGGCGGCGATTCTAGACGGCGACAACGGCGTCGGGTGTGAGCGTGACATCCTCGATCCTGAGGCTTGTGGAGCGGTCGAAGAGCAAGGTATCGGCCGGATCGAAATCGACATGGACCTGCGCGCCCTCGGCCGGCATCCCGGCGCCGACGGCGATCAGCAGGTGGATACGACCCAGCGGCCCGTCGAGGGCGAGCAGCACCTCGCGGCCCATCGGCTCGATTGCCGCCACGCGCCCGTGCACGCCGCTCGCGGCGAGCCGCAAGTGTTCCGGCCGCACGCCGACGACGACCTCGCCGGTGACCGGTCGCGAGGCGCGCAGCCCGACCTCGCCCGCCGTCACGCGGTCACCCGCGGCGAGGGCGGGCACCAGATTGATCGGCGGTGCGCCGATGAAGCCAGCGACAAACAGGCTGCGCGGCCGGCGATAGGTGTCCTCGGCTGTGGCCTCCTGCTCGATGCGCCCGCGGTTCATCACCACGACGCGGTCCGCCATGGTCGTCGCCTCGATCTGGTCGTGGGTGACCAGTATCGTGGTGATGCCGAGATGACGCTGCAGGCGGCGGATTTCCGAACGCATGGTCAGACGCAGCGCCGCATCGAGATTCGATAGCGGCTCGTCGAGCAGCAGCAGTCTTGGCCGCTTGACCAGCGCGCGGGCCAGGGCGACGCGCTGTTGTTGCCCGCCGGAGAGCTGCGCGGGCCTGCGCTGAAGCAGTTGGTCGACCTGGACCAGCGCGGCGGCCTCGGCCACGCGGTGGTCCGCTTCGGCCTTTTCCAATCCCTGGAAACGCAGAGGAAAGCCGATATTCTCCGCCGCGGTCATGTGCGGGTAAAGCGCGTAGGACTGAAACACGATGCCGATGTTGCGGTCGCGGGCCTCGACCTCGTTGACCCGCGCACCGTCGAACAGAATCTCGCCGTCGCTGGGCGAATAGATGCCCGCGAGCATGAACAAAGTGGTCGACTTGCCGCAGCCCGAGGGTCCAAGCAGGGCGACGAAGGAACCGTCGTCGACCCGAAGATTGATACCGTCCACCGCCGTGACGCCGGGCCAATCCTTGCGCAGGTTCCTGAGCTCGATACGCGCCACGGCGTTATCCCCTGATTCCGCCGATGGTCATCTGCGTCAGGTACTTCTGGCAGAAGACATAAAGCAGCAGGCTTGGCAGCACATAGAAGATCGAGACGGCGGCGACGATCCCGTAATCCACCCCCATCACGTCGTCAGCCACCCAGTACAGATACAAGCTCATCACCCAGTTCTTGTTCTCGATCAACATCGTGCGCACAAAGATATATTCTTCCCAGGCGCGGATGAACGCGAACACGGCCACCGCGATCAGCCCGACGCGCACCTGCGGCAGCACCACCAGGACGAAGGCCTGGCGCCGTGTCGCGCCATCGGTCATCGCGCTCATCTCGATCTCCCACGGCACCGAATCGAAGAAGCCCTTCATGACGAAGACGTAGAACGGCAGTTCGATTGCCGTGAGCACCAGCATGACGCCGAGTATCGTGTCGAGCAGATGCAACCAGTACAAGGTCAAGAAGATGGGAATGATCAGCGTCATTGCCGGGAAGGCATGGGCTACCAGCATTCCATGCAAAAACAGCGCGCGCCCGCGAAACGCGAAGCGCGAGACATAGTAGCCGGCGAGCGAGGCGACCGTGACGATCACCGCGGTTTGCGACAGCGCCAGCGCCAGCGAGTTGGTGAACGCAGTCCATACGGAGGGAAACTGCCCGCCGGCCGTCGCCTTTCGCCGGATTTCCTCCACCAGGTTGGCTCGCCACAGGAAACGGTAGTTGTCGATATGCAGGCGGCTGCCCACGAGCCATGCCAGCAAGGCGAGAGCGACGACCGTCAGCCCAACGCCCGCCGCCAACCTTGTGCCCGGCGAGAAGACGACAAGGTGGACCAGGCTGTAGAGCAGCACCGCGGGCACGATCACCGCGCAGGCGGTCCACAGTACATCGGCTGATACGCCGCCGGTACGCGCGGTGAACGAGATGACCACCATCCAGAAATAGGGAAGGATGATCGGCAGCGAGACGATGGCGAGAAAGGCGGCGAGTGCGATCTGGCCGGCCATGCCGCGCACCCGCGTCCGTCGGGCGAGCGCCGCCCAATCCGGACGCGCCGATCCGGAGACCTCGATCTGCTTCAGCGCCACCGCCGGAATCATTGCACTTCGATCCGCGGCGACTGCAGAAGCCGGCTCATATCCATGAGACGCCACAGTCCGAGCGCCGCGATCACGCCGATGGCCACGAGCACCAGCGACAGCGCCGCTCCATAGGCGTACTGCCCGCTTTCAAAGGCGCGGCGATAGGAATACAGCGCGAAGACGGTGGTGTCGAAGAACGGCCCGCCATTGGTGATCAGCAGGATGTATTCGAAGCTGACGAGCAGCGCCAGGGTCTGCTGAATGGTCATGTAGGAAATCGGCCAGCGCAGCGCCGGCAAGGTGACGTGGCGCAGGATCGCCAGCGGCCCGGCGCCGTCGACCCGCGCGGCATGGAACAGATGCTCCGGGATAGAGCGGATGGCGGAGGTGAAGATGATCATGCCGAGCGACGCGCCGATGAAGCCGTTGGCGATGACGATCACCGCTACGGGGCTGCTGGTGCGCAAATCGACCGGCGTCATCCCGAAGAGGTGGACGAGAATCTGGTTGAGCAGACCGCGCTCATTGGGATCGAGCACCCACAGCCAGAGCAGGGCGTAGACCACTGACGGGCTCATGCGCGGCAGCAGCCATACAGCGCGGAAGAACGTGCCCAGCCGCGGTGGCACCGATGTGGTCACCACCGCCAAGACCAGCGCGAAGGTGACGTTGAAGATGCCGAGCGTGCACAGGACGAAGACCGCCGTCAGGCTGAGAGAGGCGATCAGCCGCGAATCGCGACTGGCCATGCGGGCGAAATTGTCAAACGTCAGCGTCGAGACCGCCAAAGTGCGGTCCATGTCGGTGAAGGCGAGAACGAGATCGACGACGATCGGCCCAAGGAAGAAGAGCGCGACCAACACCATGGCAGGCCCCAGAAACAGAACCATGTTTCCCCGCTGACGGCGGGCCTGCGCTTTCACAAAATCGGTCATCGCTGGTTTCTCCGTCGGCAGGCCGGACGCGCGACCGAAGCTGCGCCCGGTCCACCGATGTCGGAGAACTGGCGCCTAGTTCAGCACCACCACTTCTTTGCCCAGCTCGCCCTGCAGCTCTTCAGCCACGAATGCAGCGGCGGCGTCGGGTTGGAGCCGCCCGGTCTCCACGCCCTGGATGCCCTTGTAGAGCAGGCCGTTGTACTGACCGATCTTCGGATGATTTGGCATTACGCTCGCGTTCTTGAGAAACGATGTGCCGGCCACCAGCGCCCAGCCCTTCTGGATGAATTCCGGCATCGCCGCCTGACCGTAGTTGATCGGCGTATGGTTGGTCGTGAGCGCGTGGCGGGTGTTGAGCGCGGGCTGGCTGGCCAGAGCGATGATATAGGCCGCCAGTTCCGGGTTCTTTGCCTTCGACGAGACGGCATAGGCGATGGGATGTGACAGATTTGTCGGCTTGCCGCCCTTCTGCCCGGGCGGGGCCTGGATCCAGGTGAGCTTCTTGAAGTAGTCCTCTTTGGTCTTGAGGTTGTACGCCGCCATCTGATCGCCGACCCGCCAGATGCCGTGGAAGAAGGCCAGAGACTGCTCATCCTTGATCGCCGCCGCCTCGACCGCGTCCCACGACATCGACGTGTTGGTCGTGGGAATCGCCTTCTTGTCGACGCAATACTTGATCCACTTGAAAAAGCCGGCGAGTGCCGCCTTGGGCACCTGCAGCTTTCCCGTCTCCTTGTTGTAAGGGACGACGCCAAAGGCCTCGATCAGCATCTGGAAGTCGGGCCCGGCATTCGGGCGATGCAGCAAGCCGTATTTGACCAGGCCTTTTTCGACGGCCTGTCCGCCGAGGTCGCAAAGATCATAGGCGGTGAACGCGCCGTCCTC
>JACQDQ010000532.1 GCA_016201015.1 Pseudomonadota bacterium | reverse complement strand
GATTGAATAGGCGAGCTGATGTCGGGTTGGCACTTCGCGGTCGCCCCGGCCGCCGCCCACCGGATCCGGTTGCTGAGGTGAAGCGGACGGCCAAGAGGGCAAAGTGCGAAATCGCAGTTCGTCGCAATCTTGATGATTGCGGCAAGGGATGGAGCCCGGCTTCATAGCGCCAGGTCGAAGCATAGTGTCCATCTTCATCGACCGCGGCGCGCCATCCTGTCGCCGGCCAATCCGCAAAGCCAAGCGAGAGCCACCCGCGTCCCGCGCCGGCTTCGTCAATCGACGCTGAGCGACACCATGATGCGCATCAGCGATTTGTGAAGCGCCGCGCCCGCCTGTGCCGCGTCGCGCTGCCGCAATGCGTCGAGCACCGCCTTGCTCTCCTGCAGGCAGACGGATTTCGCCAGGTCGAGACCGTCGGTGAACGGCAGGTTCCGCGCCCACGCATTGCTCCGCCGGCAGGCGATCAGCAACTCGAACATATGGGTAAGGAAGCCGTTGCCCGCCGCCCGGACGAGCGCGAGATGGAAGGCGTATTTGCTCTCCTTGAAACTGCGCCAATCCCTGGCTGCGCCGATCGCCTGCAGGCATTCCCCGGCGAGCTCCAGGTCGCGCGGCTCCGCCCGCTCGACCATCAACTGCGCCAAACCCAGCTCGAACAGGAGACGCGCTTCCGTCAGCTCCGCGAGGCTCCACGGCAGGTTTGCCGCACCGGCCTGCGGGGTATCGGCGTCACCGGCCGCGGCGTTGACGATGAAGCTGCCGCGTCCGACGAAGCGGGCGATGATCCCGCGTCGCTCCAGCAGATCCATGGCCTTGCGCACCGTGTGGCGCGGCATTTCGTATCGCGAGCACAGATCCCGCTCGTTGGGCAATTGGTCGCCCGCCTTCAACCCGCCCCGTGCCAGGCTGCCCAAGATGTCGTCGACGACGACGCGCGCATTCCGCGCGGAGCGCGCGCGGATATTGAGCGTCGCGTCTTCCGGTTGCGGCCGCAGCTTCGCCGATCTTTTCATGGTCCTCCGCGGGACGGCTTCAAGATCGGTCTCAGGTTTCATCTAGCACCCGACAGAACCGCTTGCTGATGGTCTGTGTTTGATCCCAGAATGGATCGCCAGCGACAAGCGGCAAGACGGCCGGCTGCGACTGCCGCCGAAGGCAGCAAACCTGGAGGAAACGGCATGTCCGTGATCGTCGGCGAGGGGGACTTCCGCTACCGGGTGGCGGAAGGATGGGGTCGACTTCCCGACGGCTGGTCGTTCAGGGAGGTCGCGTCCGTCGGGGTCGACCGCAAGGACCAGGTCTACGTGTTCAGTCGCGGCGAGCACCCGATGACGGTGTTCGATCGCGACGGCAATTTCCTCCGCTCCTGGGGCGAAACCACGTTCAAGCGCGCGCACGGCATCCATATGGGGCCCGACGACACGATCTACTGCACCGACGAAGGCGACCATACGGTGCGCAAGTGCATGCTGGACGGCAAGGTGCTGCTCGAGATCGGCCTGCCCGGGAAGGCGGCGCCGTATATGAGCGGCGAGCCGTTTCATCGCTGCACCCATACTGCGCTGTCGCCGCAAGGCGACATCTATATCTCGGACGGTTACGGCAACGCCCGGGTGCACAAATATTCGCCGGATGGAAAACTGCTGCGCTCCTGGGGCGAGTCGGGATCGGACCCGGGACAGTTCAATCTGCCGCACAACGTCACCTGCGACGCGGACGGCTGGGTCTATATCGCGGATCGCGAGAATCATCGCGTCCAAGTGTTCGACGGCAACGGTCGGTACGAGACGCAGTGGAACAACCTGCATCGTCCCAGCGCGCTTTACATGCCGCCGGGCGTCAAGTGCCCGATTTGCTACATCGGCGAGTGCGGCCCGGTGATGAACGTGAATCGCCGCGCGCCCAATCTCGGCCCCCGGGTGAGCATCGTCGACCATCAGGGCAAGCGGCTGGCCCGGCTCGGCGGCCTGCACGGCGGCGACGCGCCCGGCCAATTCATCTCCCCGCACGGATTGACCGTCGATTCACGCGGCGACATCTATGTCGGCGAGGTCTCGCTGACCGCCTGGCCGAATTTGTTCCCGAACACTCCGGTGCCGGATCCGCTGCGCTCGCTGCAGAAGCTGGTCAAGGTGAGCCCGGCGCCGCCGAACGCATGAGGCGATTGCCATGGGAAACGACATCCATTCCCACGTCGGGCTGACCCGCCGCCGCGTTGTTTCGACCGGCGCAATGGCCGTGAACGGGTATAATTCGGCCATGCGCCTGTTCCGCTATTTCGAACGTCTGCTCGATCCGACGTCGCTACCGCCCGACGCCGCGCCGCCGGCCGGACTTGCCGCCTTTTATTGGCACTATGCGCGGCAGGCCTGGCCCGTGCTCGCGGCGTTGTTCTTGGCCGGCTTCGTGGTGGCGGTGCTGGATACGACCATACCGGTCTTCATCGGCCGCATCGTCACATTGGTCTCCACGCATGCGCCGGCGACGTTGCTCGCCGATGCCTGGCCGCAGCTCCTGGGCATGGCGTTGGTCCTGCTGATCGCGCGGCCGTCGGCGCTGCTGTTGCAGAACCTGATCACCAATCAGGCCATTGCCCCCGGCCTCAGCAATCTGATCCGCTGGCAGTCCCACTGGCACGTGGTGCGGCAGGGCTGGAGCTTCTTCCAGAACGACGCTATTTCGTGCCGCGCCTGCGCAACCGCTCGCGCGCGATGTCGGAGGTGCGCTCGGCGCTCACCGGCCGCGTGGTCGACAGCTATACCAACATCCTGACGGTCAAGCTGTTCGCCCGGCCCCGCGACGAGGACGATTTCGTGCGCGCCGCAGTCGACGAGCAAACGCAGACATTCCGGCGGCAGTTGCGGCTGATCACGCTCTTCGGGTTGTCGCTGGCGACCTTGAACGCGGCGATGGTCGTCGGTACGGGCGCGATGGCCGTGTGGTTGTGGATCGGCGACCATATTACGGTCGGCACCGTCGCCATGGCGCTGCCATTGACCTGGCAAATCGCCAACATCGCCGGCTGGGTGGCGCAGAACGTGACGCAGATCTTCGAGAACGTGGGCGTGGTGCAGGACGGCATGCGCTCGATTGCCGTGCCGCGCCTGATGCCGGACCGGCCCGATGCCGCGACGCTCCAGGTCAAACGGGGAGAGGTCCGCTTCGAGGACGTGCGCTTCGGCTATGGCACGTCCCGAGGCGTCCTCCACGGAATCGACTTGTCGATCGCGCCCGGCGAGCGCGTCGGCCTGGTCGGGCGGTCGGGGGCTGGCAAATCGACGCTCGTCAATATTCTGTTGCGCTTCTACGAACTCGAAGGCGGGCGCATCCTGATCGATAGGCAGGACATTGCCGGCGTCACGCAGGAAAGCCTGCGCCAGCACATCGCCATGGTGACGCAGGATACGTCGCTGCTGCACCGCTCGATCCGCGACAACATCCGCTATGGACGGCCCGGCGCGAGCGAAGACGAGGTGCGCGACGCCGCCGCCCGCGCTCATGCGCTGGAGTTCATCGAGACGTTGGAGGACTGGCAAGGAAGGCGCGGCTTCGACGCGCATGTCGGCGAGCGCGGCGTCAAGCTTTCCGGCGGACAGCGCCAGCGCATCGCCATCGCCCGGGTGATTTTGAAGAACGCCCCGATCCTCGTCCTCGACGAGGCCACCTCGGCGCTCGATTCGGAGGTGGAGGCCGCCATTCAAGAACAGCTCGATGGACTGATGAAGGGGCGCACGGTCATCGCCATCGCCCATCGGCTGTCGACCATCGCGCGCATGGACCGCCTGGTCGTCTTGGACGAGGGCCGCATCGTCGATGAGGGCGCGCACCGCGAACTGCTCGCCGCCGGCGGCGCCTATGCGCAGCTCTGGCTGCGGCAGTCGGGCGCCTTCCACGAGAACAGCGCCTCGACCTATCTCGACGCGGCGCCTCCGGCTGAATAGGCGGCGGCCGCAGCGACTTGGCCGACTTATTGTCCCGGCCGACGCGGAAGGCTATCCAGGAAAGAAGCACGCGACGGACTGGCATCCGGTCGCTTCCAGCGCCGGTTCCTCGCGCGCACAGCGATCGACCGCCTTCGGACAACGCGTGCGAAACCGGCAGCCGCTCGGCAGATTGCCGGGGTCGGGCGGCTCGCCGCGCAACCAGAAATCCCTGGTCACGCGCACGCCGCCGATCTTCGGAATGGCGGCGAGCAGGGACTTTGTGTAAGGGTGCTGGGGCCGGTCGAAGATCACGTCAGTCGGCCCCATCTCGACGATCCGGCCGAGATACATCACGGCCACGCGGCTGCACATCATGCGTATCACCGCCAAGTCGTGACTGATGAAGATATATGTGAGCTGGAAGGTTTCGCGCAGGCTGCGGAACAGCGACAAGACGGTCGCCTGCACCGAAACGTCGAGGCCCGAGGTCGGTTCGTCCAGGATGACGACCTTCGGGTGAAGCGTAAGGATGCGTGCGAGGCCGACGCGCCGCTGCTGCCCGCCCGATATTTCATGCGGGTAGAGATCGAGATGGGTGCCCGGCAGTCCTACGGCCTCGAGTATCTTGCGGATGCCCGCCTCGCGCTCTGCCTGGTCAAGCGCGGTGTGGATGATGAGCGGCTCGTGCAATGAGCGGCCAATCTTCCAGCGCGGGTCCAACGAGGCGCCGGGATCCTGATAGGCATATTGCAGGTTGCGCCGCACGGCCCGCTGGCCCGCCGCCAGCAGCAGGTCGATCTGCTGGCCGCCGAACCAGATTTCCCCGCCATTGGGCCGGTGAATGCCCATGATGGTCTTGCCCAGGGTGGATTTGCCGCAGCCCGACTCGCCGACCAAGCCGAAGATCTCCCCCGGCATCAGGTCGAACGACACGTCGTCGACCGCCTTGATTGAACCGATGCGGCGGTTGAACGGGCCGCGCACAGCAAAATGGCGCCTGAGGTTGCGGACGCTGAGGATCGCTTCGGTCATGGGGCGGCGCGATGCGGTCGATAACAGCGCACCCAATGGCCACCACCCAACTGTTCGACAGAAGGGCGCGCCGTCCGGCACTGCTCAGCCGCCCGATCACAGCGCGGGTGAAAGCGGCAGCCGCTCGGCGGCGCGATCATCACCGGTACCTCGCCGGGGATTCCGGTCGCGCTACCGTCGGCCCGCGGCAGGCTGGCGAGCAGCTTGGTCGTATAGGGATGCGCCGGAGCGGCAAAGAACTTGTCGACCGGCGCCGACTCCACGTCCTGGCCGGCATACATGACATTGACGGCATCGCAGATTTCATAGGCCGTGCCCAGGTCATGCGTGGTCAGCAGCACGGCGACGTTGCGTTCGCTTGCCAGCCGGCGAATCAGGCCGAGAATCTGCGCCTGGATGGTCACGTCCAGCGCCGTGGTCGGCTCGTCGGCGATCACCAGGTCCGGCCCCGGCAGCAGCGCCATGGCGATCATCAGGCGCTGACGCTGGCCGCCGGAGAGTTCGTGCGGGTATTTGCGCAGCAATTGCGCCGGCCGCGGCAACTGCACGGCGTCGAGCAGTTCGAGAACCGCCTCACGGTCGCTGCGGCGCTGCGGAGAGGGATACGGCGCCAGGAAGGCCGGCAACCGGCCGACCCAATCTGGCGCGGCGCGGCGCGGCGACTTCCACTTCATGATCTCCATGACTTGCGCGCCGACGGTGAAGACCGGGTTGAAGCTGGTGAAGGGGTCCTGCGGCACGAAGGTGATGGCGCGGCCGCGGATCGTCTGGTTGACGAAGGCGGGTCCGGCGGTCAGCAGGTCGCGGCCTTGGAACAGGATGCGGCCGCCAGCGATCCTCACCGAATGTCGCGGCAATACGCCCAGGATGGCGCTGGCCAGCGTGGTCTTGCCGCAGCCGCTTTCGCCCACCAGGCCCAGCACCTGACCGCGCTCGATCGACAGATTGACCCGATCGAGTACCGAGGCAAAGCCGGCTTCGGTGGCGAAGCCGAGCGACAGATCTTCGACCGCCAGCAGCGTCGTCACTTGGCCCCGATGCCCCGCCGTATGCGCGGATCCAGAATATCGCGCAATCCGTCGCCGAGCAGATTGAAGCCCATGACGACCATGAAGATGGCGATGCCCGGCGCGGTCGCGTACCACCACGCTTCGGGCAGGAACTCGCGCGACTCGGCGATCATCCGGCCCCATTCCGGCGCCGGCGGCGGCGCCCCCAGGCCGAGGAAACCCAGCGCCGCCGCGGTCAGGATCGTGACGCCCATGCCGATCGAGGTGCGCACGATGATCGCCGAGGCGATGTTGGGCAGGATGTGCAGTACCATGACCCGCCAGGGCGAGGCGCCCAGCGCGATGGCAGATTCCACGAAGACCTCGTTCTTCAGCGATCTCGTCTCCGCATAGACCAGGCGCGTCCAGAACGGCCAATAGGTGATGCTGAGCGCCAGGATGACGTTCTCGATCGAGGGCCCCAGGGTCTGGGCGATGGCGATGGCGAGCACGATCTGCGGCACCGCGAGGAATATGTCCGAGACGCGCATCAGCAGGTTGCTCGCCCAGCCGCCATAGTAGCCGGCGACGAGGCCGATCGGCACGCCGACCACCAGGGCGGTGCCGACGGCAATGAACGCGATGGCGATCGTGATGCGGGCGCCGAATAGGATGCGGCTCAGCAGGTCGCTGCCCATGCGGTCGGTCCCCAGCCAGTTGATCGAGTCGGGCGGACGCAGCCGGTGGGCGGTGTGGAAGTCGGCGACGTCGCTGGGAAACGGCGACAGGATCGGCGCGAACACGGCGGCGACGATCAACAGCAGAATCAATGCCGTTCCCAGCGTCGCCGCCCGGTCGCGCAGAAAGCGCTGCACGGCGCGCCGCCAAGCCATTATCGCGTCCCCCGCGGATCGATGATCGAATGCGCGATGTCGACCAGCAGATTGAAGATGACGATCAGGGCGCCGGTCCAGATCGTGAAGCCGATGATCGCTTTGTGATCCGACTGCAGGATCGACTGCACTGCGAAGGTTCCCAGGCCCGGCCAGTCGAACACCGTCTCGATGACCACCGCATTGGTCAGCAGCACGCCGAAGATCAAGCCGATCTGAGTGACTGTGGAGATCAGAGCGTTGCGCAACACGTATTTCCACACCACCAGGCCCGGCGGCATGCCCATGGCGCGCTGGTACAAGACGTAATTGCTGTTGATGACTTCGAGCACGCCGGCGCGGGTGAAACGGACGATGGTCGCCGCTGCCGGCAAGGCAAGCGTGAGGGCCGGCAGGGCGATATGCGACAGGGCGCTACCCAGGGACTCCATGTCCCAGCTCAGCAGGGAATCGACAATGAACAAACCGGTGATCGGTTCCGGTCCGAAACCGTCGATCCGGCTGTTCAGCGGCGCTGCGCCCAGCTTCATGGCGAACAGGAATTGCAGCTGCATTGCCAGCCAGAACGCGGCGATGGCAAGGCCGGAGACGCTGACCACGCGCACGGCGTGATCGAGCAGGGAATTGCGCTTCAGCGCGGAAACCACGCCCAGCGGGATTCCGAGCGCAATCGACAATGCGATGGCGACCAAGGTCAGTTCCAGCGTCGCTGGCAGGCGCTTGGCCAGGTCCTCGGAGATCGGGCGCTGGCTGTAGATGCTGGTGCCGAGATTTCCCGACAGTACGTCGCGGAAATGCCGCGCGAGCTGGACCGCCAACGGCTTGTCGTAGCCCAGCTTCACCCGCATCGCCTCGACCTGCGCGAGCGTGGCGTTCTCGCCCAGCGCCACGCGCACCGGGTCGGTCGGGATCACGTTGGAGATCAGAAAGACGATGACGACCAGGCCGGCCAGGGTCGGCACGAACCAGACCAGTCGCGACAGAATCATCTCCAGGCGGCGCATGGCGGACCCTGTGCAAATCCCGGCGACGCCCGTTCGTCGATGGACGCCGCCGGTTCACTATCCGAAGGGCCTATTTGAAATAGGCCCAGCGCATGTCCTGGCCGCTGCCGATCGGGCAGAAGCGGATGCCGCCGACATTGGCGGCGTAGGGTCCGTACCATTTCGTGTTGTAGACGAAAATGCCCATCGCCTGCTCGGTGACCTTCCGGGCGGCCTTCTCGTACAGATCGCGACGCTTTTCCTCGTCGTTGATCGCCAATGCGTCGTTGATCCACTTATCCAGTTCGTCGTCCTTGTTGTACGAGTAGTTGCGGGTGCCGTAATAGCGCGAGCCGTAGAGCTCGCCCACCCAGTTGTTCGGGTCGACGTAGTAGGTGCTCTTCCACAGCGGCACCATGTCATAGTTCTTGTCGCGGTCCTGCATGCGGCTTTGCACCACCTGCCAGGGCGCCGACTCGATCTTGACCTCGACGCCAATCTTGCTGGCGGCATTCTGCAGCAGCGTCGCCGCTTGCTCGGTCTCGCTGAAGCCGGCCAGCGTGCCGATTGTGATTGGCCGCAGCGGTTGCTTCACCTGCGCCAATTCGGCCTTCGCCTTGTCCAGGTCATAAGTGAAGCCCTGCAGGTCCTTGGGCGCGCCCCACAGATTGTTCGGGTTCGGCCCCGGATTGCGCGCCACGGCGCCTTTCAGGATGTCGTTGATGAACCCGTTGTAGTCGAAGGCATAGGCGAGCGCCCGGCGAAAATGCACGTCGTTGAGCGGCGGGCGATCATTGTGGATCGAGAAGTAGAAGACACGCATCGATTCCTGTTCGAAGATCTGCACGTTCTTGGCCTGCTTCAGCCGCAGGATCTGGTCATAGGGCAGGTAGCCGTCGGTGCCGTGGAAATCGCCCTTCATCAGACCCTGCACGCGCGTGTTGGTTTCCAGAACCGTGCGGAATTCGATCTCATCGAACGCCTTCGGGCCCCAGCCGGCGAAATGCTCCTTGAAGCGCTCGCCGACGAATCCGATTGCCGGGTCGTAGCGCTTCAGTTTGTACGATCCGGTGCTGGCGACGTTTTTGGCCAGCCACGCCGCGCCCCAGTCGCCGTCCTTTTCGTTCTGCTTCACAAGTTTCGCGTTCACTACCAGGATTTCCGGCACGGTGGCGAGAAAGATGGCTGACGACTCCTTCAGCGCGAATACGACTGTGTACTTGTCGGGTGCCTTGGTGGTGCCCGGATCGATGATCGGCATGAACAGCGACGAGGCGCCTTTCTTGGTCGCCAGCATCCGCTCGATGCTGTAGATGACGTCAGCGGCGGTCATCTCGCTGCCGTCGTGGAACTTCACGCCCTTGCGCAAATTGAAGGTCCAGGACTTGCCGTCGGCCGACGACTTGTGGCTCTCCGCCAGCCAAGGGATCAGCTTGGGCGGATTGTCGACCCAGCGATACAGGCCGTCGTAGAAATTGATGCGCGACGCGGCGCGGCCGACATCGAAGATGGCGTGCGGATCGAGGTTGTCGTAGCCGCTGTTGTTGGCGTGGACATATTTGCCCTGCGCCCAGACCATTGATGGCGCCATCGCGAGGATGACGGACAACGCGAATACTGTACGTTTCATTCTACCCTCCTCTGCTCCAGGTGTTTTGTTGGGCATCGCAGTCTCCTTCGCTTGCTTCAGGCGCTTAGACCGCCGGTGACCGGTCGCGCCCGACCGCCGAACTGAAATCCCGCCGGCGACTCACTCTGCCGCCAAAGCCTGGCGGAGCTGCGGAAACTCCTGCACCGCCTGCCTGAAGATTCGCTGCACGTCGCTGCCGTCGCCGCGCCTGGCACTTGCCGGAAGCTGTTCGACGGCCGCGAAAATGCGCCGCTTCATATAATGGCGCCAATGGACCGGCAGAGTCGCCAGAATCTCGGTCAGCGCCGCATAGCTCTCCGAAGTCCACAGACGCTCGTAATCGTTGCGCTGTTCGTTGAAGGTGAACGCCGTTGCCTTGGCGCCCGCCGCCATGCGCGTGCGCCGCGCCGCCGTCGCCGTTGCGTCGATCGCGCCATCGCGGATGACGAGGCCGTAGTCCGCAGCCGCGGCCTCTTCCGATACCTTTCCCTGGGCCACGTCGAACAGCACCGCCTCGGGATCGCGCTCCCACGGCGCGCCCCAGCCGCCGCCGCCGCACGCCGTCACCAGGATGACGTCGCCGGGGTCCAGCGCCACCACGTCGGTGTTGCCAAGGTCGAGCGCGTGGTTGGTGCCCGCGTTGCGCCAAAAACTCGAGGTTAGGCCGGGCCCTCCGCCTTTGGCGCCCCAGGACGAAAAGCGCGTGCGGTCCCGGTTGCGCGCCGTCACCACGGTGTTCGGCGCGTAGACCTTGAACTCCAGCAGCGTCGCCAATCCGCCGCGATGCTTGCCGGCACCGCCGGAGTCGGGCACCAAGCCATAGCGCAGCACCTTGATCGGCACCTCGGTCTCGTTGATCTCCCCCGGCGTGTTCTTGAGGAAGCTGCTGTTCGCGCCGGAACCGTCGGCGCCGTCGCCGCCCGACCAGCCGCCGGCGCCGCCGGTGATCGGATCGATCGAGGCCATGATCTGCCGGCCGCTGCGATTGTCGATCGTCTTGACGTTCATGATGGCGGCGCTGCCGGCCGGACCGGCCGGCAGCAGGTCGGGCACCGCCGCTTGAAAGGCGCCGATCGTGACGCCCTGCAGCCGGCCGCAGGTCATGCTGCGCATACCCACCGCCGCCGGAAACTTGGGATTGAGGATCGTGCCCTCCGGGATCACGCAGCGCGCCGGGCGCGTGATGCCGCCGTTGAGCAGAATGGTCGGATCGAGGCTGTAGAGACAATAGGTGTAGCCTACCATCAGCAGGATATGCCGCTCGGCGCCGCCTGTCGGCACGTTCAGCGACGATTGGAGCTGCGGATCCGAACCGGAAAAGTCGAGAATCGCCTCGTCGCCGCGGATCTCCAGGTTCAGCGCCAGCCGCACCGGCACGCCGCCCGGCGCATCCTCGTCCAGATAGTCGGAGAAGAAGTAGTCGCCGTCCGGGATGCGGCGCAGCAGGTTGCGCGCCTGCTGCTCGCCCAGGTCGAGCAGGTCCTTGACACCTTGGCGGAATACGTCGACGCCGAACTTGCGCACCATGTCGTGCACCTTGCGCTCGCCCGTGTTCATGGCGGCGATCTGCGCCTGGAGATCGCCATAGTTCTGCTCGGGCATGCGGACATTCGTCAGCATTACATCGAGCAGCGCCTGATTCAGCCGCCCCTGGTCGTAAAGCTTGTTGGGCGGGATGCGGATGCCCTCCTGGTGCACCTCGGTGAGCTGCCGCGACAGCGAGGCTGGGACCGCGCCGCCGACATCCGTGTTGTGGATGTGGCTGACCGCGAAGGCGATCAGCTCATCCTCCCAGAAGATCGGCTTCCACATATGCAGATCGGGCGTATGCGTGCAGACATAGCCGCTATACGGATCGTTGGTGATGCAGATATCACCCGGCCGGTAATCGGCGATCATCCGCACCGCGTTGGCGTAGTCGAGGCCGATGAACCAAGTGGCGCCGAGGTCGCGCGGGCTGGCGAAGGTCATGCCGTCGGGCGTCGCCAGGCCGGTGGTGAAGTCCTCGGTTTCCTTGACGAACGTCGAATGCGCCGTGCGGAACAGCGTGAACGCCATGCTCTCGGCCGCCGCCTGGGCATGGTTGGCGAAGACTTGCAGGGTGACCGGATCGGTTCGCATCGCGTGTTCCCTCATTGCCCGAGCGACAGCAGGATATTGCCATAGGCGTCGACCGAGCCGGCGAATCCTTCGGGAACGCAGATCGTCGTGTCCTCCTGCGCGATGACGCAGGGGCTGGCGAAGCGATGCCCGTGCCCTAGATCGGCGCGCCGATAAAGCGGCACGCGGCAGCGCGCGCTATCCAGGTAAACCTCGATCTGCTTTGCCGGAGTGGGCCGGTCATCCCGCCGCGCCTGGGTCGCGAAGCGCGGCTGCGGCGAGGCACCCACTACCATCAGGCGCAGGCTGACGACATGCACCGGCATCTTCGCGTTGCTGTGGCCATAGAGTCGATCGTGCTCGGCATGGAAGACGGCGGCGATCCGCTCGAGGTCGCCGGCCATGATCCAGTCGAGCTGCAGCGGCACTTCGATCTCGAAGGATTGGCCCTGGTAGCGCATGTCCGCCGCGGGCTGCAGCACGTAGGAGCCGATGAATTTCTGCTCCTCGGTAATCCAGGCGACGGCACGGCGCGTCAGGCTCTGGACGTCGCTCTTGAGGCGTCCGAGCTCTGCGGCCGACAGCGGATAATAGGCGGTGCTGATGAAATCGTTCCTGATGTCGGCAATCAATCCGCCGAGGGCCGACAGCACGCCCGGCGCCGTCGGGATCAACACCTGGCGCATGCCGAGCTCGCGGGCGAGGAAGCAGCCCAGCATCGGCCCGGCGCCGCCGAAGGCCAACAACGCGAATTCCCGCGGGTCGACTCCCTGGCGCGACGCCAGTTTACTCACCTCGCGGTACATGCCGGAGACCGCCACCTGAATAACAGCTTCGGCCGCCTGCTCGACGCCGCGACTGAGCTTGGCGGCGATCGTAGCCATCGCGTCGCGTGCCTTGGCGACATCGACGGTGACGGCGTCGTAGCCCAGATTGCCGTGGCCGATGAAGCCGCATGCCGCAAAGGCGTCGGTCATGGTCGGCCGCGTGCCGCCGCGCCCGTAGCAGGCGGGGCCGGGGGTCGAGCCGGCGCTCTCCGGTCCGACGGTGAGCACGCCGAATTGGCTGACAGCGGCGATCGAGCCGCCGCCGTCGCCGATCGAGGTGACGGACACGGTGGGGATGTAGATCGGGAACTCGCCGACCGTCTCGCCCGTGCCATAGCTAGGCTTGCCGTCGACGATGACGGCGACGTCGGCCGACGTGCCGCCGATGTCCAGGCTCATGACCCGGTCGAGACCGGCCTGGCGCGCGGCAAATCCAGCGCCGATCACGCCAGCTGCCGTGCCCGACAGCAGCATCTGCAGGCAGGCCGACTTGCCGAGCTCCGCCGTCATCACGCCGCCGTTCGACTTGGTCACCATCGGTTCGGCGGCGACGCCGGCCTGCTTCAGCGCCGCCTGCAACGAGGCGAGATAGAGCGCGACGCGCGGCTGCACATAGCCGTGGATGGTGGCGGTGGTCGTCCGCTCGTACTCGCGGATGATCGGCCATACATCGCTGGAGCAGAAGACGGGAAGGTCCGGTGCCCATTCGCCGATCAGCCGCTTCGCCTCGTGTTCGTGCGCAGGATTGCTGTAGGAATGCAGCAGGGCGACGACGATGCCCTCGGCCCCCATCTCGATCCCCCGATCGAACGCGCGGCGCAGGCTCGTGCGGTCGAGCGGCTGGTCGACTGTGCCATCGGCCAGAATCCGCTCGCGCACCGGCAACACGCGCTCGCGCGTGACCAGCGGTTCGGCCCGCTGCGACATCAGATGATAGGGGTCCGGCATCTTCAGACGCGCCAATTCGAGCACATCGACGAAGTTCTCGGTCGTGAAGAGGCACAGGCGGATGCCCTTGCGCTGGATCACGGAGTTGATGCCGACGGTCGTACCGTGGGTGAAATAGTCGATATCGCCGGGCCGGATGTCGAAGCGCCGGCCGAGTTCGCCGAGACCCTCGATCACTTCGCGGCCCGGTTCGTCGGGAGTCGAAAGAACCTTCAGCGTGGCCAACCTGCCAGTCGCCTCGTCCAGTGCACAAAAATCCGCGAAAGTGCCGCCGATATCCACGCCGATCCGATACCCCACGAGCCTCCCCCTTCCCCGTATTCCGCTTACGCCGCGCGGCGGTAGCCGAGCCGCTGGCTAATGGTTGCCGCCGCGCGCACGACGCCGGCAATGATGCGCGATCTGGCCGCTGCATAGCGCGACGAAACAGTTCCAACGTTCAGCGCGGCGATCACGGTGCCGTCACCGCGCTGCACCGGCGCCGCCGTCGCCGAGCCGCCGCGCACGAATTCTTCCTCCAGGATTGCGTAGCCGTCGGCGCGGATTTTCGCGAGGATCGCGCGCAGCTTGCGCACATCCGTTACCGTCTTCGGCGTGTAGGCGCGCAGCCGCGTACGTGCCAGATACGCCTCGACCGATTCCGTGTCCCAGAAGGCGAGCAGCACGCGTCCCATGCCGGTGCAGTAGGCGGGGCGCAGACCCGGATCGTCGGAATCGTAGCGAATCGGCGCGCGGCTGACCGCCTTAGCGATCACCTTCACATCTCCGCGCGAGGCGCGAACGCCGAGAAAGACCGTCTCTTCGAGCTCGTCGCGGAGCTGCTCCATGATCGGGCGTGCCACGGCGGCAAGCTGCGCCTCGGGCCCGCCGATCCAGCCCGGAGATCGGCGGAGGGACTCGCTCAGCACATAGCGGTCGCCGGAGTCCCGTTCGACATAGCCGCGGACCAACAAGGTGCGAAGCAGGGCATGGGCGCTGCTCTTCGGCAGAGCAAGGGCCGGCACGATGTCCTTCAGCGCGATCGGCTCGGGATTGCGCGACAGGAGCTCGAGAATATCGAGCACGCGTGCTGCCGACTTGACTTCGTTGTTCATGAACATGAACATTGTTCCGCAGTTAGAACGAGCTAAGCCGAATCCGTGCTGTTCTGTCAAGTCGCGAAGAGATACAGAGATGGTCGTGCTACTGAAGGCGCCCGCGCAGCATTCCTGCATCAGCCGACGATGTCCAATTTCCGGAGTCGCCGTTCGCCAAGCCTGAGGTTATGAGAGAAATCGTGTGCCCTATGGGCGAGTGCCGGCCGAACCAATGACTTCCAGCGGCTATCCGTGGGCCTGGACCGCCCCTTGCGCAGATGCTGCACGAAAGCCTTGGTGAAGTGCGGTGTCGGCCGCACGCCGCAGGTGTCCAACGTGATGTTGAGCGTCACCCGCCGCCCGCGCGCATGCGCTGGAGTCTATCGAGACACTGGAGGGCTGGCAGGGGCGGAGCGACTTCCCAATCCACGTGCAGAGATATGGACTGAATCCGGAAACCGCGCCTAGCGCGCGACGAGCGCGGCCTCGACGTTGCGCGCGAGAATAACGAGGCGCGGCCCGAGCTCTCTCATCAGCCGATCGCGCGGCAATTGGAACGACGGCCCGCCGCAGTTGAACGCGAATAAGCCGGAACCGTCGGGCGACATGATCGGTACGCCGACGGCGTGGACGACCGATTGCCAATCGCCGAGCGACATCGTGAACCCGTGCACGCGATAATGCTCGATCGCGCGCTCGATCCCGCGACGCAATTGCGGCCACCGCGCCGGATCCTCCTTGGCCAGGTGCCGCAACACGGTCTCGCGTTCGCTCTCCGACATCGCGGCGAGCAAGGCGCGGCCCATGGCGGTCGTGCCGATCGGGATCCACGAACCGATATCGAGCGGTAACATGAGCGGCCGGGTGGGCGGCGCATGCTCGATATAGACGGCGCTCAGCCGGTGCCGGCGGCCGAGCGAGACGGTGGCGTTCGCCTGCTCGGCCAGCTCCTCCATGAAGGGCCGCGCGATCTTGCGGATGCCCAAACTGAACAGCATGGAGTAGCCGAGCGCGATCACGCCCGGGGCGAGGCGATAGCGCTCTAGGCGATCCGAGTAATCCAGATAACCGAGTTCGGTCAGCGTATAGGTCAGCCGTGAAATCGTCGATTTCGGCAGGCCGGTGCGCTCGGCGATCTCCTGATTGGCCAGCCATTGATCGCTGGGCGTGAAGACGCGGAGAATATCGAGCCCCCGCGCGAGCGCCGTGACGAATCTGCGGTCCTTGGTGGCAGCGGCCTTCCGCGCGATCTTGCGGTCATCGGAGTCGCGCGGCACGCGCTTCTGCATCACTCGCAATACGACTGCCCCCCTGGCATTTGCTGGTCAGATTACCTTAGGCCAGTACCGAATGTAAGCCGGCCGCGGCGCCGGCTCGACTCGCCGGAAATCGAGGGTCTTGCTACACTGCGGCGTCGGCTGGAGCCACCAACGGACGCGCAACATGGTACCGAGACTTCTTCTGGCGGCAATGGGCTTCATCGGCCTGTCGGCTGCCGCGTTGGCCCAGGGCCTCGAGGTCGAAGATCCTGCCGTCTATGCCGGCTTCGCCAGGACGCCGGCCCATCGCGCCTTCCTGCCGGTCGCCGCCGATCTGTCGGATCGCTTTCCGACCCCCGGCGACCAAGGGAAGCAAAGCTCATGCGTCGCCTGGGCCGTGGGCTATGCGGCACGCAGCTACTATGCCCGTGTCACCGAGGGGGCGCAGCCCAACAGCGCGGACGCCATCGTCAGCCCGGCCTACCTCTACAACACGATCAACGACAACCCGCGCAACTGCACCAACGGCACCCGCATCTCCGACGCCCTCGGCGTGTTGCAGCAGCAGGGCGCGCTGAGCCTGGCGGAGTACGGCTATCGCCCCGATAGCTGCGCGCCGCCGCCGCCGGCGCTCGCCGCCCGCGCCACCCGCTTCCGCATCAAGAGCTGGCGGGTCGTCGACCAATCGCGGGTCGACGAGGTCAAGGGCCAGATCGCCCGGGGCAATCCCGTCGTGTTCGGCGCCCAATTCAGCTCGGCCTTCAACAAGCTACGGGGCGACAGCGTCTATAGCGGCGGCGGCGAGGATTGGCAGGGTGGGCACGCCATGGCGGTGGTCGGCTACGACGATCGCCGGCAGGCCTTCAAGATCATCAATTCGTGGGGCAAGGACTGGGCGGCCGACGGCTACGGGTGGGTTGCCTACGAAACCTTCGCCAAGCGGGTGCGCAGCGCATTCGTGATGGAGCCGTTGGAGGCAGCGCCGGCGCCGAAGCCGTCCCCGCCGACCCCGGCACCGTCGCCGTTGCAGCCGCCGCAACCAAAACCGCCGGTGCAAACCGTCGCAATCGATCCGCCGCTGGCAAGCTACGCCTGCGCCGAGTTGTCCCAGGCGCGCCGCGATGGCCGCGACACGGTGACCGGCTTCGTCGGCAGCGAGGCCGACCTCAAAACTCTCGAAGCCTCGCTCGCCGGCCGCGCATTCGCCGTCGATGTAAAGGTGCATGTCTGGCCGCAATGCGAGGCGCTGATGACCTTTCGAGCGGCGCGTCTCGCCGCCGGCGGACCGAAGATCCGGCTGCGCAGCGGCCGCAGCGAGCTCAACCGCGGCGAGCCCGTGGTGATCGAGGTGACGGCACCCGACTACCCCAGCTACCTCTATCTCTCCTACGTCCAGGCGAGCGGCGAGGTCGTCCACCTGATCCAACCGGCAGGTTTGGCGCCGACGCCGCTGGCACCCGGCCGTACGATCGTACTCGGGGACGGGGCCGGCGGCGGGCCGCGCTTTACCGTGGAGCCGCCCTTCGGCGACGAGATGATCGTCGTGCTGGCGGCGGCCAGCCCGCTCTTCGATGCGCCGCGCCCGGCAACCGAGATCGAGCGCGACTACCTCACCGCCTTTCGCAAGGCGCTGCTCGTCAAGCCGGACCCGAATGCGCCCGATCGCGTCGTGCGGGCCGGCTACCTGACGCTCAAGACCAAGGAGGGCCGATGACCCCGACATGGATGGCGGCGCTCGCTG
>JACQDQ010000513.1 GCA_016201015.1 Pseudomonadota bacterium | reverse complement strand
GCGAGGAGGAGGGGGATGGGGAGGGCGGCGGCAAGAAAGAGCCGCAGTGTGAACGCACGCATCAATCGCCTCGTGATTTGTCCGGCCAATTGCATTTCGTTTCTTTGATCGTCATGGCCGGGCCGCGCCGAAGGCGCGGCCCGCTGAAGGCGCGGCCCGCTGAAGGCGCGAGTCCCGGCCATCCACGAAACGCGTTCGCCGCAAAGAAAGACGTGGATGGCCGCAACAAGTGCGGCCATGACGATTGAGCATGGGGTGACGGCGTGCGCAGTGTTCGCAACGGACGCGGCTAGGTCCGCCCGCGCCGCACCAGCGTCGGATAGACGACATTGTCGCCGCGGCGGAACATCCACTCCATGTCTTCCTGCGACAGGTATTCGGGCGTCGTGCCCTTGGCCGCGCACAGCATCTCGACGATGATGTTGCGCTTGACCTCCGACACCAGCACCGTCGTGCGGTGATAGGCCTCGGACACCGTGCGGCCGAGCACGGTGAAGCCGTGGCGCCGCATGATGATGCAGTTGGTGTTCTGGATGAACGTTTTGATCGGGCCGACATCCTCCTCGACGTTCAGATGCGCCGGCAGGTAATGCGCCGGCTTCTGCATGAGATAGGAGAAGGTGAGCGAGGTCGAGCGGATCTCCTCATGCCCGGCGGCGAGGAAGGCGATCGTCTCGTCGTGATGCAGATGGATGACGCAGTTGATGTCGGGCCTGAGGCGCAGGATCTCGCGGTTCATCTGGTGGCCGACGGTGGTCGCGCGCTCGCCGTAGAGGATGCGGCCATAGGGGATGTCGGTGATCACCAGGTCGTCGACGGTCGCCTCCTCGAGCGAGACGCCCTGCGGTTTGGCATAACAAATGCCGTTTTCGTGATTCGGGTGCGCGACGCGGATGACCATGCCGCCCAGCGTACTCTGCACCAGCCCGCGATCGACCAGCATGCGGCCGTAGCGGATATAAGTGTCGGCGATCTTGCGATCGAAGGCGACTGCGGGGTCGGGCGTGTACTCGTTGACCAGGAACTCGGGCGCGGGGCTAGCCATGGCGGCATGTCCTCGGTTGGTGGCCGCTAGATCGTGGCCAACGGCGCCGGCTTGTCAACTGCCAAGCAAAAAACTTGGCGCCGCACCCGGCGGCGCCAAATGTTCCACGTGGAACAATCCCGGGATCGCGCCCGGGACAAGGACTTAGCCGGCCGCCTCGATCGCGCGGCGGGCCATGACGCCGACCAGATGCGCGCGGTACTCGGCCGAGGCATGGATGTCCTGGTTGAGGTTGGCCGGCGCCACCTTGATGCCGTCGACCGCGGCCGGCGCCCAGTTCTTGCCGAGCGCCGCTTCCATCTCCTTGACGCGGAAGACGGAGGGGCCGGCGCCGGTGACCGCGACGCGCACGCCGTCCGCCGTCTTCGCCGCCATGACGGCGACCACGCAGTAGCGCGAGGCCGGGTTGGGGAACTTGGCATAGCCGGCCTTTTGCGGCACCGGGAAGCTCACCGCCGTGACGATCTCGCCGGGCTTGAGCGCCGTGGTGAACAGGCCGGTGAAGAACTGGTCGGCGGCGATCGTGCGCTCGTTGGTGTGCACGGTGGCGCCGAGGCCGACGACGCCGGCCGGGTAGTCGGCGGCCGGGTCGGCGTTGGCGACCGAGCCGCCGATGGTGCCGCGGTTGCGCACCTGCGGGTCGCCGATGCCCTCGGCCAGCGCGGCCAGCGCCGGGATCGCCTTCTGCACCGCCGCCGAATGCGCGACCTCGGCGTGGGTGGTGAGGGCGCCGATCGTCACCTTGCCGCCCTCGACCTTGATGCCGGCGAGATCCTTGAGGCCGCCGAGATCGATCAGGTCGCTGGGCTGCGCCAGGCGCTGCTTCAAGGTCGGAATCAGCGTCTGGCCGCCGGCCACCAGCTTGCCGCCGTCGCCGGCGCTTTTCAGCGCCTTGGCGGCATCGGCGAGGGATTTCGGGCGTTGATAGTTGAACTCGTACATGAGCCTCTCCTTACTCTGCCGCTTGCTTAGGCGAGGCGGCGCGGATGGTCTGCCACACCTTCATCGGCGTCGCCGGCATGTCCATGTGCTTGACGCCATAATCGCGCAGCGCATCGACGACGGCGTTGATCACCGCCGGCGGCGAGCCGATGGCGCCGACCTCGCCGCAGCCCTTGACGCCGAGCGGGTTGTGCGCGCACAGCGTGGCGTGCGTCGCCACGCCGATCGACGGCAGGTCGTCGGCGCGCGGCATGCAGTAGTCGAGCATCGAGCCGGTGACCAGCTGGCCGTCCTTGTCGTAGACGCAGTTTTCCAGCAGCGCCTGGCCGATGCCCTGGCCGACGCCGCCCTGCACCTGGCCCTCGACGATCATCGGGTTGATGACGCGGCCGACATCGTCGACCGCGGTGAACTTCGCGATGTGCGTGGTGCCGGTCTGCGGGTCGATCTCGAGCTCGCAGATATGGCAGCCCGCCGGGAAGGTGAAGTTCTTGGGGTCGTAGAACGCGGTCTCGTCGAGGCCGGGCTCGAGCTGGTCGAGCGGATAGTTGTGCGGTATGTAGGCGGAGAGCGCGATCTCGCCGAACGCCTTGCTCCTGTCGGTGCCGGCGACGGTGAACTTGCCGTCCTTGAACTCGATGTCGGCCTCCGAGGCTTCGAGCATGTGCGCGGCGATCTTCTTGCCCTTGGCGATGATCTTGTCGACCGCCTTGACCAAGGCGGTGCCGCCGACGGCAAGCGAGCGCGAGCCGTAGGTGCCCATGCCGAACGGAATCTTCGCCGTGTCGCCGTGCACGATCTCGACATTGTCGAAGGGAATGCCGAGCTGGTCGGCGACGAGCTGGCTGAACGTCGTCTCGTGGCCCTGGCCGTGGCTGTGGCTGCCGGTGAACACCGTCACCGAGCCGGTCGGGTGCACGCGCACCTCGGCCGCCTCGAACAATCCGGCGCGGGCGCCGAGCGCGCCGGCGACGTTGGACGGCGCGATGCCGCACGCCTCGATATAGGTCGAGACGCCGATGCCGCGCAGCTTGCCGCGCTTTTTCGCCTCGGCGCGGCGGCCCTCGAAGCCGGCCCAATCGGCGGCCTTGAGCGCCTGGTCGAGCGTCGCCTGATAGTTGCCGCTATCGTATTGCAGCGCGACCGGCGTCTGGTACGGAAACGCCGTGGCGGCGATGAAGTTCTTCCGGCGGATGGCGACCGGATCCATCTTCATGTCGCGCGCCGCGATGTCGACCAGGCGCTCGAGCAGGAAGGTCGCCTCCGGCCGCCCGGCGCCGCGATAGGCGTCGACCGGCACGGTGTTGGTGAACACCGCGCGCACCTCGCAATAGACGATCGGCGTCGTGTACACGCCGGCGAGCAAGGTCGCGTAGAGATAGGTCGGGATGCAGCTGGCGAAAGTCGAAAGATATGCGCCCATATTGGCGTTGGTCGCCACGCGCAGCGCCAGGAACTTGCCGTCCTTGTCGAGCGCCATCTCGGCATGCGTCAGGTGGTCGCGGCCATGCGCATCGGACATGAAGGATTCCGAGCGCTCCGCAGTCCACTTGATCGGCCGGCCGACCTTGGGCGCCGCCCAGGTGACGATCGCTTCCTCGGCGTAGTGATAGATCTTCGAGCCGAAGCCGCCGCCGACATCGGGCGCATAGACGCGCAGCTTGTGCTCCGGCAGATGCAGCACGAATGCGCCCATCAGCAGGCGGATGACATGCGGATTCTGGCTGGTCGTGTACAGCGTGTAGTCGCCCGACGCCGCGTCGTACTCGCCGATCGCGGCGCGTGGCTCCATGGCGTTGGGCACCAGGCGGTTGTTGTAGAGATCGATCTTGGCGACGTGATGCGCCTTGGCGAACACGGCATCGACCGCCGCCTTGTCGCCGATATGCCAGTCGTAGCAGGTGTTGCCGGGCGCCACGTCCCAGATCTGCGGCGCGCCCGGCTTGATCGCGGCGGCGATCGAGGCGACCGCCGGCAGCGGCTTGTAGTCGACCTCGATGCGCTCGGCGGCGTCCTTGGCCTGCTCGCGCGTCTCGGCGACGACCACGGCGACCGGGTCGCCGACATGGCGCACGCGGCCGATGGCCAGCGGCGGATGCGGCGGCTCCTTCATCGGGCTGCCGTCCTTGTTCTTGATCAGCCAGCCGCAGGGCAGGCCGCCGACCTTATCGGCCTCCATGTCGGTGCCGACGAACACGGCGAGGACGCCGGGCATGCGCTTGGCCGCCTCGGTGTCGACCTTGCGCAGCTCGGCATGCGCCTGGTTGGAGCGCAGAATATAGGCGTGGGTCTGGCCGGGGCGCTTGATGTCGTCGGTATAGAGCCCGCGGCCGATGAGGAAGCGGAAATCCTCCTTGCGGCGCACGGAGGCGCCGATGCCGTCCTGTGCCATGGCCTACCTCCCCGCGCCGCGCATCGCGGCGGCGCCGGCCTGAATCGATTTGACGATGTTGTGATAGCCGGTGCAGCGGCAGAGATTGCCCTCGAGCCACTCGCGCACCTGCGTCTCGCTCGGATTGGCGTTGTGCTTCACCAGATCGAGCGCGCTCATCACCATGCCCGGCGTGCAGAAGCCGCATTGCAGGCCGTGATTGTCGCGGAACGCCTCCTGCATCGGATGCAGCTTGCCGTTGGTCGCCAGGCCTTCGATGGTCGCCACCGCCGCGCCATTGGCCTGCACCGCCAGCATGGTGCAGCTTTTCACCGACTTGCCGTCGACATGGACGACGCAGGCGCCGCACTGGCTGGTGTCGCAGCCGACATGCGTGCCGGTGAGGCCGAGCTGCTCGCGCAGCAACTGCACGAGCAAGGTGCGACCCTCGACCGTGGCGCTCACCGCCTTGCCGTTCACCGTCATCGAGACCTGGGGCATTCCGCGCCTCCCTTGTTTCACGCCGATCGTCCAACCGAACTTCGCGATCGTACGCGCGGGAGTGTCGGCCGGGGCGCGGCGTTCGTCAAGTCGCGATGAAGGGGCGGCAGCGGGCGCGGAGGTTGCGGTTCTGTTGCAGCGTCGTGGGCAGCGAAGCGGGCGAGGGTGATCGGAGAACGCGCGACGCCTTCGATAGCGCTCATCGGGCGGTGGGACGGCCAATCGTAGTGGAGTTCGAGGCGCTTCAAAGTGAAGACGTCACCGATACTGACAATGTCGAACTCAGCCGGCAAATATAGGAGGATTGCAATTCCGTTGCGATTATTCGAAGGGAAGAAGCCGCATAATCAAATGGCACAAAGCCTGGATACTCAATCTTGCGGGTAGCCCATCGAGTGTTCCGACGCCCACCTCGCCCAAATTCCTCATCTTCGGCCAAGCAGGAAATCGCCGACGATTCGATTGAACATGTCCGGGCTTTCGAGATGCGCGTTGTGGGACGAGGCCGGAAGCACACAGAGCCGCGCGCCACGGATTGACTTCCAGAGAGCGAACGACATGTCGGGCACGGTGCCGCGATCGCTGTCCCCGCAGACGACCAGGGTCGGTACCCTGATGTCGGCGAGCGACGG
>JACQDQ010000031.1 GCA_016201015.1 Pseudomonadota bacterium | reverse complement strand
GCGATCTATGCAGCTCAACTGGGCAAGCTTGAACCGAGCGCAAAAGCCGAACACTTGAGTCGATGCGGATTTAGTAACTCTGAGGTCGCCGCTATTCTCGGCCTGACCCCCAATGCAGTGAATATCGCGCTCCACCGCGCGCGGAAAGCGGCTAAAGCCTCTGGCAAACGACGGAAAACGCAGTGATAGAGAACCTCCGAATCCTGATCACGGGAGAAATTGATGTCCAGCGATCCGTCTGAATCAAGCAATCCGTCACCGTCAGGGGAAGAAAGCGCAAAAGACTTCTTCACTAATTACGCCGAGTACAATAGGGCTCTGCGTGCTTGGTTCGTCACTTTTGGGCTGGGCGGACCGGCTCTCTTCTTAGTCAAACCGGAGTTGGTTGCACCGTTAAAAAGCACCGGCAATCTCAGGTTTGTCGTCCTTGCATTTATTTGCGGCTGCACTTTTCAGATTGGCATCGCCCTGATCAACAAGATCTGCGCTTGGTATGAGTATGACTCGAAACGCAAGTCAAAGCCTTTCCGCGGCTTCTGGCGCTCAGTCAGTGACTGGTTTTGGCTGGACATTTTATGCGATATCGGGACCGTTGTACTATTCGCTACAGCAATTTGGATTATGTTGGATACATTTGTCGTGTAGCAACAAATCTTGCTTTGTCTGCCGGGCTGGCCTACCAACGCGCCCCTCATCCCTCTCGCGCCAGCGCCTTCGCCGCGTCGGCGAGCGTAATCATCGGGAATTAGAGTCGGAGTCAAAATCAAGCCCTAAAACTACAAGGACGCGGCGACATTGCTGACCGATTTCTAGAGCGCGGTCGACGCGATATTGAAGGAACGAGGAGTGACACGATGACGACGCTGAAGGTGGGGATCGCCAGCTACGACCAGATGAAGGCGTCGACCATGGACGTGGCGCGCGGCCGGCGGCGCGCGCGCCGTGGCGATCCGAAAATCTGGTTCACGTCGATGGAGAGCTTCGCCAAGGTGCTCTCCAACCGCAATCGCGCGCTGCTGGCGCTCATCGCCGAGGCGCAGCGCAACACGAGCAACGGAACGACGTGAGGAAACTTCCACCTTCCGGAAAATGCCAGCCACGGGACGCGGCGCGCCGCCGCTTCACGGCGATGCTGCGCCGGGTCGAAACCGAAGCGGATCGTAACGGCACGCTCACCGCCCGCCGCGTCCTGCGCGAGATGGACAAGATCATCGCCGCCAAGAAGCGGTGAGCGCTGCGGAGAGAGACGGGGTCAGCGCGGATATCCGATCGCCTTACGCGGCGAACAGGGCCCGCACCGTCTCGATCGGAATCAGCATGACGCGTTCGCCGAGCGGCGCGGGCACGAACCCGTGCCGGCGATAGAAGCCGACCGCGTCGTCGTCGATCGCGTGGGCGATCACGGCCCGCGCGCCAGCGATATCCGCCGCCGCGAGGCAGCGCCGCCGCGCGTCGGCGAGCAGCGCGCCGCCGAGCCCCCTGCCGCGATAGGCCTCGTCGACCGCCAGGCGCGCGATCAACAGCAGCGGCACCTGCTCGGGCATTCCGCGCCGCAATTTGGCGCTCGGCAGCGCCACGCGCTGCTCCATGGCGGCCACGATCGCGTAATAGCCGACGACCCGCGCCGGCGTGTCGGCGTCGCAGATCACATAAGTCCGCGCCGAAAGTCCCTCGCCCGCGCGGGCGCGGTCGCGCAGCCAGTCGTCGAGCGCAGGATGCTTGCCGTTGCGGAAGAGCGACAGATCGTGCCATGCGGCCAGGCGCTCCGGCGGCAACACGCGGGGCGCCCCGCGTTCGGCGCCGCCCGGCATCAACGGCGCCAGGGCGGCCTGCGCTTCATCCGCGCGCGCAACGCCTTGCTCGGCTTGGCCGGCGCGTCAAGCATCGCCAGGAACTCGTCATGCGCCTGCGGCGCCAGGAAGAACACGCGGCGGTCGAGCAGCGCGCTTTCGGCCGCGCGGCAGGCCGCGTCGAGCATGAAGTCCGAGCGGCTGCGGCCCAGCGCCTCGGCCGCGCGGTCGATCAGATGCCGCTGCCGGCGGTTGGCGCGCAGATTGATCGCCACGTCGCGGCGCCCGGCGGTGTCGGTCTTGGCCATGGTCGGGTCCTTTGTGTAGGCAATCAGTATACAGCGATTGTGTATACATTGTAAATACATGAAGAATGACTGCGGCGCGATGGATTGCCGGGTCTCGGCGCTTCGCGTCGGCCCGGCAATGACGGAATAGAGATTGTCGGCGCTGCCGCCGCCCGCGGGCAGGGCGGGTCCGCGGGTCCAAGCCCGCGGACGCCCCTACGCGGAACATTGGCGCGGCTAGCGGAGCGAGCGGCGGCGGCGGCGCGTCCAGCCGAGTCCGGCCAACCCCAGTCCGAGCAGGGCGACGGTGGCGGGCTCGGGCGCAGTCACGATGTTGAACCCGGAAATGTCGATGTTGCCGGTGAAGGTGCTGCCGCCGAAGGAGTTGAAGACGATGACGCCCGGCAGGTTCGGGGCGACGCCGCCGTTGAAGTCGAACGCATCGCCGACATTCAGGTTGAGGTTGTCATCGAACGAATTCAAATCGATCTCGGTGAAGATGTCGAAGAAGCTGCTGAAATGGGGCAAGCGGTCGCCCGGGTCGAGATGGATATTGAGCGGCGTGTTGTCGGTCGTGGTCACCTCCTGAAAGGCGACCCCGGTCGTCTTGTCGACATAAGTGATCTTCTGAATGGTGACGTTCGGCTTGATGAACGAGACGGTGCCGTCCGCCGCCACCACGTCGTCGGCGAGCGGAATGTCCGGCCCGGCCGGCGGCGGCTTCGGCGTGACCGAGCCGCCGATGGTGTGGCCCGGCGTCAGCCCGGTCAAGGTGTCGATGAGATTGGCCTGGGCCGGCGGCGCGGCGAGCGCCAGCAGCGCGACAGCGGCGGCGCACAGGACGGCGCGTGGATTAAGACGGAGCGAGGAAATGATCTGCATGCGAACCTCCCCTGGCCGGTCATTTTTTGCGGCGACGACGGCTTGGCGGATTTTCCATGCAAGAACCATGCTTAATGGAGAAAATCATTTGCGATCAAGAGTTGCGCGGCCGGCTGGCACCCGCCGCGTCTGCCCGATGTAAGAATTCCCGACGGTTTTTCTTCGTCCGGCGGCAATCCTGTAAGAAAAACCGACAGCGGCGGCACGCGGCGGCGATGCGCCGCCGCGCGCGGGCGCGTAGAATAGAGGCGATGCCAATAACAAGACCGGGAGGGACGAGATGTCGATCGAACTGAAGCTGCTGGTGTGGTCCGCCGCGCTCGCCTTCGTGCAAATGCTGGCCGAGGCGACCGGGGCCTTTCTGCAAGTCGGCCTGCCGAAGCTGGCGGGCAACCGCGAGGGTCTGCCGCCGATGGTCGGCTGGGCCGGGCGGGCCGAGCGCGCCCACCGGAACATGCTGGCAAACCTCGTGCTGTTCGCCGCCCTGGTGCTGGTGGCGCAGGCCGCCGGCAAGGCCAACGCGATGACGGCGCTGGGGGCGCAGCTGTTCTTCTGGGCCCGCCTCGTCTATGCCGGGGTCTATCTCGCCGGCATCCCGTGGGTGCGCACCGGCGTCTGGGCGGTCTCGGTGGTCGGGCTGGTGCTGATCTTCCTGCAGCTGGTGTGAGGGCGGCGGGCGGGTCGGGAGACCCGCCCCTACGCGGAACATCGGCGCGGCGTCGGCGCGCCGAAACAGGAGCGGTCATGCTCATCGCCCATGCCTATATCGAGGTGACCGAGGCGGCGCGCGGGCTGGCGTTCTACTGCGACGGGCTTGGCCTCACGGTGAAGCGCCGCTACAGCCCGACCTGGATCGAGCTCGCCGGCGCCAACCTGCCGATCTTCCTGCTGGCCGAGCGGCCGGCGCTGGCCGATCTCGGCAGCCGCACGGCGACCCGCAGCTACGAGCGGCACTGGACGCCGGTCCACCTGGATTTCATCGTCGGCGATCTCGACGCGGCGGTGGCGCGGCTGACAGCGCTGGGCGGCACGCTCGACCGCGCCGTCAAGGCCCGCGAGTACGGCCGCATCGCCAACATGGCCGACCCGTTCGGCAACGGCTTCGACCTGATCGAGTTCAACGCCGCCGGCTACGACGCGGTGGCGCGCTGACGTGCGGCTAAGCGATTTCGGGCTTGGGCACGAGCGCCGCCTTGGCGCTGGCCTTGCCGCGCGAAGTAGAGTTGCGCGACGGCGCGGCAGCCGCCTTGGCGGCGGCGGCTTGCTCCGCGACCACCAGGTCGGCGGCCTCTTTGGCCAGGCGCAGGGCGCGCAGACGCGCGGTCTTTTCGGCCGCCGCCCGCTCATTGCGCTCGCGCTCCTTGAGCGCGTCGGCGTTGCGTTGCTTGCCCTTGGTAAACTGGTCCTGCGCCTTGCGGCGGGCGTCTTCGGCTTTCGTCCCTCCCGACTTCAGCATGGGGCACTCCTTATTACTCGGTCTTGGCACGGGCGCGATTGCGCGCCCGAATGTCGGCGAAGCCAGCGACGGGCAGTTCTCGTCCCGGAACGTGG
>JACQDQ010000512.1 GCA_016201015.1 Pseudomonadota bacterium | reverse complement strand
GGCACGACATCGACGCGCCGCACCAGCTCATCGACGTCGCCGGCACGCACGCGGTAGCGCTGGGCCAAGCCTGCCAGCCAGCCCGATTCGTCGGCCGATAGCGCCATCCCGCTGTCGTTCCAACGCAGCAATGTAAGCAGGCGCTCGCGATCGCCGAGGATGCGTTCGTTCTCGGCGAGGAGTAGCGGCAGCATCATCTTGATGAAGAAGGTCTTGCGCTGATCGGGCGATTCCATCTGCGGAAGGTCGCCGGGCAGGCGCGACAAGCGCAGGCGGGGGACGCCGCCGCCCTCGGTATTGATGCGCTCCAACGAGTAGCCGATCTCGTTGAAGTGATCCTCGAGCGCGACCGCGGTGAGGCGAATCGACTCGCCCAGCGAGGCGAGCACGCCGGGCATCGACCGGTGATCTGTCACGCCCAAATCGGGCGTCGGGCTGGCGTGACGGAGCGCGAGCGCCACCGCCGCCACACCAAGGAGGCCGGCCACCGCGGTCAGAGCGACCGGCGGCCGGCGATCCGGATATCGAATGGCTCGCGTCATCGGACGCGCAGCTCAACGATTAACGATGAAATGAGATGGAGCCGACCGGGCCCTACATCTCGGCCCGGACTTCGACGACTTCCGGGACGTAGTGGCGCAGCATATTCTCGATGCCGGCCTTGAGCGTCGCCGTCGAGCTCGGGCAGCCCGAGCACGAGCCCTGCATATGCAGGTAGACAACGCCGTCCTCGTAGCGGCGGAAGATGATATCGCCACCGTCCTGGGCCACCGCCGGCCGCACGCGCGTGTCGATCAGCTCCCGGATCTGGGCGACGATCTCGCTGTCCTCCGGCGAGGACGCGTCCGCCGCCCCGGCGGTCTCCTCGATCACCGGGCGGCCGGAGGTGAAGTGTTCCATGATCACGCCGAGCAGGCCCGGCTTCAGGAGATGCCAGTCCTTGTCCGCCGCTTTGGTGACGGTAATGAAGTCCGTACCCAGGAATACGCCGGCGACGCCTTCGACGCCGAACAGGCGCAGGGCGAGCGGCGAGCGTTGGGCGCCCTCCGCTGTGGGGAAGTCCGCCGTTCCAGACGCCATCACGGCGCGTCCGGGTAGGAACTTCAGCGTTGCCGGATTGGGCGTCTGCTCAGTCTGGATGAACATGACGTGGACCTCCTGCCGGTTAAGACACTTCTAACCTACGTTAGATGGCCCCCCCGGCGGCCCGGAACAACCCTTTGTTAACCATGGCGAAAATAAAACTTATCGCGTGTTAACCCTAACGCATTATAGCTGAAGGTTAATTTGCAGCAAGAGCGGCCGGTGGCGCCCGGCGCCGCAGCGTCGCACCGACGCCCTAGGAGATGGCGTCGACGTCCTCTTCGGTGAGCGAGCCGGGCACGATGGTGACCGGGACATGGAGTTTGCCCGACAGCTTGCCTGCCAGCTCGCTGACCAGCGGCCCCGGCCCCTTGGGGCCGGTACCGGCCCCAAGCACGAGGATCGAGATGGTCGGCTCCTCGTCCAAGAGCTTGAGCAGCTCGTCGCGCACCTTCCCTTCGCGCACGTAGAGCACCGGCATGTCGCCCGAAATCGACTGCACGACCGCCGAGAGCTCCTGCAGCCGGTGTTCGGCCTCGGCACGGCGTTCCTCGCGCATGATCTCGCCGACCGCCAGCCATTCGCTGCTGTCGGCCGGCTCGGTGACGTAGAGCATGGCTACCCTGCCACCGGTCGCCTTGGCGCGGCGGCAGGCGAAGCGCAGAGCGACCTTGAGTTCCGGACTTTCGTCGACGACGACGAGAAAGACGCGGTTGGCGTGTCTTGCGCGATCGCTGGCCATGCGAATCCTCCCGCCTAACTCTTGCGGAACAAAGTGCCCGCGCCCCACCCGGCGAGCACGGCGATGAGCGCAGCGAATACGCCGTAGATCGCCGCGTAACGGTGAGCGAACTCGAACAGATCGGCGCCGACTCCGATCTTGCTGACGAATAGCGGCGTCGTCTGTGCCGCCACGACCTGCCCGCCCTTGATCAGCAAGACCTCGACCGTATAAGAGCCGGTCGGCACATCCGACGGAAATTCGACGCGGGTGCGGAAGAGACGGGCCCCGAGAAAGCTTACCCGCCCCGCCTCCAGCGCGTAGAGGCCCTGCCGCACCTTGTTGCGGACCAAGCCATCGCGGAATGCAGCGACGTCCTCCGTCGAGCCGGGACGATTCGGCGCGAGGCGCAGAAATTCGACGCCGAGCTGATGTCGGGCGCGCAGCGCCGGCGACGCGATCTCCTCGAGGGGCCGGCTCGATGCGACGCGATAGAATGCCGGCGCGCCGCCGAAGGTGAGCTGGTTCCGATTGATCCATATGCCGGCGATCTGCCGTTTGCGGCGGACGATGGTGGTCGCTTCCGGTCCGCGCAGCACGACCGCCACGTCGCCTTCGCCTTCCGTCGCGCCGTAGAGCAGCACCTCGGTGCCGGAAAAACCGGTGGTGATGGCGATGAGATGGCTCGACAGATCGGCGATCAGCGGCTGCGCGCGCGCCGGCGCCGCCGCCGCCGCCGCGGCGAGGAAGCCGGCGAGCGCCAGCCGCGGGCCGAGGGCCGAAATCCTCACCGCGTCACCTCGGCATTGCCGTTGTTGGTTTCCACTTCGATCGAATACACATCGCCGGGCGTGGCGATCAGCTGGTAGCCGAGACTGACCGCGATGCTGAGGACGAGCGCCGCCATGAGGGCACGCAAGCGGTCCGCGCCGAGGCGGTGGCCGAGTCGCGCGCCGAACGGCGCGGAGACCGCGCCCCCCAGAATCAACATGACGGCGAGCAGCACGTCCACCGTTTGATGGGCGTAGGCCTGTAGGATGGTCACGTTGGCCGAGACGAAGATGATCTGGAACAGCGAGGTGCCCACGACCACCGCGGTCGGCATCTCAAGCAGATAGACCATGGCGGGGACGAGCATGAAGCCGCCGCCGACACCCATGATGCCGGCGAGTATGCCGACGACCGCGCCGGTGCCGACCGGCAGAATCAGGCTGACATAGAGACGGGATTTCGGGAACCGCATTTTCCACGGCAGGACCACGATCCAGGCGCGCCGGCGCAGGTGCCGCGGCTTGGGAGCCGCCTTGCGGCCATAAAGCGCGCGCAATGACTCGATCAGCATCAGTCCGCCCAACACCCCGAGCAGCACGACGTAGGCGAGTGAGACGACGAGATCGACCTGCCCCAGCCGGCGCAACACGCCGAACAGCACAACGCTCAGCGCCGAGCCGACCAGGCCGCCAAGCAGCAGCGCTCCGCCCATCCGCACGTCGACATTGCGCCGTCGCCAATGATCGAGCACGCCCGACACCGCGGTCGCGACGACGGTCGTCGCGCCGGTCGCCG
>JACQDQ010000519.1 GCA_016201015.1 Pseudomonadota bacterium | reverse complement strand
CATCGCACTCGGCTGGGATCTCACCTCTTTGCCGAGCCTCGTCCAGGCAGACGGCCATGCGTTTGGCGATCGCGGAAAAGCACCTCTCGATCTTGCGCCGGAACACCTCGCTGACGCCCGACAGTTCCTGTCCGAGCCCACCCAGGAGGCAGCCCATGTAGCCTTCCTCCCGGTACTTCTGCTGCGTCAGCTCGAAAAAACGCCGCACCCGCGCGAGTGGAGGTCGCTCCTTGTCTCGGAGGCAGGCATCGAGACCTGCGTGGACTTGCGCTATGTATGCGTCGATGACCTGCAGCGCAAAATCCTCCTTGTCCCTGAAGTGATGGTAAAAGGAGCCCTTGGGAGTCCCCGTGGCCGTGAGCAGGGCCTGGATGCCCAGATCATTGTAGCCGTGCTCCAGAAGCATGCGGAGGCCCACGTCGATCAGGCGTTGCTTGGTTGAATGCATCATTGCAACGTTATCGGCATCGTGCCGCAGGGTTCGGACTATCCGCAGCTCTGGCGCCCGGAAGGATATTCTCTCCGGGCGCCGGCGAGCGAGTCTAGCCCCTCGTCTTTTCAATCATGTGGTTGATGACGAGGCTGTGCTCGTGCTGGGGGCTGAACATGACGATCTCCGCGTCAGCATCGACCTTCACGTTGTGCCCAGGCGGCCAGTAGAACAGATCATTGGCGCTGACTGTCTCCTGCGTGCCGGCCGCATCGGTCGTGGTGAGCTGACCGCGCAGCACGAAGCCCCAATGGGGACATTGACAAAGGTTTCCTTCCAACCCCTGAAAGAGCGGGGTGGTATCCACGCCCGCGGCAAGGGTGAAATACTCGCCGCTGACCTTGCCGAATCCACTCGCATCACCAAAATCCGTGCGCTGACGGATAGTAGCTCCTGGAATCTCCATCTTGATATCCACTTGTTCCTTTGCAACCCGCATGTTCGCTTCTCCTTGGTCTCCTTACGCACTAGACCGAACGGTCTAGTGAGAGACTATGTGCCCCTGGCCGGCGCTGTCACGCGCGCAGGCTGCCCGAATTCGCAAGGGCGTTCTGGGGACAGGGAGTTCCGGGGACACAATACGTAATTGACCGATCCGCGGCCGGTTGCTAGCGTCGGATCATGGCGCGCCTGGCGAGAGTGGTGGTGCCGGGTGTCCCGCATCATGTGACGCAGCGGGGCAACCGCCGGCAGCAGGTCTTCTTCGGCGACGACGACTACGCCGCCTACCGCTTGCTGCTGGCGGAGGGATGCCGCGAAGCGGGCGTGGCGGTGTGGGCCTACTGCCTGATGCCCAACCACGTGCACCTGATCCTGACGCCGTCGGACGCGGACGGGCTGCGCCAGGCGCTTGGCGAGACGCATCGGCGCTACACGCGTCTGGTGAACGGCCGCGAAGGCTGGCGCGGCTATCTGTGGCAGGGGCGTTTCGCCTCCTGTCCGATGGACGGGGCCTATCTGTTGGCCTGCGCGCGCTATGTCGAGCTCAACCCGGTGCGGGCGAAGCTGGCGCGCCGCGCCCGCGACTGGCGCTGGTCGAGCTGGCGGGCGCATCTGGCGGGCGCGGACGACGGCCTGGTTCGGGTGCGACCGCTGCTGGCGCTGGCGCCCGACTGGGCGGGGTTCCTGGCCGAGGGGCTGGGCAGCGCCGATCGCGAAGCGATCCGCGCCGGCGAGCGCACCGGCCGGCCGCTCGGCGCGGCGCGGTTCGTCGCCCGGCTGGAGAAGCGTCTGGGCCGGCCGCTCGCCCGCCAGAAGCCCGGACCCAAGTCGCGGCGCGCGCCGTCGGTGGCGAGATAAGTATTGTGTCACCGAAATTTTTCGTCCCCAAAATTTTTCGCGTCGTAGGATGCGGGTCATGAACGAACTGGTTTTTGAAGTCACGCAGGAAGCCGATGGCGGCTTCGCGGCCGAGGCGCTCGGCGAGAGCATCATCACCGAAGCAGACACATGGGATGAGTTGCGCGCCAACGTTCGCGAAGCGGTCGCAGCGTTCTACTTCGATCGACCGGCGCCAGAGCGCCTGCGGTTGCATTTGGTGCGCGACGAAATCTTAGCGTGAAGCTGCCGCGCGACGTCAGCGGTCGGCTACTAGAGCGGAATCCGATCAGATGGAAACACGACGGAACTCTAATTTCTCCGTCATGCCCGGGCCGCCGCGTAGCGGCGAGACCCCCCCTGGGCGGCCTTCGGCCGTCCCAGCCACGGACTCTTCTCCGGAAGAAGGACGTGGATCGCCAGGTCGAGCCCGGCGATGACGAAAAAAAGAAGAGCGATTCAACGTGATCGAATTCAGCTCTAGTCGCAGCGCGCGTGCGGCATTGGGGCTATCGCGAAGTCAATCGCGTCGGCAGCCATGTTATTTTGCAGGCCGATGCACCGACCCACCACCGTCTGTCGGTACCGGACCATAGTCCGCTGCGACTGGGAACCCTGAACGGAATTCTGCGCGCTGTTGCGCGGACCAAGCGTGTCTCGCGCGAAGACATCATCGCTTCGTTATAGGTACCACAAAGTCGAGGACCTGGACTGCCGCCGAAGACCTCGCGGGATGACGTGGACGCGTCACCGTCATCGGAACACTCGCTAGCGGGGCGCCGGGCCGTCGAGGATGTCGATGACTTCCTGCGGAATACGCACCGCCTTGATGCCGGCCGGCTCGTCCGGCCGCGTGCAGGTCCAGACGCGGGTTTCCACGCCTTGCGCCGCCTGCTCGGCGCCGCGCATGACGCGATGCGTCACCTTGAAGCTGGTGCGGCCCCAGTGGCTCACGCGGCTGTGGATCGCGACCGTATCGTGGGCGTGGACCGGCCGCGAAAAGGCGGATTCCGCGCCGACCAGCGGCATCCCGGCGAACCCGAACTTCTCCTTGAGCATGGGGAGCTCGAGCCGCGCCGCCTGCAACAGCTTCCACGAGCAGTGATCGAACCAAACAAAGAAATTCGGATAGAAGACGATGCTGAACGGATCGCACTCGCTCCAACGCACTTCGACGTGAACGACGTTTTCCATGTTGCTCCCATTCGATCGCGCCCGACATGGCCGCCGGCGAGCGCCGACCGCGCGGCGCCGCGGTCCGCCGGCATTCCCTAACAGGCCGGCAACCTTCGATCAACGCGCGCCTGGCGTCGACCGGTCGCCCGCGGACACGGCGATCGCGCCGTCGCGATTGGCCGCACCCGCCGATCTCTACAATCCCAGCAATAGTTCACGAGACGTTAAATCGTACCGCTCTAGGATGATAGGACGGGGCCCTGCCCTCCATCGATCGTTGAGTGGATCGCCATGAGACACAGCCTGAGCAAAAAGGACGTCGAAGCGCTGCTCGCCGACCGCTCGCCGGTCGGCCGCACGACGATGGCGGCGAAAGTCGCCTACGCCCTCGATCGCCAGACTCTGACCCCGGCCGAGCGCCGGTACGCCGAGGAAATCATCGGGCTGCTCGCGCGTGACGCGGAGGTCACGGTGCGCCAGGCGCTCGCCGCCTATGTCAAGGAGCATGCGCAACTGCCGCGCGACGTCGCCGTGACCTTGGCGCAGGACGTCGAGTCGGTCGCGCTGCCCGTGCTGCGCTACTCCGCGGTGCTCACCGACGAGGATCTGATCGCCATCGTCCGCGGCGGCGCGGCGGCAAAGCAGACGGCGATCGCCCGCCGCACCAAGGTATCGTCCCCGCTCAGCGATGCCCTGATCGACCACGGCGACGAGGCGGTGGTCGCCACGCTCTTCGGCAACGACGGCGCCGATATCGCCGAAGCGTCGTTCGACAAGGTCATCACCAAGTTTCCGGCCAGCGAGACGGTGCAGGCGCCGCTCATGCGTCGCGCCAGGCTGCCGCTGACCATCGTCGAGCGGCTGTACAGCACCGTTTCGGAGACCTTCCGCGGCCAACTCCTCGCCCGGCGCGAATTGCCGCCGAACACCGTCGGCGATCTCGTTCTGCACAGCCGCGAGAAGGCGTTGCTCGGCCGCGCCGCCGACGCCTCGCCAGAGGAGATCGAGCGCCTCGTCCAGCACCTCCAGGCCAACAAGCGGCTCACGCCGTCGATCGTCCTGCGCGCCCTCTGCATGGGCGATCTCACGTTCTTCGAAGCATCGCTGGCGGTGCGCACGGGCCTGACGATGAACAATGTGCGGCTGCTGGTGCATGACGACGGCAAGCTCGGGCTGCAGTCGATCTATGCCAAGGCCGATCTGCCGCAAGACCTCTACCCGGCCGTGCGCACCGCCATCGACATCGCGCGTGAAACCCAGTTCGACGGCGCGCCGCACGACCGCGAGCGCTATTGCCGCCGGATGATCGAGCGGATCCTCACGCAATACGCCGATGTCGGCGAGGATACGACCGAATACCTGATCGGCAAGCTGTCGCGGCTACAGCAGGACGCCGCCTAAGCCGCCTTCTCCGGCGGCTGCCAGCGCCGCCCGCCGATGACGAGCCCGGCGGGGGCAAGGCGCTGCCGGCCCTCGATCGTCTCGCCGACCACATCGACGTAGTCGAACCGCCCCTCGCGAAGCTCGAGAATCGAGGCTTCGCCGACGGCGCCGACGCGCAGCGTGCCGAGCTCCGGCCGCCGCACCGCGGCGGCGGGCATCGCCGTCGCCGCCATGATCACCTGCGGCAGCGTCATGCCGAGGCACAGCAGCTTCGACATCGTGACCAGAAGATCGAAAGCCGGCCCGCCGATGCTCAGCGTATGAACGTCGCTGCTGATCACGTCCGGCGGGAAGCCGGCGGCGAGCGCCGCACGCGCCGAACGAAAGCCGAAGGAGCCGGCGCCATGGCCGATGTCGAAGATGACGCCGCGCTGGCGCGCCGCCAGCACCTCGTCGCGCACGCGGCCGTCGCCGCGCGTCGGCGCGCTGGGGAACGGCCGATAGCAGTGGGTGAGCACATCCCCCTTGCGCAGCCGCGGCACCACCTCATGCGGGCTGGGCGGCGGATAGTCGAGATGGGCCATCACCGGCAGTCCCAGCTCGTCCGCCACGTCGAGCGCGATATTGAGCGGCGCGACGCCGGAACCGCCGCTCGCCCCGCGCCCGACGCGCACCTTGATGCCGACGACGATGTCCTTGTGCTCGCGCGCCACGCGCACGCATTCATTGGCGTCGAGCAGCCGCAGGTCGCCGCTCTCGCCCACCATCACCGTCCGGCTGAAGGCGTAGATGCCGGGAAAGGAAATGTTGAGATAGGCGAGGACGCGGACCGGCGACGGCTCGATGACGTGTCGCCGAAAGCCGTGAAAATTCCCGGGCCCGGCGCTGCCGGCGTCGATCAGCGTCGTCGCCGCGCCCTGGGCCGCGACCACGGCCGGATCGACGCCGAGCGACGTGCCGCCCCAGTAGACATGGGTATGCAGATCGATGAGACCGGGCGTCACGATCTTGCCGGCGGCCTCCATGACCGCCGCGGCGTCGCCCGTCGGCAGCCCGGGACCGACGGCGGCGACGCGGCCGGCGGCGAAGGCGACATCGGCAACCATGTCGAGGCCCTGGCCCGGATCGATGACCCGTCCGCCTTTGACAACCAAATCGTAAGTCAACGTGCCGTCCCCCCGCATTGGTGCCGCGCGGCTCACTATCGATCAACCGGCCACGCGTCGCAACGTGTTAGGCGCCTTGTGCTCATCGGCATCGATCTCTAGTGTCGCCATCGACATTGGTGCCAGGAACGGATCGTTGCCGCGGCGGTCGCGTGTGCCAAGGATAGCAATCGCATGGATTCCGGGCTGCGCTCGCCGACGGTTGCCTTCAGCGTTCTCGACCAGTCGCCGATTCGCGCCGGCGGCACGCCGGCCCAGGCGATCGCCGAGACGATCGCGCTTGCCCAGGCCGCGGAGCGGCTCGGCTATCGGCGCTACTGGCTGGCCGAGCATCACAGCTCGGAGGGGCTGGCCGGCACGGCGCCGGAGATTCTCGTCACGCGCATCGCCGCGGCGACGCGAACCATCCGCGTCGGATCCGGCGGGGTGATGCTGTCGCACTACGCGCCGCTCAAGGTGGCCGAGACGTTCCGCACGATCGAGACGCTGTTCCCCGGCCGCATCGATCTGGGCATCGGTCGCGCGCCGGGCAGCGACCAGCGCACGGCCGCCGCGCTGCAGCACGGCCCCGGCGCCTTGGGGATCGAGCATTTTCCGCAGCAGATCGCCGACATGCTGGCGTTTCTCGCCGATGAAGTGGCGCCCGACCACCCGTTCGCCGGCGTGCACGCGATGCCGCGCGGCGCGGGCCTTCCCGAAATCTGGCTGCTCGGCTCGAGCGATCAGAGCGCGGTCTACGCCGCGCATTTCGGCTGCGCCTTCTCCTACGCCCATTTCATCAACGACCGCGGCGGTCCCGAGGTGATGCGCGCCTATCGCCAATTCTTCCGCCCGTCGCCGCGCCTGGCGCAGCCGCGCGGCAGCATCGGCGTGTTCGTGCTGTGCGCCGACACCGAGGCCGAAGCCGTTCGTCACGCCGCCAGCCGCGATCTTTGGCGCCTGCGCCTCGACCAGGGAATCCTCGGCCCGATCCCGACGGTCGCCGAGGCGCAGGCCCATCCGTACACGGACGCCGAGCTGCGGCGCATCGCCTTCAATCGGCAGCGGCAGGTCGTCGGCGCGCCGGAACAGGTGCGCGACGGACTTCTCGCTCTCGTCAACGCCTACGGTGTCGACGAACTCGTCATCGTCACCGTGTGCCACGACTTCGGCGCCCGCCGGCGATCCTATGAGCTGCTGGCCGAGCTGTTTGGACTGCGCGGCCCGACGGACGCATCGACCACGCCAAGCGCCGTGCACGAGGTGAAAGTCTAGGCCCGCTCGCCGTTGCGCGCCTTGCCGGAGGACGCGGCAAGCGAGCTTCGACCGGGCGCGCGCTGCGGCGCGCCGCTCTGCCCACGCGCACCGCCGACCAGATGCGGCCAGTTTTCCGGATACTTGATCGCGCGCGGGAGCGACCACGGACGCATGATCACCGGAATCATGCCGCGCCACAGCGTCGCACCGAGGAAATACACCGACAGAACGATGACGGCCGGGCTGGCCAGTGCAAGCGCAATGAAATAGGCGGCCGTCGCGAAGGGGCGCTGCGGCTGCCAATTGCCGCCGTGGCGCGCCCTGCGGGCCACCGCGCGCTCGCAGCCGATGACGAGTACGCCGCACGCCGCCCACAGACCCAGTGCCACCCAAAGCGCCATGCCGGAAGCGTGCCGCACTCCGCGGACAAACTCAATCGGCATGTTGCTGTTGACAGGCTGGCGCCGAAGCGCATCATTGGCGAGCATCGGCGATCCAGATGCGCATCCTCAACCGATCCCCCCAATTTGCAGCGGCGGCATAGTCGTCGTGATCGTCGCAGGAAATCGTTGGCGCGCACGCTGCCTCCTCGCCCTGGCCTGCGGGCTGGCCGCGCTCGGCGGCGCGCGGGCCGACGACGCCGCGGCGCCGCGATCCGGCTATCAGTTCTCCTCGCCCATGGTGCGCGAGATGCAGGACGATGCCTTCGCCAACCCGGGAATGCTGTGGGTGGCCAAGGGTCGGGCGCTGTGGGACACCCCGGCGCGGGCGGGTGGGAAGTCCTGCGCCGCGTGCCACGGTGGGGCCGAGACCGGACTGGCGGGCGTCGGGGCGCGCTATCCGCGGATGTCGCCGCGGCTCGGCAAGCCGATCAATCTCGAGCAGCGCATCAATCTGTGCCGCACCGAGCACATGCAGGCGCCGGCCTACGCCTACGAGTCCGACGAGCTGCTCGCCCTCACCACCTTGGTTCGCCACCAGTCGCGCGGACAGCCGGTGAGCGTGGAGGTCGACGGCGCCGCTGCCCCGTTCCTGGCGTCGGGCAAGGCATTCTTCGAGGCGCGGCGCGGCGCGATGAACCTCGCCTGCAGCCAGTGCCACGACCGCATCGTCGGCAAATCGCTGCGCGACGATGTCGTCAGCCAGGGACAGAGCAACGGCTTTCCCGCCTACCGGCTGCGCTGGCAGACGCTGGGCTCGATGCATCTGCGCTTCCAGGCGTGCAATTTCGCGGTCGGCGCCGAGCCGCTGCCCCTGGGCGACGACGACTACGTCAACCTGGAACTCTACGTGGCGTGGCGCGGCCGCGGGCTGCCGATCGAGACTCCCGCAGTGCGGCGTTGATCGCCCCCAGTTCGCCGCGGCGCCGCCGACCATGCCGGGCCGTCCGCCAGCACTGCGTCTTGCGCAGCTCTGAGCACTTGCCTAATGCTTGAATTTGCAACAAGCTCGGCCGGCTCGAGATCGCAATTCCGTGAGACAGGCGATGGCTGACACAATACGCGCCTCGATGTCCGTCGGCCAGTTGGCAGAGCGCACCGGCATCAAGGCCGAAACCATCCGCTACTATGAGCGCATTGGCCTGTTGCCGCCGTCGACACGCGCCGCGAACGGCCATCGGCACTACGCAGGGGACGTGGTCGGCCGCCTGATTTTCGTGCACCGCGCACGCGAAATCGGCTTCACGCTCGACGACGTGCGCGCGCTTCTCCATCTCGCCGATGCGCGCGAGCCTTCCTGCGCACGGGTCCACGATATCGCGGCGGCGCATCTCGGCAGCGTACGATCGAAGCTCACCGACCTTCAGGCGGTCGAGAGCGTGCTCGCCGAAATGGTGCGCGCGTGCGAGAGCGGAGTCCTGCCCGGCTGTCCCATCATCGAGGCATTGAGCCACACGCCGCCGCCGCCCAAGTCGCAGCGACGGCGGCGACCGCTCTATCGCCGCACCACCGCCGCCGTCTGACCGAACAGGATCTTGCGCGTCTCATCCGAAACCGTGGCTGGCGGGTTGGGATTGACCGCCTTGCCTTTGTCATAGGCGCGCAACGTCGCCGGGCGCGCCTTGATCGCCTCGAACCAGCGCTTGAGATTGGGAAAATCGCCGATGTTCTGCTTCTGGCGCTCGTGGGGGACGATCCAGGGATAGCACGCCATGTCGGCGATCGAGTAGTCGCCGCCGATGAAGTCGCGGCCGCCGAGTCGCTTGTCGAGCACGGCATACAGGCGATTCGTCTCGTTGACGTAGCGATCGATGGCATAGGCAATTTTGTCGGGGGCGTAGTTGTTGAAGTGGCCGTTTTGCCCGGCCATCGGCCCGAGTCCCGCCATCTGCCAGAACAGCCACTGCAGCACGTCGTAGCGCGCGCGCGTTTCGGTCGGCAGGAATTTGCCGGTCTTGTCGGCGAGGTACATGAGAATCGCCCCCGACCCGAAGACCGAGATCGGCGCCCCGCCGCCCTTCGGCGCCCGATCGACGATCGCCGGCATGCGGTTGTTCGGAGAAATCTTCAGGAAGTCCGGCTTGAATTGGTCGCCCTTGCCGATATTGACCGGAATGAGCGTGTACGGGAGCCCCGCCTCCTCCAGAAACATCGTGATCTTGTGCCCGTTGGGCGTCGGCCAGTAATAGACATCGATCATCGTCGTCATCCTCGCGTCACTGTCATGGCGGAAACTAGGTCAGCGGCTGCATAACAATCTTCTGGTACGGAGCGCGCCCGGCGAGTCGCGCGTACCAACTCTTCAGGTTCGGCAGCTCGGGCCGCTCGATCGGGATATTGAACCAGCGATAAACCATGATTCCCAGCGGAATGTCGCCGGTCGTAAACCCCTCGCCGGCAACGAATGGCCGGCGGCCAAGATGCGCGTCGAGGATCGTCCATGCCTCGATCGCCCGCAGGCGCGCGTCGGCAATCGCCTTTGCGTCGCGCTTATCCTCCGGCGTGCGAACATGTTGCACGAACAGAGTTCCCATCGGCGGCCCCGCCGTCGTCAACTGCCAGTCCATCCAGCGATCGGCATCGGCGCGAATCTTCGAGTCGGCCGGCCATAGGCCGGCCCGGCCGTGCTTGGCCGCGAGGTAGCGGATGACGGCGTTCGATTCCCAGAGAATGAACCCATCGTCATCGATCGTCGGGATCAATCCGTTGGGATTGAGCGCGAGATACGCGGGGTCGCGATTCTTGCCGAACGGGCCGCCGATGTCCTCACGGGCATAGGCGAGCCCCATTTCCTCGCAGCACCATAGGACCTTCTGGACATTCGAGGAATTTTTTCGCCCCAAGATCTTCAGCACCGGTTCCCCCTATGATCGGCAACGACCCAGCCGGCAAGCAAGTAGCCGGATTATCGCGTTTCGCCAACCGTTTTCCGCCAAGGCAGCGCCTTTACCCCTTGGCCAAGAAGGGTAATTCGGGACTCTCGGCACCGTTGCGGCTATCTTGGGTTAACACTTCAAAAATAGACCGAGGCTAGAGTGACCTGCATCACAGTCGGCTTGGCGCTGATTCGGTTAAACTTTGCCAATAAAGTCGCTCGTTCATCAAATCGCTGAGCGACAACCGGGGTCCCGCAGTGGACACCGCGAATTGAGGAGGGGCACGTCTTAAATGCTGCGGATCTTCCGGCACTACATGTCGGCATCATCCGTGCTCCTGTTCTCGTGGGAGTATCTGCTCCTGCTCGGCATTTTCTACGCCTTGATCCCGATCGCGCTGACCCATTCGCCCAACTTCTCCTACGCGCCGGCCTTGTTTGTGACGTCGCTGCTGCAGGCGGGCATGACGTCAGCGCTCTTGGGCATGCTCGGCACATACGACAAATGGCACCTCGGCGACCACTTCCACGTCGCCAGGCGCCTGATCATCAGCTTCATCTT
>JACQDQ010000003.1 GCA_016201015.1 Pseudomonadota bacterium | reverse complement strand
CGAGCCCTATCGCATGTTCACCAGCCGCGCCGAATACCGGCTGGTGCTGCGCGCCGACAACGCCGACCAGCGCCTGACCCCGCTCGGCCTGAAGCTCGGCTGCGTCGGGCCGGCACGGGCGACGGTATATAAAGCAAAGGCGACGGCGCTCGCTGCGGCCCGTGCTCGCCTCGCCGCGCTCAAGGCAACCCCGCCCCAGCTCGCGCGCTGGAACATCGCGGTCAACCAGGACGGTATCGTGCGCCGGGCTTCCGATTTGCTTGCCCTGCCGGGGGTCGACGTCGCGCGCCTGGCGCTGATCTGGCCCGAGCTCGCCAACTTGCGCGCCGACGTCGCCGAGCAGGCGGAGATCGACGCCCGCTACCGCGGCTATCTCGAGCGCCAGGACGCGGATATCAAATGCTTCCGCGCCGACGAGGATTTGGCGCTGCCGCGCGATCTCGACTACGCCGTGCTGCCGTCGCTGTCGACGGAGATACGGCAAAAACTCGCCCATATCCGGCCGGCGACCTTGGGCCAGGCCGCGCGCATTTCCGGGGTCACGCCGGCGGCCCTGACCATTCTGCTCAAATACGTGCGCCGGCGGGCGGCCTGACCCCCACGTGGACGCCGAGGAATTTGCCCGCGGGCAAAATGTTCCACGTGGAACAATTCTAAAACTTCAATTATATCATGAACTTCTGACGAAGTGGGGGTCGCGTATCAACCTCGTGAGCCGGTCCAGCCTGGCCGATTCCTGGCGCCGCCACTTCCTCGACTCGGCGCAGCTTTTTCCGCTCGCCCAGGCGCATGCGCGGGGCCGGCCCATCACTCTGGTCGACCTCGGCAGCGGCGCCGGATTTCCCGGCCTGGTGCTGGCGATCATGGCCGCCGAGCTGGACTGGACGGTTCACCTGGTCGAGTCCGATGCGCGCAAGGCGGCGTTCCTCGCCGAGGTCGCCGGCGCCACCCAGGTCACCGCGCGCACGCGGATCCACATCGCCCGCGCCGAGTCGCTGGCCGCCGGCAGCGCGGTCAAGGCCGACATCGTCACCGCCCGCGCCCTCGCCCCCCTCGTGCAACTGCTTGACCTCGCGGCACCTTTCCTCAAGCCCGACGGCATCTGCCTGTTCCTCAAGGGGGCCAAGGTGGAGAGCGAATTGACCGCGCCAACCAAAACATGGAAGATGCGCCTGGACCGCCTCACCAGCCGCGCCGACCCGTCCGGCACGGTACTGCGCATCGCGGATTTGAGCCGTGCCCGATAGCCCAACACAACCAATTGATATAAAACATACTTCCAGCCGCGTCCTGGCCATCGCCAATCAGAAGGGCGGGGTCGGCAAGACGACGACGGCGATCAACCTGGCGACCGCCTTGGCCGCCATCGGCCGCCGCGTGCTGATCATCGACAGCGACCCGCAGGGCAACGCCTCGACCGGCCTCGGCGTCGCCCCCGGCCACCGCGAGACCGGCGTCTACGACGTGTTCATCGGCGAAGTGCCGATCGCCGAGACGATCATCGGCACCAACGTCCCCGGCCTGTCGCTGGTCCCCGCCACCGTCGGCCTCTACGGCGCCGAGATCGAGCTGGTCGACCTGTCGCGCCGCGAATACCGCCTGGCCGACGCCCTCGCCGATCTCGGCGCCGCCTACGACCATGTGCTGATCGATTGCCCGCCGGCGCTCGGCCTGCTCACGCTCAACGCCCTGGTCGCCGCCGATTCCGTGTTGGTGCCGCTGCAATGCGAGTTCTTCGCCCTCGAGGGGCTGACGCAGTTGACGCGCACCATCGACCGCGTGCGCGAGCGCTTCAACCCCCGGTTGCAATTGCAGGGCGTCGTTCTGACCATGTTCGACAAACGCAACAATTTGTCCGACTTGGTCGCGGCCGACGCGCGCGGCTTCTTCGGCGACAAGGTCTACGACACGGTGATCCCGCGCAACGTGCGCATCAGCGAGGCGCCGAGCCACGGCAAGCCGGTGCTGCTCTACGATCTGCGCTGCCCCGGCTCGCAGGCCTATCTCATGCTGGCGAGCGAGATGCTGCGCCGCGAGGAGCGACAGCGCACGGCCGAAGGCCTGCCGGCGTGATGCGCGCCGAACGGTCACGATGAAATCAGAAGAAGAGATGGACAGATTTTATCGCAGAGAACACGGAGACGCGCAGAGGCCGCCGAGCCGGAGATCATCGGCGCGCGACAAGGTCGCGCGCCATCAATTCATTCTCCGCGATTCTCCGCGACGCTCTGCGTCCTCTGCGATGAAATCCGAAGGTTGAAATCCGAGGAATGAGTCGGCCATGAGCCCGGAGGACAGCAAGCGCAAGCAGCTCGGCCGCGGCCTCGGCGCGCTGTTCGGCGAGCACGCGAGCGAGCCGACCGCGGTCACCCTGCGCGGCGTCCGCCAGGTGCCGATCGGCCAGATCCGCCCCAACCGCCTGCAGCCGCGCAAGCATTTCGACGACGAGCAATTGGCCGAGCTGGCGCGCTCGATCCGCGAGCAGGGCGTGCTGCAGCCGGTGCTGCTGCGCCGCGACGCCGAGCATAGCAGCCATTTCGAGCTGGTCGCCGGCGAGCGCCGCTGGCGCGCCGCGCAACTGGCGCAGCTCCACGAGATTCCGGCGATCGTCAAGGATCTCAGCGACCGCGAGGCGCTCGAGGTCGCGCTGATCGAGAATCTGCAGCGCGAGGATCTGACCGCGATCGAGGAGGCCGACGCCTATAAGCGCCTGATGGAGGAATTCGGCCACACGCAGGAACGGCTCAGCGACGCGCTGGGCGTCAGCCGCAGCCACATCGCCAACGCGCTGCGCCTGCTCGAGCTGCCGGAACCGGTGCGCGAGATGATCGCCAGCGGCAAGCTCAGCTTCGGCCATGCCCGCGTGCTGGCCGGCGCGGTCAACCCGCTGCTGCTGGCGCAGCACGTGGTCGACAACGGGCTGACCGTGCGCGAGACCGAGCGCCTGGCGAAGAACCCGCGCGACAAGCGCCACCCGCGCGCCAAGGACATGGGCGCCGATCCCAACACCGTGGCGCTCGAGCGCGCGCTCACCGCCGAGCTCGGCATCAAGGTGCGCATCGTCCACAGCAAGACCGGCGGCAGCGGGCGGATGACGATCTATTACGACAACGTCTATCAGATCGACGACGTGATCAAACTGCTGCGCGGCGGCGTCGGCGGGCTCGGCCTGGCGCACGGCAACGAGACCGGCGCCGAAGAGGTCGTGCCCAAGGCGTTCGGGTAGGGGCGGGCGCCGCTTCCGAACCCCTCTCCCGCGAAGCGGGAGAGGGTGGCGCCGCAGGCGCCGGGTGAGGGTTGCGGAGCTCAAGGCACTCCCGCGCGGCGATCAATCCAGGT
>JACQDQ010000518.1 GCA_016201015.1 Pseudomonadota bacterium | reverse complement strand
CAACGGCCGCCGGATGAGCAAGAAATGGGGCGAATTCGTCCTAGTAAATGGCGCGGGGACGGACCTGCTTCAAGACCGCGCCCGTACCGTAGCCCGCCGGGCGTCCCGCATCGGGCCGTCGCTCAGGCGCTCGTGCCGCCGACGTTGTCGCCGCGCCGGTCGGCGTAGATCTGCAGAGGCTTGGCCCGCCCCTCGATCACCTCGCGGTTGATGACCACTTCCTCGACGCCATTCATGGTCGGCAGCTCGAACATGGTATCGAGCAAGATGCCTTCCATGATCGACCTCAGTCCACGCGCGCCAGTCTTACGGGCAACCGCCTTCTTGGCCACCGCACGCAGTGCCTCGTCGGCGAATTCGAGCCGCACGCCTTCCATCTCGAATAGGCGTTGGTACTGCTTGAGCAACGCGTTCTTCGGCCGCACCAGAATCTCGACCAGCGCCTCCTCGCTCAAGTCGCTGAGCGTCGCGATTACCGGAAGGCGGCCGATGAACTCGGGGATAAGGCCAAACTTGAGCAGGTCCTCCGGCTCCACCTCGCGCAAAACCTCGCCGGTCTGCCGCTCGTCGGCGGCGCGCACATCCGCGCCGAAGCCGATCGCCGTGCCGCGCGTACGCTGCGAGATGATCTTCTCGAGTCCGGCGAACGCCCCGCCGCAGACGAACAGAATGTTGGTCGTATCGACCTGCAGGAACTCCTGCTGCGGGTGCTTGCGCCCGCCCTGGGGCGGCACCGAGGCGACCGTCCCTTCCATGATCTTGAGCAGCGCTTGCTGCACGCCCTCGCCCGACACGTCGCGGGTGATCGACGGATTCTCCGACTTGCGGCTGATCTTGTCGACCTCGTCGATGTAGACGATGCCGCGCTGCGCGCGTTCGACGTTGTAGTCCGCCGCCTGCAGCAGCCGCAGAATGATGTTCTCGACGTCCTCGCCGACATAGCCGGCCTCGGTCAGCGTCGTCGCGTCCGCCATCGTGAACGGCACGTCGATGATTCGCGCCAGCGTCTGCGCCAGCAGCGTCTTGCCGCAGCCGGTCGGGCCGATCATCAGAATATTCGACTTCGAGATTTCGACGTCGTTGTTCTTCGTCCCGTGGGCGAGGCGCTTGTAGTGGTTGTGCACGGCAACCGAGAGAATGCGCTTGGCGTGGTCCTGGCCGATCACGTAATCGTCGAGCACGCTGCAGATGTCGCGCGGCGTTGGCACGCCGTCGCGGGACTTCACCAGCGTGCTCTTGTGCTCCTCGCGGATGATGTCCATGCAGAGTTCGACGCATTCATCGCAGATGAACACGGTCGGACCGGCGATGAGCTTGCGCACCTCGTGCTGGCTCTTGCCGCAGAATGAGCAGTAGAGCGTGTTTTTCGAGTCCCCGCCGCTGGACTTGTTCATAGCCACTCTGCCCTCACCCTCTTCGAGTCCGATTTATGTTAACTGTAGGCCCAAAGTCGCACAACGTCAAAAACGCGCGAAAATCCAAGGCTTGGTGGCCGACTCGCCGGCGGGCGCATCGGGTGGTAGGCAGAGACGAGCCGCGCGCCGGCGATCACCACTGCCTCGACCATGCCACAGCCGTCTCAATAAACGGTAAACCGAAAGCTGCGGCGCGGGCGCGCCGGCGTCACGCGGCCTTGGCCAAATCCTCGGGACGCGGCGGGCGCTTGTCCACGACTTCATCGATTAAGCCGAAGGCCTTAGCCTCGTCGGGGGAGAGGAATTTGTCGCGTTCCACGGCCGCTTCGATCACCGACATTTGCTGGCCGGTGTGGTTCGTATAAATCTCGTTCAGCCGCCGGCGCATGTTGAGGATTTCGCGCGCCTGGATTTCGATGTCCGTGGCCTGTCCTTGCGTGCCGCCGGAGGGTTGATGGATCATGATCCGCGCATTGGGCAGCGAAAAGCGCTTGCCCTTGGCGCCGGCGGTCAGCAGCAGCGAACCCATCGACGCCGCCTGGCCGATGCATACCGTGGCTACGTCCGGCCGCACGTATTGCATGGTGTCGTAGATTGCCAGGCCGGAGGTGACGACGCCGCCCGGCGAGTTGATGTAGAAGGAGATGTCCTTCTTCGGATTGTCCGATTCGAGGTAGAGAAGCTGGGCGCAGACGAGGCTTGCGACCGCATCGTTCACAGGCCCGACCAGAAAGATGATGCGCTCCTTGAGCAACCGGGAATAGATGTCGAACGCACGCTCGCCGCGCGCCGTCTGCTCGATGACCATCGGCACGAGCGTATTCATCGTCGTATCGATCGAGTGGCTCATGATTCTGACTTCCTCACCGTTTGGCGCAGGGCCGCACCGCGACTCGCCGGTGTAGTCTGATGCGCCTTGTTTAAGACTTTCCTAGCTCGCCCGGCTCGCCCTCCGGCTCGCGGGCAAGCTCCTCCGATGTCACTGTGCGCTCACTCACTTTGGCGATTTCGAGAATGAAGTCGACGACCTTATCCTCGAATAGCGGCGCGCGAAGCTGGGCGAGCGCCTCAGGACTGTTGCGGAAATATTCGGCCACCTTGCGCTCCTGGCCCGGGAAGCGGCGCGCCTCCTCGAGGATCGCGCGATTCACTTCTTCCTGGGTGACCTGGATGTTGTTCAGCCGCCCGACCTCCGACAGCAGCAGGCCGAGGCGCACCCGCCGTTCGGCGATGGCGCGAAAGTCGGCCTTGATCTCGTCGTCGGTCTTGCCCACCAGGCTCGGATCGCTGGTGCCCTGGGCGCGCTCCGCCTCGACGGTCTTCCAGATCGCATCGAATTCAAGATCGACCATGCCTTGCGGCACGACGAAATCGTGGGCCGCGGCCAGTCGATCGAGCAATTGCCGCTTCAGGCGTTGGCGCGACATTTTCGAGAATTCACGGCCCAGCTGATCGCGAACCGCCTTCTTCAGCGTGTCGAGATCGTCGAGGCCCATGGTCTTGGCAAGCTCGTCGTCGACCGTGACCGTGATTGCGCGATGGATCTCCTTGACCGTGACCGTGAAGGCGGCGTCTTTCCCGGCCAGGTCCTTGTTCATATACTCCTGCGGAAAGGTGACCTTGACGTCGGCGGTCGTTCCCGGGCCACGACCAATCAACTGCTCCTCAAAACCGGCCACGAATTGGTTGGAGCCGAGTTCCAGCTTGTGGTCCTGCGCCGCCATGCCGGGCAAGGCCTTACCGTCGACCGTGCCGGCGAAGCCAATCAACAGAATGTCGCTTTTCTGCGCAGGACGGTCCTCGGCGATCTTCTCGGTGCGGCGTTGGCCCTCGGCGATACGCCTCAGCCCCCTGTCGACTTCTTCGTCAGTCACGTCGGCCTTGACTCGTTCGAGCGCCAGATCCGCAAAGTTGACAGGCCGGACATCGGGCAGCAGCTCGACCGCCAGGGTGTATTCAAGGTCCTTCCCCTCGGAAAAGGATGTGATGTCGACCTTCGGAGTTACGGCCGGCCGCAGGCCGCGCTCGATCATCGCTTGCGAGGACGAATCCGAGACCGCGCGTTCCAGCACTTCGCCCATCACCGCCGACCCGAACCGCTTCTTCAAGATCGGCATCGGCACCCGGCCGGGCCGGAACCCCGGTAGGCGTGCCGTACGCCCGATCTCTTCGAGACGATCGGTCACCTTCGCCTGAATGTCGCTGGCGTTGACGACTACCCTGAATTCGCGCTTCAGGCCTTCGGTTCGCGTTTCGATGACTTGCATGAATCCCTGCTTTGAACCACGGTGCGATTGTCAGGCGGCCGCTTGGTGCGGGCGGAGGGACTTGAACCCCCACGACTTGCGTCACCAGAACCTAAATCTGGCGTGTCTGCCAGTTCCACCACGCCCGCCTAGGCTGGAATTATCGGTGGGTTAGGTAACCCGTCGCCATCGGAACGTCAACGATTCTGCCGGCGCCCGCTGATCCAACCGCCATCTGCCGCGCCAATCATTCAGCCGGCGTATCCGCCCGGACCTCGCCGGCGCCGCTTCGGCACCACCAAACGCGCCATTTTCCCTTACTCTAACATCTTATGCTGTTTCTGAAAGAATCAGATGAAACTAATTGATATCAATTAGTTTGCGGTCGTAGCCACTGCCGCCGCAATCTTCTTCTTGCGGCGGCCGTGGTACACGCCTGTGCTGTTCGCCAGGCAATAGATAAATGCACACGGTCATATCTCCGGAGAGCTTGAACAAATGAAGAATAAAACGGGGCAGCCGCTCGGCGTCATCGCCTGGCCAGGCGTTGCCGCCACGATCGGACCGACAGGCGACATATATTCCGAAAAGCCACTTCGCTGCCGACATCATCGCCGCCGGTGCCAGTTCGCCTTTCTCCCGATGTGAGAAAAATCCTGGGGGCGTGGCGCTAAATCAAGCCGGTCACCGCGGCCGCCGCCGTCACCTGCCCTTCGCCGGCATAGGCTTCGTGGTTGGCCTCGATATCCGCCTGCCGATAACTGTAGTTGACCATGATTGCCAGGGACTGCTGCAGCCCCTTCGACGCGGTGTCGGCCAGCCAGTTGAGGCGCTCGATCCGCGCGCCGTTGCTCAGGTGAAAATGCGCGACCGCATCGAGTGCACGCCCATCCGTCCGCTTGGCCTCGAGCAGGTAGCGTGCGCACAGCCGCAGCAGCGGCCCCTTGACCGCGGCGGCCACCTCGGGCGCCTTGGTCCAATCGTGCCCCGCGATCAGCTGCTTGAGCAGACCCTTACTGGCGCTGCCCTTCTGCACGGAGGCCAGCAACTTGCGCTCGGCCTTGGTAAGCATGCCCGGCTCGCCCGCGGCGAAGCGCTGATCGAGCCACGCACGGAAGCCGGGGATCGGCGATAGCGTGGCGAAAGCCTTGAGCCGTGGAAACTCCGCCGAAAGCTGGTCGACCACGCGCTTGATGAGAAAGCCGCCGAAGCTGATGCCGGCGAGGCCGCGCTGGGCGTTGGAGATCGAGTAGAAGATCGCCGTGTCGGCGGCGCGAGGGTCGCCGACCGGCGCGGCTTCGTCGAGCAGCGCCTGGATGTTGCCCGCAAGCCCGCTGACCAGAGCCACCTCAACGAAGATCAGAGGCTCGCTCGGCATGCGTGGGTGGAAGAAGGCGAAACAGCGCCGATCGGAGTCGAGCCGGTTCTTGAGGTCGTTCCAGCCGCGCACTTCGTGAACCGCCTCATAGGCGCTGAGCTTTTCGAGCAGGGCGGCGGGCGAATCCCAGGTGATCCGCTTGAGCTCGAGGAAACCGATGTCGAACCAGGCGACGAGCAGGCCTTTGAGATCCTCTTCGAGCGCCGCAAGTACCCGATCGTGCTTGGCGAGCTTGACGAGGTCCGCGCGTAAATCGACCAGAAATTTGACCCCTTCCGGCAACGCATTGAATTGTGTCAACAGCCGCACGCGCGGCGCCTCCAATGCCTGGCGCAATGCGCGCTCCGCCGCCCGCCGTCCATCCGGGTCGGCATCGGTACGCAGCCATTCGGCCGCCGCCGCAACGGCGTCGCGATCGATGTCGAACCCGGTCGCCAGCAGCTTGAGGAAGCGCTGGCGCCCGCTCTGATCGAGGCCAAGATAGAGGCGCCCGAGCTCTGCCGCGCGCGCCCGGCCCGAGACCTCGCCGCCGCGTGCCTCCAGGCATTCGCGCATCTGCGCCCTGACCCGCTCCAGGTCTTCGTCCGGAAGGTTCGGCGCGACCGGGCCAGGCGGCGCGATCACCCCGCGCGCGGAATCCGAAACCTCACGCCACGCCTCGCGCAGATTGCGCAATGTGCGGTTCAAAAAGCGTGGGGTGGCGGCGCGACTCTCAGCCATCGGAGGATTCTCGCCTGCCCCGCTATGTACGCGCAAGACCGCTCATTCGGGCGCCACTTCCGCCTTCAAGAGTCGCAGCACCGGCGGCAAGTTGTCGGGCAGATCATCGGCGATCAATCCGGGCCCGACAGACGTAGCGGCCGCGCCATGCAGCCAGGCCGCGGCACAGGCCGCGTCGAACGGCGCCACGCCCTGCGCCAGCAGGCCGACGATGAGTCCGGCCAGCACATCGCCGGCCCCCGCTGTCGCAAGCTCGGGCGGCGCATTAGCATTGATGACCGTCCGGCCGTCCGGCGCGGCGACGACCGTATCGGCACCTTTGAGCAAGACGACGGCGTGGCTGAGTGCCGCAGCCGCACGTCCGCGCGCGAGCTTGTCGCCGCCCAGCTCAAACAAGCGCGCGAACTCGCCCTCGTGCGGAGTCAGTACGCAGGGGCCGGCGATTGCCGCAAACAGACGCGCCGGCTCGTCGGCAAAGGCCGACAACGCGTCGGCGTCGAGTACACAGGCCTTACCAGCCGCAAGTGTTGCCAACACACGGTCGCGGGT
>JACQDQ010000507.1 GCA_016201015.1 Pseudomonadota bacterium | reverse complement strand
GGCAACATGGCCTTCGCGCTGCGGGCCAAGCGGCTGCCCAAACCGGAGATCCACCGGCGGGTTCTCCATGCCGCCGACATTCCCGGGCTCGGCGGCCCCCTGGAACGCAAACCGGGCGAGCTGTCGGGCGGGCAACGGCAGCGCGTCGCCATGGGCCGCGCCATCGTCCGCGATCCGGCCGTGTTCCTGTTCGACGAGCCGCTCAGCAATCTCGACGCCAAGCTGCGCAACCAGGTGCGCACCGAGATCAAGAAGCTGCATCAGAAGGTGCGCACCACCGTTGTCTACGTGACGCACGACCAGGTCGAGGCGATGACGCTGGCCGACCGCATCGTCATTCTGCGCGACGGGCGGATCGAGCAAGTGGGTACGCCGATGCAGGTCTATGCCGATCCGGTGAACATCTTCGTCGCCGGCTTTATCGGCAATCCGGCCATGAACATGATCCCCGCCGAGATCGTCGGCGATGGGCCTACCCTGCGCTGTGTCTTGGCGGCGGGCGTCGCGGTGCCGCTGGCGCCACGGGGCGGCATGGCGCTGGCGCCCGGCATGCGCGTGACGTTCGGCATTCGCCCGGAGGATATCGCGGTGCTGCCGGCAGGGGCCGCGGCTCCGGCCGTGGTCGAGGCCAATGTTGCCCTGGTCGAGCCGCTCGGGGCCGAGTCGCTGGTGTCGTTCGGCCTGGGCGGCCACGAGGTCATTGCCAAGACCGAGGGACGAGTGCCACCGCGAGCCGGTGCTCAACTGCGCTTCGCTTTCGCGATGGACAACGCCCATGTCTTCGATGCTGGGACCGGGCGTTCGCTCTATCCCGGCAACGTTGCATCGTAGCGCCGCGCCTGGCGTTGACAGCGTCACCGGCCACGGGCTCAATTTCAATCGAGCAGGGAGGGGAACATGCCGAAGCGCGCCATGTTGGCACTAGCGGTCCTCGGGCTGAGCGGCAGCGCTGCCGCGGCCCAGGGTCGTCTCAACATCTACAATTGGAACGACTATATCGACGAGCAGACGATCAAGAAGTTCGAGGCGGAAACCGGCATCAAGGTCATCTACGACGTCTACGATGCCAACGAAACGCTCGATGCCAAATTGCGCGCCGGCCGCAGCGGCTACGATCTCGTCGTGCCGTCAGCCTCGCCGTTTCTCGCCCAGCAGGTGCGGGCCAAGCTCCATCAGCCCATCGATCGCAATAAAATTGCGAACTACAAGAATCTCGATCCCGAACTGATGAAGCAGCTCGAAGCTTATGACCCGGGGAACTTGCATGCGATCCCGTGGATGTGGGGCACCACCGGCATCGGCTACGACTCCGTACGCGTCGGCCGGATCATGGACGATGCCCCGGTCTACAGCCTCAAGATCGTGTTCGATCCGACAATCGTCGCGAAGTTCAAGAGTTGCGGCGTCATCGTTCTCGATTCGGCGACCGATGTATTTCCGGCAGCGCTTGCCTATCTCGGCCGCAATCCGGACAGCCACGATCTTGACGACCTCAAGGCGGCGACCGAGGCACTGATGAAGATTCGGCCGTATGTACGCAAATGGCACTCCTCCGAGTACATCAACGATCTGGCCAACGGCGATGCCTGCCTCGTGTTCGGCTATTCCGGCGACGTGAAGCAGGCCGGCAAGCGGGCGGAGGAGGCCAAGAAGCGGCTCAAGATCGAGTACGCGATTCCCGCCGAAGGCGCTTTGCTGTGGATCGACACCTGGACGATCCCCAAGGACGCGCGCAACGCGGCGAATGCCCACCGCTTCCTCGATTTCGTGCTGCGACCGGACATTGCCGCGCTCAACAGCAATTTTGTCGGTTACGCCAACGGCGTGCCCGCCTCGCTGCCGCTGCTCGCCGAGGCCGTACGCGGCGACCCGACGATATACCCGCCGGCGGAGATTCGCCGGCGCCTCTACACGATCTCGGTTCCCAGCCGCGAGTACGAGCGTGCGCGCACGCGCGCCTGGACGCGCGTCACCACCGGGCGCTGAGGGCGGGCCGCGACGGGTACGGGAGGGGCGGTGAGCCAAAGCGGACCGCTCATCCGGTTGGCCGGCGTCGCGAAGTCGTTCGGCGGACATCAGGCCGTCCGCGATGTGACCATGGAAATCGGGCGCGGCGAGTTCTTTTCCGTGCTCGGCCCATCCGGTTGCGGCAAGACGACGCTGCTGCGGCTGATCGGCGGCTTCGAGCGGCCAGATCAGGGCCGAGTATTCATCGACGGCATCGACATGACCGATGCGCCGCCCTTTGCGCGGCCGGTCAACACCGTGTTCCAGTCCTACGCCGTGTTTCCGCATATGACGGTGGCCGGCAACGTTGCCTTCGGCCTGAAGCAGGAGCGGCTGTCGAAGGCGGAGATTCGGGAGCGCGTCGGCCAGATGCTCGATCTCGTCGAATTGCGCAGCCTCTCCGATCGCAAGCCGCATCAGCTGTCCGGTGGGCAGCGGCAGCGCGTCGCTTTGGCGCGGAGCCTGGCCAAGCTGCCGAAGGCTCTGTTGCTCGACGAGCCGATGGCGGCGCTCGACCGCAAGCTGCGCGAGCAGACACAGGCCGAGCTCGCCGCAATTCAGCGTCGGCTGGGCATCACGTTCATCCACGTCACTCATGACCAGGACGAGGCGCTCGCCATGTCGCACCGCATGGCGGTGATGCGCGATGGATGCTTCGAGCAAACCGGCGTACCCCGTGAAATCTACGAAGCGCCGTGCTCGCGCTTTGTTGCCGAGTTCGTCGGCCGCATCAACCTGTTCGAGGGCAAAGTGGTTGGCGGGGGAGGGCAATGGCTCGTGGTCGATACCGGCGACGGCAACGCTTCGCTGCGCGTCGCGCATGACCGTGCCCTCGCTGCCGGAACGCCGGTGTGGGTCGCCGTGCGCCCGGAGCGGATCGTCGTCACCGCCACCGAACACGGCGGGGCGGCGTCAAATCGCGGCACCGGTGTCGTGCGGGCGCTGGCCTATTTCGGCGATGCGACGCTCTGCACGCTCGAGCTGCCAACCGGCAGACCCCTGCGCCTGGCCGGGGCGGGGCCGATGCCGGAGATCGGCGAAGCCGTCGGCTTCGCGTGGCGGCCCGAGCATGGCATCGTGCTGACACGATGATCGGCCACAGGGCACGCGCCGTTGTCATCGGCATTCCGCTGGTTTGGCTGGCGCTTTTCTTTCTCGCGCCTTTCGCCGTCGTGCTGTGGATCAGCCTGTCGCAGGCGGTGGACGCGCAGCCGCCTTATGTGCCGG
>JACQDQ010000506.1 GCA_016201015.1 Pseudomonadota bacterium | reverse complement strand
GCCTCGGCGAGACCACGGTCGGCATCACGTTCTTGCACGACATGGTGACTTTTATCGTCGACAAGGCGCCGATCACCGCAGTGGCGCGGTGCGAAGGCACGGGCTACGAAATCGGCTCGATGACCCTGATCAAGGGCGCGAAGAACCCGGACAACGCCAAGAAATGGTACGACTGGGCGCTCACCGCCGAGGCGCAGGCGCTCGGCGCCCAAGCCAAGGCCTATCAGGTGCCGTCGAACAAGAACGCCAAGGCGCCTCCAGAGGCGCCCGATTTCTCCAAGATCAAGTTCATCGACTATGACTTTGCCAAATACGGCTCCTCAGCCGAGCGGCGGCGCTTGTTGTCGAAGTGGGACAACGACGTGAAGAACCTGCCGAAGTGAGGCAGCCCGACTAACCGTTCGCGCGGCGGAGGCGGGCCGTCCGTGAAGAAGTCTGCCGTCCTCTGGCTGGGGCTCGGCTGGATCGGGTTTGCGATCCTGCCGTGGTACCTGGTCGAGGGCGGCAGCCTGTTCGCCGCGGGCGGATTTGCCGGCTATCCGGCCGGCCCGGCGGGCACCGGACTTGTGCTCGGCCTTGCCGGAGGTCGGTCCTGGCTGCTGCCGACAGCACTACCCCTCCTCCTTGGTCTGGCCCCACTCTTGTGGCGGCGTGACGACCCGCGCATTGCGACCTGTCTCGTCTGGGCTGGCGCTCTGGGCATGACGTGGATTGTTGTCGAGGGATTCGCCATCGATCATCGCGGCTGGTCCGGCGAGTGGCTGGTGGCCCTGTTCGGCGGTCCCGGGCCGAAACAGGAAGGCATGGGTTATGGCGCTTTCCTGACCGCCATGGCCTTCCTGATGCTGCTCTGCCACGGACTCGCCGCGCGCGGCTATTGCCGGGGCGATGCGTTCACCGTGTCCGCGATCGGTCTCGTCCTCGCTCTCATCACGCTGTTCGTCTTCTTTCCCGTCGCCCAGATTTTGATCAGCGCCTTGCGCGACAACGCGGGCAGCTTTGCACCCGGCGAGTTCTTCACCAAGTTCCTCGACAAGTCGGTATGGGGCCTCGACTGCGTCTACTCCGGGCTGCGCTGCGGCGTGGCGTGGAACACGCTCTTCCTCGCGGTGCTGGTCGGCGTCGGCACGACCTTGCTCGGCCTCGCCTTCGCCCTCATCGCCACGCGCACGAATTTCCCGCTGAAGGGGATGTTGCGGGCGCTCACCGTGCTGCCGATCATCACGCCGCCGTTCGTGATCGGCCTCGCCCTCATCCTGCTGTTCGGCCGCTCGGGCGCCGTATCGGCATTTCTCTTCGAGTGGTTCGATATTCCGCCCAGCCGCTGGATCTACGGTCTGCCGGGCGTATTCATCTCCCAATTGCTCGCCTTCGCACCGATCGCATTTCTGGTGCTGATCGGCGTCGTGCAGGGCATCAGCCCGTCGCTAGAGGAGGCATCGCAAACCCTGCGCGCCAGAAGTTGGACGACCTTCGCGACGATATCGCTGCCGCTCATGCGGCCCGGCATTGCCAATGCCTTCCTGCTCGGCTTCGTCGAGAGCATGGCGGATTTCGGCAATCCGCTGGTGCTCGGCGGCAATTTCGACGTGCTGTCGACCAAGATCTTCTTCGCCGTCGTCGGCGCCTCGCACGATCAGGGGCGCGCGGCCGTGCTGGCCATCATCCTGCTCGCCTTCACTCTGGCCGCCTTCTATGCGCAGCACCGCTGGCTGGGCAAGCGCTCCTATACGACGGTTACCGGCAAGGGCGATTCCGGGCTGCCGCTGCCGCTGCCGCGCCGCGTGGCGTGGCTGTGCTACGGCACGGCGATTCCCTGGGCCGTCTTCACTGTCGTGATCTACGTGACCATCCTGGTCGGCAGCTTCGTCAAGACGATGGGCCGCGACTACACGCCTACGCTCGCGCACTACCTGACCGGTTTCTCGATCGAGCGCACCGCTTGGGGCATTCACTTCTCCGGCTCGGCCTGGGATTCGTTTTGGACGACGATCGAAATTTCGGCGATTGCGGCCCCGCTCACGGCGGTCGTCGGCCTGCTCACCGCCTATCTGCTCGCGCGCCAGCGCTTCGCGGGCCAGCGGACCTTCGAATTCAGCACCATGCTGAGCTTCGCCATACCTGGTACCGTGGTCGGCGTCAGCTACATCCTGGCCTTCAACGTGCCGCCGGTCGAGCTGACGGGCACCGGCCTCATCCTCGTGATCTGCTTCGTGTTCCGCAACATGCCGGTCGGCGTGCGCGCCGGCATCGCGACGATGAGCCAGATCGACAAGAGCCTCGATGAAGCCTCGCTGACGCTTGGCGCGCGCACGTTCACCACCGTCTGTCGCGTCATCCTGCCGCTGCTGCGGCCTGCCATGGTTGCGGCCCTCGTTTACAGCTTTGTCCGTGCGATGACCGCAGTCAGCGCGATCATCTTCCTCGTCTCGGCGCAATACAACATGGCAACGGCCTACATCGTCGGCCGTGTCGAAGCCGGCGAGTTCGGCTTGGCCATCGCCTATTCTTGCGTCCTTATCGCCGTGATGCTCGCGGCAATCCTGTTGATCCAGGTCGCGGTGGGCGAGCGCAAGCTCGGCCGACGCGCGGCCGGCGATGTCGCGCTCCAAGGCGCAGGCTGATTTTCGTGGAGGATAGAATGCGTCGCATTGGATATCTGCAGTACGTACCAGCCCTTCTTGCCACTATCGTCTCTTTGGCCGCGGCGCCGCGCCCGGCCGCCGCGCAGGGGCAGCTCACGGTCTATTGCAGCGTGCTGAACGAGTGGTGCACGCTCGCCGTGCAGGAGTTCGAACGCAAGACCGGCGTCAAAGTGACGATGACCGCCAAGGGCTCTGGCGAGACGATCACGCAGCTGCGCGCCGAGGCGGCGAACCCGCGCGCCGACGTCTGGTGGGGCGGCACCGGTGACCCGCATCTCGCGGCGGCGGAGGCCGACCTCAGCGTTGCCTACCGGTCGCCGATGCTGGATCAACTCCATCCCTGGGCGCGGAAACAGTGGGAACAGTCCGGACAGAAGACGGTCGGTATCTACGCCGGCGCGCTCGGCTTTACCTACAATACCGAGCTTCTTGCCAAGAAGAAGTTGCCCGAACCCAGATGCTGGGCCGACGTGGTCAAGCCCGAGTTCCGCGACGAGGTGCAGATGTCGAATCCGTCGTCCTCGGGCACCGCCTACACGGCGCTTGCCACGCTCATTCAGTTGTGGGGCGAGGACAAGGCTTTTGACTATTTGAAGCGGCTCCACCGCAACATTAACCAATACACCCGTTCCGGCCCCGCCCCGGTGCGCAACGCCGCGCGCGGCGAGACGACGGTGGGCATCATCTTCCTCCACGACGCGGTTGCCGAGGCGGTGGACGGCTTCCCGCTCAAGGCGGTGGCGCCGTGCGAGGGCACCGGCTACGAGATCGGCTCGATGTCGCTGATCAAGGGCGGGAAGAACCCGGACAATGCCAAGAAGTGGTATGACTGGGCGCTTTCGGCCGAGGCGCAGAATCTCGCCAAGCAGGCGAAATCCTACCAGGTGCCGTCGAACCGCAACGCGACGCCGGCGCCGCAGGCGCCGAAGCTCGACGACATCAAGCTGATCGACTACGACTTTGCCAAGTACGGCTCCGGCACGGAGCGCAAGCGCGTCGTCGAGCGTTGGGAAAAAGAGGTCGGCAGCTTGCCGAAGTGACGCGAGATCTGGGGGAGACAACACGGCATGGACAAGTCGGGACCTGCGTCGGTCGAATTCCGGTCCGTCATCAAGCGCTACGGCACCGTGGTTGCCGTGGACAATGTTTCGTTCACGATCGAGCCGGGCAAGCTGGTGACGCTGCTCGGACCCTCGGGCTGCGGCAAGACGACGACGTTGCGGCTGGTCGCCGGCCTCGAGATGGCGAGCGAGGGCCAGATCCTCATCGGCGGCCGCGATGTGACCAAGCTGTCGGCAGTCGACCGCGATGTGAGCATGGTGTTCCAATCCTATGCCCTGTTCCCGCACATGACGGTGATCGAGAACGTCTCCTACGGCCCGTCGGTGAGCGGCGTACCGAAGGCCCAGGCGCGCGAGATGGCACGGACAAAGCTGGCGCTCGTCGGCCTCAAGGGCTTCGACGACCGCCTGCCGTCGGAGTTGTCCGGCGGACAGCAGCAACGCGTTGCCGTGGCACGCGCCCTGGTGCTCGAGCCGCAGGTTCTGCTGTTCGACGAGCCGCTGTCGAACCTCGACGCCAAGCTGCGCCGGCGCGTACGCGAGGATATCCGCGAGCTGCAGCGGCAGCTCAACCTCACGGTCGTCTACGTGACGCACGACCAGCAAGAGGCACTCGCCGTCTCCGACCGCATCATCGTCATGTCGAATGCGCGGATCGCGCAGACCGGTGAGCCGCGCGACCTCTATGAGCGCCCCGCCGATTTGTTCGTCGCCGACTTCATCGGCGATGCCAACCTGGTGCCGGCGGAGCTCAACCGCAAGCAGGGCGATCGGGCGCAGGTGAGGATCGGCGAGATCGAACTCGATCTGCCGCATCGCGGCGCGGCTGCCGGCGCCATCAAGGTCGCGGTTCGACCCGAATCCTTTGTGTTGTCGACCGCCCGGCCGAACGCCCCCGCCATGACCGGCAAGGTCGCCAAAGCCGCCTATCTCGGCACGCACATGGAATACACGATCGCGACATCGCTCGGCGATCTGTTCGTCGTCGACCGCGCGGTGATGCGGCCGCTCGCCGTCGACGCGGCCGTGTGGGTCGCCCTCGCCGACCACGG
>JACQDQ010000503.1 GCA_016201015.1 Pseudomonadota bacterium | reverse complement strand
TCCAGGTGCGCCAGTGATCATGCGGCATCGCGATATGCGTCGAGCCGAGGAACTTGAACGCGTCGTTCACCGCGTTCGCCAGGCACGGCACGCCGCCGACATTCGGGCTCTCGCCCACGCCCTTGGCGCCGATCGGGTGATGCGGCGACGGGGTCACGGTCCAGTCGGTCTCCCATTTCGGCGTTTCGACCGCCGTCGGCATGAAATAGTCCATGAAGGTCGGGCCGGTGACGTTGCCGATCTCGTCGTAGCGGATCTCCTGCCCCATGGCGATGCCGTAGGCCTCGGTCAGGCCGCCATGCACCTGCCCCTCGATGATCATCGGGTTGATGCGGGTGCCGCAATCGTCGAGCGCGTAGAAGCGCCGCACCTTGGTCATGCCGGTGTCGACGTCGACATCGACGACGCAGATATAGGCGCCGAACGGAAATGTCATGTTCGGCGGGTCGTAGTAGTTCACCGCCTCCAGGCCCGGCTCCAGGCCCGGCGGCACGCGGTTATAGGCGGCCCAGGCGATCTCCTTCATGGTCTTGAAGCGCTCCGGGTTGCCTTTGACGCGGAAGCGGTCGACGTCCCATTCGACGTCGTATTCCGAGACCTCGAGCAGATGCGCGGCGATCATCTGCGCCTTGGCCCTGATCTTGCGCGCGGCCATCGCCGTCGCCGCGCCCGCCGTCGGCGTCGAGCGCGATCCGTAGGTGCCCAGGCCATAGGGCGCGGTGTCGGTGTTGCCCTCCTCGATGGTGATGTCGTCCGCCGGCAGGCCCAGCTCGCTGGCGATGATCTGCGCATAGGTCGTCTCGTGGCCCTGCCCTTGCGACTTGGTGCCCATGCGCGCGATCACCGCGCCGGTCGGATGGATGCGGATTTCCGCCGAGTCGAACATGGCGATGCCGAGGATGTCGCAGTTGCGCGACGGGCCGGCGCCGACGATCTCGGTGAAGAACGACACGCCGATGCCCATCAGCTCGCGCGTCTCGCCGCGCTTGAATGCCGCCTGGCAGGCCTTCTGCTCGTCGCGCAGCTTGCGGTAGCCGACCGTGTCGATGGCCTTCTGCATCGCCGCGTGATAGTCGCCGGAATCGTATTCCCAGCCCAGCGCCGACTGGTACGGGAACTGCTCGCGGCGGACGAAGTTCTTGAGGCGGAGATCCGCCGGGTCCATGCCGAGCTTCTGCGCCAGGATGTCCATGGCGCGCTCGATGCAATAGGCGGCCTCGGTGACGCGGAACGAGCAGCGATAGGCGACGCCGCCCGGCGCCTTGTTGGTGTAGACGCCGTCGACCGCCACATGGGCGACCGGAAAGTCGTAGGAGCCGGTGACGATGTTGAAGAACCCCGCCGGCCATTTGGACGGGTCGGCGCAGGCGTCGAACGCGCCGTGGTCGGCCAGCACATGCACCCGCAAGCCGGTGACGCGGCCGGCCTTGGTCGCCGCGATCTCGCAAGTCATGTGGTAGTCGCGCGCGAACGAGGTCGCCGACAGATTTTCGATCCGGTCCTCCACCCACTTCACCGGCTGTCCGGTGACGATCGAGGCGACGATGGCGCAAATATAGCCGGGATAGGCGCCGACCTTGTTGCCGAAGCCGCCGCCGATATCGGGCGAGATGACGTGGATCTTGTGCTCCGGGATCTTCGAGATGAGCGAGGCCACCGTGCGGATGACGTGCGGCGCCTGGAAGGTGCCCCACACCGTCAGCTCGCCCCTGATCTTGTCGAAGGAGGCGACGCATTGGCAGGTCTCGAGCGGGCAGGGATGCACGCGTTGGTACGAGATCAGCTCCTTGACCGTCACCTCGGCCTTGCCGAGGGCGGCGTCGGTCGCCTCGCGGTCGCCGATCTCCCAGGTGAAGATGTGGTTGTGGTGCTTGCGCTTGCCGTGGGCGCCGTCGGTCTTGCCCTTGAGGTCCTCGCGCAGCACCGGCGCGTCGGGCGCCATCGCCTTGAAGGGATCGACGAGCACCGGCAGTTCCTCGTATTCGACCTCGACCAGGTCGGCCGCGTCGGCGGCGATGTAGCGATCGAGGGCGACGACGAACGCCACTTCCTGGTTCTGGAAGAGCACCTTCTCCTCGGCGAGCACCGCCTGCACGTCGCCGGCCAAGGTCGGCATGTAGTGCAGGCTGAGCGGCTTGAGATCGGCGGCGGTGAGCACCGCCAGCACGCCCGGCAGCGCCTTGGCCTTGGACGTGTCGATCTTCTTGATCCGCGCATGGCCGTAGGGCGAGCGCGTGAAATCGCCGTGCAGCATGCCGGGCAATTTCAGGTCGTCGACGTAGTTGCCCTTGCCCTGGACGAAGCGGATGTCCTCGACGCGCTTGCGCTTGCAACCCAGGCCCTGGAGCCGCTCGGCGCGTTCCTCCCTCGAGGGTGTCTTGTCGTTCATTCTGCAGCCTCCTTGACGGATGCGCCGGACAGCTTGGCGGCGGCGTATTGAATCGCCTTGACGATGTTCTGGTAGCCGGTGCAGCGGCAGAGATTGCCGGCGATGCCGAAGCGGATGTCGTCCTCGCTGGGATTCGGGTTCTCCTTCAGCAGGCGATAGCCGCGCATGATCATGCCGGGCGTGCAGAAGCCGCATTGCAGGCCATGCATCTCGCGGAAGCCCTCCTGCAGGGCATGCAGCGTGCCGTCCGGCGCCGCCATGCCTTCGATGGTCAGCAGCTCGCCGCCGCCGGCCTGCACCGCGAACAGGGTGCAGGACTTCACCGACCGGCCGTTGAGATCGACCGTGCAGGCGCCGCAATGGCTGGTATCGCAGCCGATATGCGGCCCGGTCAGGTTCAGTTGCTCGCGCAGGAAGTGGATGAGCAGGGTGCGCGCCTCGACCTCGGCCGCGACCGTCTTGCCGTTGACCTGCAGCGTGACCTGATGTTTGGACATGTGTCGCCTCCCCGATCTCAGGCCGCGCGCGACTGCGCGCGTGCCAGCGCCCGCGCGACCATCACGCCGGCCATCTTCTTGCGATAGGCGGCCGGACCGCGATTGTCGGCGGCCGGCGACGTGATCGCCTCGGCGGCCGCCGCCGCCTTCTTCACGGTGGCGGCGTCGAGCGTCGAGCCGGTGGCGATTTTCGCCGCCTCTTCGGCCCACAGCGGCGTCTCCGAGACATTCGTCAGGCCGATCGAGCAGGTCGCGACGCGGCCTTGCTTCAGCGTCAGGATGACCGCCGCCGCGGCGGTCGCGTAGTCGCCGATCTTGCGCTTCAGCTTCTCGTAGGCATGGCCGTGCCCGGCCGGCGGCACGGGAATGCGTATGGCGGTCACCATCTCGCCGGGCTCGAGCGCGGTGAAATAGGCGCCCTGATAGAAGTCGCGCGCCGCGATGCGCCGCTCGCCGCGCTTCGCCGCCACGTGATAGGTGGCGCCGAGGAACAGCATGACGGCGGGCATGTCGTTGCCGGGATCGCCGTTGGCCACATTGCCGCCGAGCGTGCCGACATAGCGCACCTGCGGATCGGCGATCGCCAGGGCGGTCTCGCGAAGGATCGGCAGCTTCCCGGCCAGCCCGGCATCGACGATCAACTCGTGCTGGGTGGTCATGGCGCCGATGACGATGTCGCCGCCCTCGGCGCGGATGCCCTTGATCTCGGCGATGCGGCCGAGATCGACCAGATGCTCGGGCATGGCCAGCCGCAGCTTCATCATCGGGATGAGGCTGTGGCCGCCGGCCAGGGGGCGCGCCTGGTCGCCGAGATCGGCGAGCAGGGCGACGGCTTCGGCTATGGATTTCGGGCGGTGATAGGCGAACGAACCTGGAATCACGTCATCCTCCCCGGTCCGTCCGATCCGGCTGGCGGTCGATGCCGCAGCCCGTGACGGACGGTCCCTCGCGCGGTGGCTGAATCCGATGCAGGGTGTCGATTGCCGCGCCGCAGCAACAACGATTGAATCACTAGCGGTCGTGGCGATGCACGATCAGCGGCTTCCTTGCACGAACAGCGTCAGGGCTGCTGACGGAAACGGCTGAATCGCCGCGCCGATGTTGCGGTGCGAAAGGGACCTACGCGGAGCTTGCCGCGTGGCGGTGGTCGCCGATATCGCCGGTCGTCACCGCCAGGCGGGATTTCAGCCAGGTCAGCCGGCTGCGGCTCACCGGCACGGTGCAGGGGTTGGCGCCGGCGAGCTCGATGAGCCCGGTCTCGCCGACCCGCCTCAACCCGACGATGTGGTCGAGGCTGACGATGTGGCTGCGGTGGACGCGAACGAAGCGGGCGGGGTCGAGCCGCGATTCGACGACGCCGATGGCGAGCGAGCAAAACAGGTTGGTCTTGCCGTCGAAGATATAGGTGTAATGGGCGTTGGCGTGGACCGCGACGATGTCCGCGATCGGCACGAACTGCGTCCGGCCGTCATGTTCCACCGGCAGCTGCCTGGCGCTCCGCCGCGCCGGCGCCCCGGCGCCGCCCAGCGGGCCGAACGTGCCCTGGCCGGCGCCGGCCGCATCGGCCATGACACCGGCGGGCGCCTCCTGCGCGCCGGGCATGCCGCGACGTTCCGGACTCCCGGGCTGATCCGGCGCGGCGCCGGCCTCCCAGCTCGAGCGGTCGGGCATGAGGGTGAGCAGGAAGATGCCCGAGACGATGAAGGCGACGATGGCGACGACGATCGCCAGCAGATCGGTCGACAGCGCGGGCGCGCCCGGCAGGCGCGCGGCGAAGGGCGCGATGGTCAGTCCGGCCATCGCCGTGTAGTGCATGCCGGCAATCGCCATGCCGAGCGCCGCCGCCGAGAGGAGCAGCGGCGGGCGCCTGCCGACCAGCCACAGCGCCAGGCCGGAGGCGGCGATGCCGATCGCGACGCTGGCAACGACCAGCAGGGGCGCATGCGCCAGATGCGCGCTCGCATGCAGCGCCTCCATGCCGATGTAGTGCATCGTCGCGATGCCGCCGCCCATGAACATTGCGGCGGCGGTCAGGCTGGTGCGCGTCAACGGTCTGGCGCTCGCGGCGAACACGGCGGCGCCGACGACGATGACGCAGACCAGGAACGACAGCAGCGTCGGGAAGACGAGATAGTCGACGGCGAACGGCAGGCGCGCCGCCAGTATGGCGACAAAATGCATCGACCAGATGGCGACCGCGAGCGAGATCGCCGCTGCGGCGAGCAGCAGGCGGCGCCGCAATCCGGCTGCCTCGGCGACTTGCACGGCCAGGCTCAGGCCGACATAGGCGCCCTGCGTCGCCACAATCATAGAGAGCACGACGAGCCACGGCTCGTGCGCAACGCCCATCGGCCCGCCTTTCCGCAAGAGCAGGTGCGGCCATGTTACGCCACAATCGCCGCGGCAACCAGATTGGCGAGCCGCGGCAGGGCGGTAGGCGGGCTATCGGCGCCGATGGCGCGGACGGCACGGGGGTGACGATGGCGCAGATTCGCCGCAAGCTCGCGGCGGGCATGACGGCGGCGGGACTCATCGCCGACTATCCGCGATTGAACGAAACGGACATGCGCGCGGTGCGTACCCAAATGCCGCTTGACCGCCGCCGGCCGAGCGAATAAGAGAGGCGCCTTTTAGGGCCGGCTCGCGGCAAGGTGCGGGACGGGCGTGTCGCGATGCGTCGGCCGGGAAATGCCGGCCCGCAGGAGGAGGTTGCCATGAAGGCTTCGGTTTTGAGTTTTCGCGCCGCCGTGCTGTTCGTCATCGTCGGCATGGCCTGGGGCATCGTCATGGCCGTGTCGCAGGACCATGCGGCGATGCCGGCGCACGCGCATCTCAACCTGCTCGGCTGGGTGTCGCTGTTCCTGTTCGGCATCTACTACCATCTGCATCCGGCGATCGACCGCGGCCGGTTGGCGGCGATCCAGGCATGGGTGTGGATCGTCGGCACCGCGATCCTGACCGTCGGCGTCGGGCTCGTGCGGACCGGAACCGAGAGCGGCGAGCCGATCGCGGCGGCCGGCTCGATCATCGTATTTGCCGACATTCTTCTCTTCGCCTGGCTGGTGTTCCGGCCCGCCGAATCGGCGGCAGCGCGCTCCGCGCTTCCGGCGGAGTGAGCGCGCGGCCGGCGACGGCGGAGCGAGCCCGCGGCGTGAGCGCG
>JACQDQ010000502.1 GCA_016201015.1 Pseudomonadota bacterium | reverse complement strand
GCTTGCGCGCAAAAGTCGCGAGCAGGTGCGAGGTCAGTCCCATCCCGGGCAGAATGGTGATGTAGACCTCATGGTGTCCGAAGAACCAGAAAAGATGCTGCCAAAGCAGCGGCGATCCGCCCTCGTGGTGGACGAGGTTCCCATTCACGGTGAGGCCGCCAGGAACGAAGAAGCTAGTGGCGAAGTGACGATCACTGAAGAGAAGGATGGCGGCGGCAAGAAGGACACTGAAGGCCAATAGGGAAAGCATGGCAGCGACGAACCATGCCCACACGGTGAGCGGGAGCCGCATCAGCGTCATACCGCGGGCGCGCATGCGCAGTGTGGTGACGAGGAAGTTGATGCTTCCCAGGCTCGAAGCCACACAAAAAATGCCGATGCTGATGAGCCAGAGGTCAGTGCCGAGGTTTTGGCCCGGGCCAGCGTCGGGGATCGCGCTGAGCGGCGGATAGACCGTCCACCCCACGCCGGCGCCGCCACCGACCAGAGCCGAGCCGGCGAGCAGCAGGAAGGCCGGCGGCAGCAGCCAGAAACTGATGTTGTTCATCCGCGGGAAGGCCATGTCCGGCGCCCCGATCATCAGCGGGATGAACCAGTTGCCGAAGCCGCCGATCAATGCCGGCATGACCACGAAAAACACCATGATCAGGCCGTGCGCGGTGATGATGATGTTCCAGTGGTGGCCGTCGAGCACGTACTGCAAGCCGGGGTTCTGCAGCTCGAGCCGCATGATCACCGAGGCGAGGCCGCCGACGAGGCCGGCGATGACCGCCAGCACAAGATACATCGTGCCGATGTCCTTGTGGTTGGTCGAATAGGCCCACCGCCGCCATCCCCAGGGACGGTGATCGTGATGTTCGGCGTGACCCACCGCGTGAGAATCGTCTGCGCTCATGGCTGCACCTTGTCCGGTTCCGGTCCTTAACTGTTCAGCGTAGCGCGGCGGCGACGGCGAGCGGCAGTTCGGGATTCTGTGCGAACTTCTTCTTCGCCTCGTCGACCCAGCGCGTGAACGCCTCCTTGGGGATCGCCTCGATGGCGATCGGCATATAGGCGTGGTTGGTGCCGCAGATCTGATTGCACTGCCCGTAATAGACGCCCGGCCGCTCGACGCGTACCCAGGTTTCGTTGACGCGGCCGGGCATGGCGTAGAGCTGCACGCCGAGCGCCGGCACCAGCCACGAATGGATCACGTCGGTGCCGATGATCAGCAGCCGGATCGTGGCGCCGACCGGCACGACCAGCCGGTTGTCGACCTCGAGCAGCCGCTTCTGGCCCGGCTTGAGGTCCGCGTCCGGAATCATGTAGCTGTCGAACTTGAGATCGCCGTTATCCGGATACTCGTAGGACCAGTACCATTGGTGACCGACCACCTTGAGCGTCATGTCGGCATCCACGGTGCGGTCCATGAAGTAAAGCATCTTGAACGACGGAATGGCGATGATCAGCAGGATGATCACCGGCACCACCGTCCACGCCACCTCGAGCCAGGTGTGGTGCGTCACGCGCGACGGCTTCGGGTTGGCCGAGGCGCGGAAGCGGATCATGGTGTAGATGAGCAGGCCGAGGACGAAGATGGTGATCACCGTGGTGATCACCAGCAGCAGATTGTGCAGATCCTCGATCTTGTGCTTGCTCGGCGAGGCCGGCGTCTGCATGCCAAGCTGCCAGGGCTGCGGCTCCTGGGCGAGCACACTAAATGCCGCGAGGATGACGACGGCGATGACGAACGTGCCGGCAGCGACTCTTTTCCAACCCATGGCTTATCCGATGCCCTCGACTTGATTGCCCAAATGGCGCGTGCGACCGCCTGCGGACCCCCGCCCGTTCACCACGGCACGGCTCCCCCGTTGCGATCGCCCGGCGCGTCCAAATTCCGACTCGGAAAATACACCACGGGGCGGGCGGTCCACAACCGGTCCCGCAGCGCAAAGTTCCCGCGACGGCGCAATTATAACGCCTTGCCGCGCCTGGACGAAACGCTTTCGTGCGACCATTTGCCGCAATCGGTGGGGCGAGGGAGACCCCTGCCGCGGCACGGCGCGATGATGGCCCGAATCGTGCCAAGGCTGCAAAGGCGCCGTGATCGGCGTATAATCCGCGCATTCGTGCTGGAGGCACAAGATGCCGCGACACACGACCAAGGGGGGGGGACGACCGTCACCGTAGAGCTCGACGCGCGCCACGCGACATTTGACGAGATGTTCCGGGCGGCGGCGCGTCGCGTCCTGGAGCGTCGCGGCGTGCCGGACAGCCGTATCGAGGCGGAAATTGCGCGCCTCCGCAAGGCCGCGCCGGTATTCGACGGTCCGGACGTCGACGAGTTCATGGCGGCAGACGCCACCGGTGCCGCCAAGCGATAGGCTCTATCTGGGAACAGAGCGAGCGGCTGTTCGCGCGATGGCAGCGGCAGCTTGACCGACATCCCACACAGTCCATCGGGAGATTACCACCTATCTGCGTTGGCTCAATCGCCTCGACCCGCAGACCGAGGAAGCCCGAACCATTCGCGAAGTTCTGACCGAGATGGCCGTCGAACTGCTTATTGAGGCCATGCTTGGGCGACCACCACGGGGCTGAAAACCCCGCCGCAAAGGCCTATCTTCACGTGTGACCCGCGGCCCTCTCAGCTGGAGCCCCACCCATGAGCAGTCTCGCCCGCACCGACGATCTCTTCTTCAGCCGCGCCGGGATCGACCGGCCGCAGGTCGAGCGCTTGGTCGGCGGCGCCCTGCGCGGCGCCGACGACGGCGAGCTGTTCCTCGAATACCGCCAGTCCGAGAGCCTCGCCTTCGACGACGGGCGGCTCAAGAGCGCGTCGTTCGACACGGCACAGGGCTTCGGCCTGCGTGCGGTGGCCGGCGAGGCGGCCGGCTATGCCCACTCGACCGATCTCTCGCACGAGGCGATCAAGCGCGCTTCCGGCACGCTCAAGGCAGTCACCGCCGGCCATGCCGGCACCATCGCCGACGCCCCGCCCGGCACCAACCGCCATCTCTATACCGACGACAACCCACTCGGCCTCATGCCGTTCGCCGACAAGGCGAAGCTGCTGGCCGAGATCGACGCCGCGGCGCGGCGCCGCGACCCGCGCGTGCGCCAGGTCATGGTTTCCCTCTCTGGCGAGTGGCAGGCGGTGCAGATTCTGCGCGCCGACGGCAGCCGCGCCGCCGACATCAGGCCGCTGGTCCGCCTCAATGTATCGATCGTCGTCGGCGACGGCGACCGGCAGGAGACCGGCAGCTACGGCACGGGCGGCCGCTTCGCCTTTGCGCACGTGGTCGATCCGGCGACCTGGCAGCGGGCAATAGACGAAGCGCTGCGCCAGGCGCTGGTCAATCTCGGCTCGGTGCCGGCGCCGGCCGGCGAGATGCCGGTGGTCCTTGGGCCGGGTTGGCCCGGCGTCATGCTGCACGAGGCGATCGGCCACGGCCTCGAAGGCGACTTCAACCGCAAGAAAACCTCCGCCTTTGCCGGCCTCATGGGTCAGCGCGTGGCCAGCCCCGGGGTCACCGTGGTCGATGACGGCACCATCGCCGACCGCCGCGGCTCGCTCACCATCGACGACGAGGGCACGCCGACCGAGCGCACTGTGCTCATCGAAGACGGCAAGCTGGTCGGCTATATGCAGGACCGGCAGAACGCGCGCCTGATGGGCATGCGGCCGACCGGCAACGGCCGGCGCGAGAGCTTCGCGCATCATCCGATGCCACGCATGACCAACACCTACATGCTCGCCGGGCCGCATGCGCCCGAGGAGATCATCCGCTCGGTCAAGCGCGGCCTCTACGCCGTCAATTTCGGCGGCGGCCAGGTCGACATCACCTCGGGCAAATTCGTGTTCTCGGCCTCGGAGGCCTATCTCATCGAGGACGGCAAGATCGGCCAAGCGGTCAAAGGCGCGACGCTAATCGGCAACGGGCCGGACGCGCTGACGCGGGTCAAGATGATCGGCAACGACATGAAGCTCGACGACGGCATCGGCACCTGCGGCAAGGACGGCCAGGGCGTGCCGGTCGGCGTCGGCCAGCCGACCATGCTGATCGATCCGCTGACCGTCGGCGGCACCGCCGCCTAAGCTTCACGTACGCATCAAGTTGCTGTTGCGACGGTTCCGCTGCGTAACGCCGCGGCTCTGGCACCTCATGCCCGAGTCACGCGCCGTTGGCGCGGCCCGGCAATGACGATCAATAGAATTCAGACATTGGGACTGAACCGTTAGCGCGTAGCTGGGCTGCTTCATTAAGTCTTAAGGCACCGGTCTCACGATAGTGGCCCCGTGTTGCGCGGTTGCGCGAACCCTGCGCATCATGGCGGCCGATTCGCGCCCTGGGGGTCTTTCCGCACATGGACATCGCGACGTTACTCGGCGCCGTGCTGCTCGGCGTCGTCGAGGGTTTGACCGAGTTCCTCCCCGTCTCCTCCACCGGTCATCTCATCCTCGTCACCGACCTCATCGGCTTCCATGGCCCCGAGGGCAAGGTGTTCGAGATCGTCGTCCAGCTCGGCGCCATCCTCTCGGTGTGTTGGGCCTATCGCGCCAAGCTGACCGGCGTCGCCTTCGGCCTGTTTTCCGATCCCGAGGACTTCCGCTTCGCCCGCAACGTGCTGATTGCCTTCCTGCCGGCCATGGTCATCGGCGCCTTCGCCCATGGCATCATCAAGAGCCTGCTGTTCAACCCGTGGGTCGTATCGGTTACCCTCATTCTCGGCGGCATCGCCATCATCTGGATCGAGCGGCATGTCGCCATGGCGCAGCACCACACGATCGAGGACTTCTCGATGGGGCTCGCCGTCAAGATCGGTTTTTTCCAAGTGATCTCGATGGTGCCGGGCGTGTCGCGCGCCGGCGCCACGATCATGGGCGCCATGCTGATGCGCGTCGACCGCAAGACGGCGACCGAGTTCTCGTTCTTTCTCGCCATCCCGACCATGTTCGCGGCGTCGGTCTACGACCTCTACAAGAACCGGTCGTCGCTGTCCGCCGAGGGCATCGAGCTGATCCTCATCGGCTCGGTCATCGCTTTCGTGGCGGCCCTGTTCGTCGTGCGCACCCTGATCGGCTTCGTCAGCCGCCACGGCTTCATCCCCTTCGCCTGGTATCGCATCGCCGTCGGCGCATTGATGCTCGCCCTGCTCTTCCTGCGCTGAGGCGGCTGTCGGCGCTGAATTCGGCACCGCGCGCCGCATCGATAAATTGCCGCCAATGAACGGATCGGGAGGCGGACTATGAAGCGTTCTCGTTCCATACGCCTGGTGCTGCTGGGCTCGGCCGGGTTCATCGGCCTGGCCGGCTGCGATCAAAACGACCCGGTGGCCAGCAGCGATTTCTTCCGCGACGAAAAGGAGTGTGCGGCCAAATACGATTCCGAAGCCTGCCGCCAGGCATTGGCCGACGCTCGCGCGCAGCATCTCAAGACCGCGCCGGCGTTCGCCAACCGCGAGGAATGCGAAGCGCAGTTCGGCGTCGACAATTGCGTCGGCGCGACCTCTCAGGCGGAGCAGTCGCGGGCGTCCTCGTCCAGCTCAAGTCGCACGTCCGCGAGCCCGTCGAGCAGCAGCCCGCCCGCATCCGCCACGGCGAGCGCCGATGCCTCGCAGGCGTCGCATGGCGGCGGCTGGTTCATGCCGGCCATGCTCGGCTACCTCGCCGGCCGCAGCATGGGCGGCGGATCCGGCCTGACTGCCCAGCCGCTCTACCGCGACCTGAACAACACCGCTTATTCCGGCCGCGATACGGTCGGGCGCATCAGCGAGAGCCGGATGAGCCCGCCACGCGCGCCATCAGGCGGCCGAGTTGCCAGCGCCGGCGTCGCGCGCGGCGGCTTCGGCTCGTCGGCGTCGGGCAGCGCCTCCTCCTAAGCGCATCCGAGGGGGAAGCAGCGCATGCAACGCATAAAAGTCGCAGCGCGCGACGACTGGAAGGAGCGCGCGGCCGGGCTCGGCTTCCGCTTCCACACGATCGACGGCGCGCCTTACTGGACCGAGGACGCCGCCTATGTCTTCACCGC
>JACQDQ010000002.1 GCA_016201015.1 Pseudomonadota bacterium | reverse complement strand
TAAGCGGGGGCGCCCTCCGGCAGATAGCCGATCTGGCGTTTGACCTCCACCGGATCGTCGATCACGTCATGTCCGCACACGACTGCGGTGCCGCCCGTCGGGGCCAGATAACCGGCGATCATTTTCATCGTCGTCGACTTGCCGGCGCCGTTCGGTCCGAGGAAGCCAAGCACCTCGCCGCGCGACACCGTAAAGGACACATCGTCGACCGCCAGGATCGGGCCGAATCGTTTAGTCAGATTCCGGATGGACAGCATCTCGGACATACGCCTCACCCCCGTCGTTTTCGGACCGACCGCCTTCCCGGAACAGCCTGCCGCCCGTTGCTGGACCGGTGATTTAATGAATTGCACTGGAATTGCAAGGGGGTAGGGTTCTTCGTCAAAGCCTCGTCGACGCCCCCGGAGCGCCCATTCTAGTCTATATCAAGGGCTTAGCGGCGTCCCATGGGCCAAGTGTAAACCGCATCGCCGGCAATATTTCTGCCGATCAGAATTGGCGCAATAATTTTTCATCGGCGGACGCGACTGCCTACGCGCATGGCGACAACGGCGGCGGCGCTGGCGACGGCCGCACCGCACCTGGAAGAGCTCGCCGCAATCCGCGAAAAGGTGCTGCCGCAGGTTCGACGCGCCGGCCGCAGCAGAGCTTGGAATCCGGAACGAGATTGCAGAGCGCGTTGCGAGTTGCGCACGCTCGCCTTAGATTAGAAGTGGCTTTGAGGAGCACTTGTCATGCCCGCGCCCATCTCGAATCGACGCGTAGAACCCGCCGCATGCGAGGCGGCGATCGCCGAACTCAAATTGCTGGTCGGCGACCGACTGTCCACGGCCGCCGCAGTACGTGAGCAGCACGGCCGGGACGAGTCCTATCACGCGTCCGTCCCGCCCGATGCCGTTGTCTTCGCCACGTCGACCGAGGACGTGAGCGCCGTCGTCAAGATCTGTGCCCGCCACAAGGTGCCGATCATCGCTTACGGCACGGGCACGTCGTTGGAAGGTCACGTCGCGGCGCTGCACGGCGGCGTATGCGTAGATCTGTCACGGATGAATCAGATCGTCGAGGTCAATGCCGACGACCTCGATTGCCGCGTTGGGCCGGGTGTGACGCGCAAGCAGCTCAATGAGTATTTGCGCGATACCGGCCTGTTCTTCCCGATCGACCCGGGCGCCGATGCGAGCCTCGGCGGCATGACCGCGACGCGCGCCTCCGGAACCAACGCCGTGCGCTATGGCACGATGCGTGAAAACGTTTTGGCCCTGATCGTCGTGCTGGCGGATGGGCGGGTCATTCGCACGTCCAAGCGCGCGCGCAAGTCCTCGGCGGGGTATGACCTGACGCGGCTGTTCGTCGGCTCGGAAGGCACGCTCGGCATCATCACCGAGATCACGTTGCGCCTCTACGGCATTCCCGCGGCGATTTCGACGGCGATGTGCGCATTTCCGACCGTGAGCGAGGCGGTCAACACGGTCATTCAGACCATCCAGTCCGGCATTCCGGTGGCGCGGATCGAGATTGCCGACGAGCTGCAGATGGACGCCATCAACAAGTACTCCAAGCTCAGCCTCAAGGTGGCGCCGACACTGTGGCTCGAATTCCACGGCAGCGCCGCAAGCGTCGCCGAGCAGGCAGGAATGGTGCAGGCCATTGCCGGCGAACACGGCGGCACCAACTTCGAGTGGACAACCAACGCCGAGGAGCGCAAGCGTCTGTGGCAGGCGCGTCACGATGCCGCCTACGCCAATAAGGCGCTGCGGCCGGGTTGCCAAGTGTGGGCAACGGATGTTTGCGTGCCGATCTCGCGTCTCGCGCAGTGCATCGAGGAAACGAAGGCGGATCTGGCCACATCGTTCCTGCCGGCGCCGCTCGTCGGGCATGTCGGCGACGGCAACTTTCATTTGACGCTGGTGCTCGATCCGAACGATCCGAAGGAAGTGGCCGAGTGCGAGCGGCTCAATCGGCGGCTTGTCGCGCGAGCCCTCGCGCTCGACGGCACCTGCACTGGCGAGCACGGCGTGGGTTACGGCAAAGTCGATTTTCTTGTCGCCGAGCACGGCGAAGCGGTGTCGGTGATGCGGATGATCAAGAACGCACTCGATCCCGACAACCTGATGAATCCCGGCAAGATCGTACGCATGTGAACGGCGCATCGGCAGGCGGAAGCGTGCCCGAGATGGCGCCGGCGCTTGGGTCGATCTCGGCATCTCGCCTATACTGACCGGCATGAGGAAGCTGCTGGCCGCCGTCGCTTCGCTTGTCGTCCTCGGCATCGGGGCGGCGCTGATCCTGCCTTCCTTCGTCGATTGGAATCGCTATGCGCCGGCCATTACGCGATGGATCAAGGAGACGGCCGGCTACGACTTGACGATCGATGGCACGATCGAGGCGGCGTTGCTGCCGGCGCCGCGGCTGCGGCTGATCGAGTTTCGCGTGGCGGGCGGTCCCGGTTTCACGACGCGCGACCTGGTGCGGGCCAAAGAGCTGGATGTGCTGTTTGGTTGGGGCGCGGTGTTTTCCGGACATTTTGAGGTCGCGCAGATTCGATTGGTCGACCCGTGGTTCCAGCTCGAGACGCTGGCCGACGGTCGCAGATCCTGGACTCCGGCATTGCCGGTGGGTGCGGCCGATGGCGGGAACCTCGCGTCGAGGAGCAACGATGGACGCGGTGAAACGATACGCCTCGACAACGTATTCATAGAGAATGGGCGCCTCACGTGGCGCGATGCACGCAGCGGCGCGAATACGGTCGTGGAGCGCATCAACGCGCGGCTGTCGGCAACGTCCCTGTCCGGCCCGGCGCGCGCGGCCGGCGAAGCGGCGATTGGGACGCTGTTCTTCGCATTCGAAGGTGCCCTTGGACAATTGTCGGCGAGCCGACCGGCTGCAGTGTCGATCAATGTCGACATCAAACAGAATCTCGCCCGCGCGCAATTCGGCGGGTCACTGGATCGCGACGGCACGCAAGGTCAGCTGCAGGGGCGGGTGCAGATCGATGGTGCGAATCTCGCCGCGGCCCTGGTTCCATTCGGATTGAAGATGTCGGGCGGCGGGTCATTGAGTGCGGCTATGGGGCAGTCATTCGTAGCGACAGGAGCGCTCGCCAGCACTGCCCGCGGACTTGTCTTTAACGAACTGTCTTTGCAGCTTGGGGATGCGCGCGCGGGTGGTGGCGCCACCGTGACGTTCGGCGCGGTGCCGGCGATCGATATGGCGCTCGCTATGACTCATCTCGACCTCGATCGTTGGCGGGGCCGGCCGACGGTGCCGGCCCAGGCAGCGGCGCCGACGGAACTTGCGCTGCCGCAGGCGGTAGACGGCACACTGGATCTCGCGATCGAGACGATCACGCTCGGCGGCGATCTCATCCGGCAGGCCCGATTCAACGCCGCACTCAACCGCGGCGATCTGATCGTCAATCAGGCGGCAGCGCAGCTGCCCGGCGGCACGGACCTGACGCTTTCTGGCCAGCTTACAGTATCGGGCGCGGCTCCGAGATTCGACGGTGAGATTGAAGCAGCATCGGACAATCTGCGTGTTCTGCTCGAATGGACGGGCCTCGACGTGTCCGGTGTACCCGCTGACCGCCTGCGCCGGTTTGAGGGCGGAGCGCGGATCAGCGGCCCGCTTTCGCGCTACGAGATTGCGGACCTGGAGTTTCGCCTCGACGCCAGCCGCGTCTCGGGCGGCATCGCGGTCGCTGCCGGGCCGCGCCTCGGCCTCGGCGTCGATTTGCGTATCGATCAGCTGAACGTCGATGCTTACCGCGCGGTCGCGGTGGACGGCGCGCCGGCAGTGGTCGGCAAGCAGGGCTTCGCACAGTGGCTCGGAGCGTTCGACGCAAATCTTCAATTGCGCGTCGGCAGTTTGACAATGCTCGCGACGCCGATGCAAGGGCTCGCGATCGATGTCACGCTATTCAACGGCGACCTTGCCGTCCGCGATGTGCAGGTCGACGACGTCATGGGAGCGGCGATCCACGCGAGCGGCACGATGTCGAATACCGCACAGAGCCCGCGAATGGCGGCCGAAGTCGAGATCAACGCACCGGATGCCGCTCGTGTGCTGCGGGCGATCGGGTTTGCATCGGCCCAGGTCATTGGCCCCTTATCCTTTGCCGGCCGTCTCGAGAACGCCGATCCGGGCGAGATCGCGCTCGACAAATTTGCCCTGAAGTTGGGCCCGACGGAACTTGGCGGCACGGCGCGCCTCAGCCTCGCCGGGCCGCGGCCGAAGCTCACCGCCGGCTTGAGCGGCGGCAACGTCTTGCTCGATCAATTCGTGGGTCCGGCCGTCTTGGGCTCTGCTGTGCTGCCGGCTCGTGCCATGGCCGGCCGGGGCGGCGGCGTTACGGCACCGGCAGCGGCGTGGCCGCGCGACCCGTTTGATCTCTCGGCATTGCGGGGAATTGACGTCGAGCTCGGCTTGGCGTGCCAAAGCTTGAGCTTCCGCAAATACCGGCTTGACGGCGCGCGTCTCGTCGTGCGTCTCACCGATGGCGTCGTTGAGGTGCCGCAATTGTCGGGCAGGATGTATCGCGGCCGCTTCGAGTTCGATGGTCATATGGGCGGTCGCGAACGGCTCGAGCTTGGCGGCCGTATGACGCTCGCCGACGCCGACCTGCGGGAAGTGTTGGTTGCCGTTGCCGACATCGAGACGGTGGGCGGCCGCGGCAATCTCGTTCTGGATCTCACGGCCAACGGGACGACGGTGGCCGATCTCGTTTCGAGCCTTGCCGGCGAAGCGACCGTCACTGCCCGCAATGGCCGGCTGGACGGCTACGATCTGTCGGCGATGAACCGACGGCTCAAGGAGATCGACAAACCCATCGATATCGTCACGTTCGTACAGCTCGGACTGGGCGGCGGCAGCACGGCGTTCTCCGCGCTCGAGGGCCGCTTCCATGTCGACCGTGGCGTGGCGCGTACGGACGATCTGAAACTCTCGGCGGTCGCCGGCGAGGCCCGCATGCGCGGCACCATCGACTTGGCGCATTGGACAGTCGATCTCGCCAACGAATTTCGCTTGACCGAGCATCCGGCGCTGCCGCCTTTCGGGCTCCGCCTCACCGGATCGCTCGACGCGCCGCGCCGCGTATTCGACATTGATCGGCTGCAGGCGCATCTCCTGCGGCGCGGCGACACCGCGGTGCCGGTGCGCTAGCGCGGAGCGTTGCTTGCCGTGATGCGATCGAGTCGTTGCAAGGCGCGGCGGGCGAGTTCGACGTTCTGACTCGCTGCAAGCGAATACCAGGCGCGGGCCGCGATCGGATCGGTCGGCACGCCATCACCGCGTTCGTGCATCACGCCGAGACTGTACTGCGCCAGCGCATGGCCCTGCCGCGCGGCGGCCTCGTACCAGTAGCGCGAAAATGTCAATTCGCGCTCGATGCCCAGCCCTTGGCGGTAGAGCTGGGCCAAATTGAATTGGGCAGCCGCGTTGCCCTGCTGCGCCATGGCCCAAAATCGCAGCCACGCGCCGGTGTGATCGCCGCGTTCATACGCCTCGACGCCTCGCTCGAAATCGTCGGATCGTGCCGTGGTCGAAGCGACAAGCGCCGCGACGAGCAGCGTCAGAAAGGCAAGCCTCATGGCACCGTTCCAGGCTTTGTGGGGGACGACGACGCTGCGGCAGCGGCGGACAATTCCGCCTGCAACGTCGATAGCACGAGAACGCGCAGCGCACTCGACAGATTGGCCTGCCGGCGGCTATCGGCATCGGTGACGAGATCGTTGATCGAGACGCTGCGCTTGGCGGCGATTGCCTTGAGCGCCGTCCAGAACTCCGGCTCGAGGGACACGCTCGTGCGGTGACCAGCGATGATGACAGAGCGTTTGCGGATTGCGCCAGGCATCATCCGCCCCGTGCGCCCGCCATCTCGGCCGGCCGAACCCAGCGGTCGAAGTCCTCGGCCGTGACATAGCCCAACGCGACCGCTGAGTCCTTGAGCGACAGGTCATGCGCTGCCGCGTGCTTGGCGATGGCGGCCGCGCGGTCGTAGCCGATATGCGGGTTGAGCGCGGTGACCAGCATCAGCGAGCGCTCGACGAGCGCGGCGATTCGCGCCGTATTCGCCGCGATGCCGACGACGCAATGTTCGGCGAAGCTCGCCGCCGCGTCGCCGAGCAGCCGGATCGATTGCAGCAGATTGTAAATTATGACGGGCTTGTAGACGTTGAGTTCGAGATGGCCGGAGGCGCCGGCGATCGTGATGGTCACGTGGTTGCCCACTATCTGAGCCGCAACCATAGTCAGCGCTTCTGCCTGGGTCGGATTGATCTTGCCTGGCATGATCGAAGAGCCAGGCTCATTTTCGGGCAGCGTGATCTCGCCGAAGCCGCAGCGTGGCCCGGAGGCCAGCAGGCGGATGTCGTTGGCGATCTTCATGCAGGCAGCGGCGACGGTATTGAGCGCGCCGGAGCAGGCGACGATCGCGTCGTGCGCGGCGAGGGCCTCGAACTTGTCCGGCGCGGGAACAAAGGGAAGCTCCGTGAGGCGCGCCAGCGCTTCGGCAAAGGCACGATCAAATTCCGGATGGGCATTGAGGCCGGTGCCGATCGCCGTGCCGCCTTGAGCCACCATATACAGATGCGGCAGGGTCGCCTCGATGCGGGCAATGCCGAACTCGATCTGGCGGGCATAGGCGCCGAATTCTTGACCAAGCGTGAGCGGCACGGCGTCCTGCAGATGCGTGCGGCCGATCTTGACGATGTCGACAAATTCGCGCGCTTTGGCGGCCAGAGTGTCCTTGAGCTGCTGCAGAGCCGGGAGCAGATGGTCGTGGATTTCAGCCACCGCGGCGATATGCATGGCGGTGGGAAAACTGTCGTTCGACGATTGCCCGCGATTGGCATGATCGTTGGGGTGGACCGGCGACCGCCGGCCAGGCGGTGCCCCGAGCAATTCGTTGGCGCGATTGGCGACGACCTCGTTGACGTTCATGTTGGTCTGCGTGCCCGAGCCGGTCTGCCAGACGACGAGGGGAAAGTGGTCGGCAAGCCGCCCGGCGATGACCTCGTCGGCGGCGCGGATGATCGCCTCGCCGAGGCGTGGCTCGAGCTCGCCGAGCGTCATGTTGGCCAAAGCCGCCGCCTTCTTCTGCACGCCGAAGGCACGGATCAGCGCCGCCGGCATGCGTTCTTCGCCAATGCGGAACAGCTCGACGCTGCGCTGTGTCTGCGCGCCCCAATAGCGGTCGGCCGGCACCTCGATCTCGCCGAAGCTATCCTTCTCGGTACGGGTAGCGGGACGATCGGTCATGATCTCGACCTCGCGATATGGCGGCCCGAGTCGTCGACTTAATTCTACCCGTAAGTGCGGCTGTGGAATATCTCGCCGTTACGACCGCGGCAATGCCCGAAAGGACAGGACGGCGCGCAGTCCAGGATGGTTGTCGAGCAGTTTGAGCTCCGCGTTGTGCAGCTTGGCGACGGCGGCGACGAGGCTTAGGCCAAGCCCGCTGCCCGGCGTGCTGCGGCTCGCCTCCAGGCGGAAGAACCGCTGCAATACCCTGTCTCGATATTCGGGCGGAACGCCGGGCCCGGTGTCGGCGACGGTGAGGTCAGCGCCGTCGGCGGCGCCCCGAAGCTCGACCTGGATCGTTCCGCCTTCGGGCGTGTATTTGATCGCGTTGTCGATCAGGTTGGTAAGCGCCTGCGAGAGCAGATGCCGGTCGCCGTGCACGTGGACCTCAGGTTCGATCCTCGCCTCGAAGGTCTGATGCTGATCCTGCGCCACCGGCTCGTAGAGCTCGGCAGCGTCGCGGGCGACGGCGGACAAATCGACATTGGCGAAGCCGGCGCGGCGATTGCCGGCCTCAATCTCGGCGATGCGCAGCAGCGCGCTGAAGATCGATAGCAGCGTGTCGGCCTCCGCGGCGATGGCGTCGATCAGGGCGCGATGCTGCTCGGCATCGGGCTGCGGTTGGCGCGCGAGTTCGATGCGGCTGCGCAGCCGCATCAGTGGGCTGCGAAGGTCATGCGCGATGTTGTCGGAGATCTGGCGGATACCGGCCATCAAGCTCTCGATCTGGTCGAGCATCGAATTCAGATTGTGCGCCAGCTGGTCAAAATCGTCGCCCGTGCCCGTGGTTGGGATACGCCGCGCCAGCTCGCCTTGCATGATTTCCTGGCTGGTTCGGTTGATGGCTTCGATGCGCTGCACCATGCTCCAGCTCATGAGAAGTCCGCCGACGAGCGCCAGCGCCAGCGTGATGGCGAGGCCCCAGGCGAGCGACTCGACGATCAGCTCCTGGAGTGCGCGACGCTCCTGGACGTCGCGGCCGACGAGCAGATTGAAATCACCGGAAAGTACAAAATGGCGTGCGCGTGCCTGGTACGCCTCCCCGCGGGCCGATTCGCGGTCCTGAACCGTGAAGGTGAGCCAGCCATCGCTGTCTTGCGGCACCGGTGGCCAGCGGTCGATGTTGCCGGCGATGCGCCGGAATCCGGGTTCGGCGAGCAGATAGATGGTGCTTCCCTGCGGATTGCGGGCGACGCGCTGAGTGATCGTCGTGGCTAGTCCGTCGAGCCCACGCTGGCGATACTGCTCGGCGAGGCCGGTGATATCGGCGGCAATCGTCTCGTCGGTCTGTCGCGCGATATACCCTGCCGTCGCCCAGTATATGAAGCCGAGCAGGATTAGGACGGAACCACCGAACAGCGCCACGTAAATGAGCGCGAGGCGGAACGTTGAGGTGCGCAGCAGCCTAAGGAGCCGCACGGAGGCTGTATCCGGCGCCGCGAATCGTGTGAAGCAGGGGACGGCCGAAACTCTTGTCGATCTTCTGCCGCAGACGGCTGATATGCACATCGATGACGTTGGTTTGGGGATCGAAGTGATAGTCCCACACCTTCTCGAGCAGCATGGTGCGGGTAACGACTTGGCCCGCATGGCGCATCAGGAACTCGAGGAGTTGAAACTCGCGTGGCTGCAAGTCGAGTGTCTGGCCGGCACGCTTGACCGTGCGCGACAGCAGATCGAGTTCCAGATCCGCGACCCTGAGCGAGGTCTGCGCGGCGGCCGGCTGCTGCCGGCGCATGAGTGCCTCGAGCCTTGCCAGTAGCTCGACAAAGGCAAACGGTTTGACCAGGTAGTCATCGCCGCCGGCAGATAGGCCGCGCACCCGTTCATCGACCTCGCCCAGCGCGCTGAGGATAAGCACCGGCGTGTGGTTGTCGGAGGCGCGTAGGGCCTTGACGATGGTAAGGCCGTCGAGCCCAGGCAGCATGCGGTCGACGACCATGACATCGTAGCCTTCGCCGATCGCCATGGTTAGTCCCGCCTTGCCGTCGCCCGCATGGTCGACGACATGGCCGGCCTCCTTCAGGCCCTTGACCAAGTATTGGGCAACGTCGCGATCGTCCTCTATCACCAGAACGCGCATGACCCGCGGAAGAGTGGCGATGTCTATCATGGCTGGTATCGCACGTTGGAGGGCACGGTTTCAAATCATCCGCACCGGCCCGATCCGATGGGGCGGCGGCCGGTCCGGTGCGGTGTCCACCCGACGGACTGGTCGAGTACACCGGCCGGAGCCGACTTACGTAGGAGAATGGCTGTCGGAATGGCCCCGCGACCACCATCGGGTGGTTTGACTCAGAACGGCGCCGCCGCCACTCAGACCTGTGTCTTGCGGTCCTCGACCACCGTGTAGGTCGCATCAATGACCGGCGGCGCAGTTGCAGTGGTGGCCGAACAGGGGGTTCCGGCGGCGAACGATTTTGCCACGACAGACGCACCGATCAATCCGACGGCAATGCCGAATACGATGGCCGCCAATGGCAGGGCGGCGACGATCAGCACCGGGCCGACGACGCTGATGAACCAGCGGGGAACGAGCCCACCGGCGAGGGTGCGAGCGCGATACGACGTGGCCATCGAAACCTCCAATTGTGAAAAGGGATACTCCGGTGTCCTCGAGCGAGGACACCGGAGCTGCGCTCAGGAACGCTCAAGCCTGACCAAGCTTGAGGGCGACGTATTGCTCGGTGCCTCGTCGATGGATGAGCAGTAGAACGGCCGTTCGCTTCGCATCGCGCGCGGCGGCAACTTTTGTCATCACGTCGCGTGGCGCTGCTACGGCCGCGCCGCCAACCTTGACGATGATGTC
>JACQDQ010000531.1 GCA_016201015.1 Pseudomonadota bacterium | reverse complement strand
TGACAGGTGGGGACGAGGCCATTGGCGTCGCCGGCCAGACAAATCAGCCTGGCTGTCTATCGGACCAAACGGACCAAACGGAGCAAACGGACGAGACGGAGCAAACGGAGCAAGAAGTGATTGGGGCACGGCGTGAAACAGCGTTCTCGGGCAGGCCCCAGGGCAATCGCATTTGGGGAAAGACGGCCTCAGGGTTCGAGACGGCCGCTGGCCGCGGCGTCCTCACCATGAGGCCCTCTAACGTCCGCGAAGGACTGGCACCCGGCCGCGAATACGATTGCCCCGGGGGCTGGCCCAGCGGTCGATTGACGCCGGCGCTCGCTGCCCCTAGCTTGCGCCGCGACAAGGAAAATCCGATGGATCGCACGCTGGTAAATCAAGGCCGCGCCTGGCCGTTCGAGGAGGCGCGCAAGCTCGTCGCCCGGCTCGGCGGCCAGCCGCCGGCCAAGGGCTACGTATTGTTCCAGACCGGCTATGGCCCGTCCGGCCTGCCGCATATCGGCACCTTCGGCGAGGTGGTGCGCACCTCGATGGTGCGGCATGCCTTCACCGGGATGACGGGGCTCAAGACCCGGCTCTTCGCCTTCTCCGACGACATGGACGGGCTGCGCCGCGTGCCGGACAACGTCCCCAACCCGGAGAAGCTGGCGCCGCATCTCGGCAAGCCGCTCACCGCCATTCCCGATCCCTTCGGCACGCATGAGAGCTTCGGCGCGCACAACAACGCGCGGCTGCGCGCCTTCCTCGACTCGTTCGGCTTCGAGTACGAGTTCCAGTCGGCGACCGCGTGCTACCGCCAGGGGCTGTTCGACGCGACCTTGCTCAAGGTGCTCGAGCACTACGAGGCGGTGACCAACGTCATTTTGCCGACGCTCGGGCCGGAGCGCCGCGCCACCTATTCGCCGTTCCTGCCGGTGTGTCCGAAGACCGGACGCGTGCTGCAGGCCGTGGTCGTCGCGCACGACGTGAAGGCCGGCACGATCACCTATCGCGACGAGGACGGCGGCCTGGTCGAAGCAAAGGTGACCGGCGGGCAGTGCAAGCTGCAATGGAAGGCGGACTGGGCGATGCGCTGGGTGGCGCTCGACGTCGACTACGAGATGGCCGGCAAGGACCTCATCGATTCGGTCAGGCTGTCGAGCCAGATCTGCCGCGTCCTCGGCGGCCGCCCGCCGGAGGGCTTCAACTACGAGCTGTTCCTCGACGAGAAGGGCGAGAAGATCTCCAAGTCGAAGGGCAACGGCCTCACCGTCGAGGAGTGGCTGCGCTACGGCCCGCCGGAGAGCCTGGCGCTGTTCATGTACAATTCGCCGCGCAGCGCCAAGCGCCTGCATTTCGACGTCATCCCGCGCCAGGTCGACGACTATCTGAGCTTCGTCCAGAAATTCGCGACGCAGACGCCGCAGCAGCGGCTCGACAATCCGGCGTGGCACATCCATGCCGGCAAGCCGCCGGCGCCGGAGGCCGACGGGCTGCCGTTCAACATCCTGCTCAACCTGGTCGGCGTCGCCAACAGCGAGGACAAGGCCGTGCTGTGGGGCTTCATTTCGCGCTACGCGCCGAAGGCCTCGCCGGCAAGCAATCCCTATCTCGACAAGCTGGTCGGCCACGCCATCGCCTATTTCCGCGACTACGTGACGCCGACCCGGCGCTTCCGGGCGCCGACCGCGATGGAGCGCAAGGCGCTGGAGGATTTGGTCGCGGTGCTCGAGAAGATTCCGGCCGGCGCCGATGCCGAGGCGATCCAGTTCGAAGTCTACGAGGTCGGCAAGCGCCACCCGTTTCCCGATCTCCGGGCCTGGTTCCTCTCCTGCTACGAGGTGCTGTTCGGCACGGCGCAGGGCCCGCGCCTGGGCTCGTTCATCGCGCTCTACGGCGTCAAGGAGACGATCGCCCTCATCCGCCGCGCCCTCGCCGAGGAAGTGGCGGCGCGGTGAGCAAGGCAGTCACGGCGTCGTAATTCTCCCTCTCCCGTAAAGGGGAGAGGGTAGCTCAGCGCCAACGGAACAATCCTCTTTCCCGAACGGAGTCGCACAGTGGAAGGCGCCGCGGCAAAAACGCCGGTGATCGAGGTCGAGGCGCTGGAAAAGCGCTACGGCGCGGTGCATGCCGTGCGCGGCGTGAGCTTTGCGATTCTGCCCGGCACCTGCGTCGGCCTGCTTGGACCCAATGGCGCGGGCAAGACCACGACCATGCGCATGATCATGGGGCTCACGCATGTCACCGCCGGCCGCCTGCGCCTGTTCGGCGAGGCGCCAAGGGATCTCGGCCGGGGCTTGCGCGAGCGCGTCGGGCTCGTGCCGCAGGAGGACAATCTCGATCCCGACCTGTCGGTGCGCCAGAACCTCGAAGTCTATGGCCGCTATTTCGGCATCGAAGCCGGGCAGGTGGCGCTTCGCGTGCCGAAACTGCTCGACTTCATGCAGCTTGCGGAGCGCGGCGCGGCCAAGGTGATGCAGCTGTCCGGCGGCATGAAGCGGCGCCTGATCATCGCCCGGGCCCTCATCTCGAATCCCGAGTTGGTGATTCTCGACGAGCCGACCACCGGCCTCGACCCGCAGGCGCGCGTGATGATCTGGCGCCGGCTGCTCGATCTGAAGCGCGACGGGAAGACGTTGCTGCTGACCACGCATTACATGGAAGAGGCGCAGCGCCTGTGCGACCGCATCATCATCATCGATGGCGGCAAGGTGCTCGACGAAGGCACGCCGCAGCAACTGATCGACCGGCATGTGCGCGGCCACGTTCTCGAAGTGGCAAAGCCGCTGCCCGACGGCTTCGTCGAGGATGGGCTCGAACGCAACGACATCGGCGACGCCGTGCTTTACTACGCGTCGGATCCTGCCGAGGTGACGCGGCGGTTGCCGCGCGACGCGACCTATCTGCACCGCGCCGCCAATCTCGAGGACGTGTTCCTGCGTCTCACCGGACACAGCTTGCGGCAAGGAGGGTGACATGCCTGCGCACGCGACCGTGATTGCCGTCAATCGCTACAGCCACGCGGTGTGGCGGCGCAACGTGCTGGTCTGGCGGCGCCTCATGTGGCCGTCGCTGACGACCAACGTCCTCGACCCGTTGATCTTCCTGTTTGCCTTCGGCTACGGCCTGGGCGCGGTGCTCGACCAGGTCGGCGGCATGGACTATCTGAGCTTCGTCGTGCCGGGGATGATGTGCTACGCGGCGATGTTCGCCGCCAGCTTCGAGTCGACGATCAGCACCTATGCGCGATTCAGCCTGCAGCACACCTGGGACGCGATTCTCGCGACGCCGGTGACGCTGACCGAGCTGATGCTCGGCGAGATGTCGTGGGCGGCGACCAAGGGCGCGTTCTCGGCTTGCTGCGTGATCGTCGTCGGCCTGATCTGGGGCGGCGTGCCGTATCTTCCGGGCGTGCTGCTGGCGCTGCCAGTGCTCGCACTCGGGGCCGTCTGCTTCGCGAGCTGCGGCCTGGTCGCGACGGCGCACGCCAAGACCTGGGACATCTTCGCCTATTTCTTCACCTTCTGGGTCACGCCGATGTTCGTGTTCTCCGGCACGTTCTTCGAAGTGACCCGGTTCCCATGGTTCGTCCAGGCGATCGCCTGGGCGCTGCCGATGACGCACCTGATTTCCGTCGTCCGCCCGCTCACCGCCGGCGCGACGCTAGATCCGTGGATCGCCTTGGGGCATCTCGGCTACGTCGCGGCGCTGGCCGTCGCCGCCTTCACGCTCGCGCGCTACCGCTTCGGCCGCCGCCTGTTCGACTGAGCCCGCGCCACCGGGCGTCAATTCGGCCGCGTGCAGCGCTTCGCGTAGTCGAAATAAAGCTGGCGGGCGCGGGTGTAGAACGGACCGGGCTGAAACTGCCGCGCTTCGACGCGGGTGCAGGGCACGACCTTCGAGTAGTTGCCGGTCGAGAACACCTCGTCGGCGTCGAGGACCTCGCGGAAGACGATGGCGCGCTCCTGCACCTCGGCGCCGGAATCGCGCAACAGCTTGATGACGCGTTGGCGCGTGATGCCGTTGAGGAACGTGCCGTTGGCGAGCGGCGTGTGCACCACGCCGTCCTTGGCGATGAAGATGTTCGACGAGGCGAACTCGGCGACGTTGCTGTTGAGATCGACGACCACGGCGTTGTCGAAGCCGCGCTGCTTGGCGTCGAGCAGCATGCGCGAGACGTTGGGATAGAGGCACGCCGCCTTCGCCTCCGTCGGGGCCGTGTCGGGCGACGGGCGGCGGAACGGCGACAGGCAGGCGCTGAATCCGGTGGGCGGCGGCAGCGGCGCCTCCCACAAGGTCAGCGCGAAGCGCGTGGATGCCGGGTCGGGATAGAGGAATCCGTCCTCGGCCCAGAACAGCGGCCGGACATAGAGCTCCGCCTCTTTCGGGAAGCGGCCGATGCCCTCCCAGGACAGCGTCTCGATCTCCTTGGCCGATACCGGCGCCTTGAGGCCGAGGCTCGCGGCCGAGCGGATCGCCCGCTCGCAATGCAGGTCGAGGTCGGGTGCCTGGCCGCTGAAGGCGCGGGCGCCGTCGAAGACGACCGACGACAGCCACGTCGCGTGGGTCTGCGCGCCGAATAGTGGCGCATTGCCTTCGAGCCATTTTCCGTCGAGATAGGTGAGCGCGTGTTCCATGGCGGTATCGAGTGCTCCGAGTTAGGACATGACCGTGCCCGTTATTGGCTTGCCCAGACGATGCGGTGGACGAACGCGACGTCTTCGACGGCGATCGTCTGCTCGACTTGCGGTGCGTCGAAGGCGGCGACCTCGACCTTGCGCGAGCCGCGGCGCAGGAACAGGCGGATCAGCATGTCGCCGGCATTGGTCTTCACCACGGCGCGGTCATTGCGCCTGAGGCCCGCCACCGGCGAGACGATCAGCGTGTCGCCGTCGCGATACATCGGCTCGAGTCCGCTGCCGCTGACCGCCAGCGCGTACGCGTGCGGATCGGCGATCTCGGGGAACAGCAGCTCGTCCCATTGGCCGCCGCTCGGGTGGCCGGCGGCATCGAACAGGCCGGTCACGCCCGCCTGCGTCAGGCCGACGACCGGCACGCGCCGGACGGCGCCGGCGGCGCTCGGCACCGTGCCGATATAGGCGACGAAGTCGGCGAGCGTGGCGCCGGTCGCCTCGAGAATCTTGGCGATGCTTTCGGTCGACGGCCAGCGCGGCCGGCCGTCGCGCGCCACGCGTTTGCTCTTGTTGAACGTGGTCGGGTCGAGCCCAGCCTTGCGCGCCAGGCCCGAGGGCGAGAAGCCGCGCTCGCGGGCCAGTTGGTCGATCGCTTGCCAGATATCGGCGTGGCGCAACATGTGAGAATATTCACATATCCCGCAGCGCCGCGCAATTGGCCGATTTTGGCCGCAGCGGCGTCGGCACAGCGCGTAGAACCATATATTTCTTCTACGTTTTATTTGATCGAGCAAGTCGGCGGCCGAAGCCGGACAAGACCTGAATCTAATCCTTTGGGTTATTCTTCCGGTCTTGTCTAGGAACCTATTCTAAGCTCGCGGATGCCGTTGTCGGAGTCGGCCGCGCGCGGCTATGGTGCGGTCGATGGCGCGCATCTATCACATGTGCCGGCGTGACGAATGGCGCGCCGCCGAGGCGGCCGGGCTCTATCGCGGCTCGACGCAGGATGTCGCCGACGGCTTCATCCATTTTTCCACTGCGACACAGATCGTGGCGAGCGCCGCGAAGCACCGTGCCGGGCAGGCCGATCTCGTGTTGATCGAGGTCGCGGCGGCCGAAGTCGGGCCGACGCTGCGCTGGGAGAGGGCACGCGGCGGTGAGCTCTTCCCGCATCTCTACGGGGTGTTGACGCCGTCGGCGGTGAGCCGCGTCGCCGAACTGCCGCTGGGAGCGGACGGTCGACATGTCTTCCCCTGGGGCCTGGGCGGTGTAACCTGAGCGGCCTCTTTCGCCTCGCCGCTCCGCTGCTGCGCGCGCTCGATCCGGAAGCCGCGCACGACCTGACGCTGCGCGCGCTGAAGGCCGGCCTCGGCGGCCGGCGGGCCGTCACGCACGACCCGATCCTGGAGCAGACGCTGTGGGGACACACGTTTCCCAATCCCGTCGGGCTCGCCGCCGGCTTCGACAAGAACGTCGAGGTTGCGGACGCGATGCTGGCGCTCGGCTTCGGCTTCGTCGAGGGCGGCAGCGTCACGCCACGGCCGCAGGCCGGCAATCCCAGGCCGCGCCTGTTCCGCCTGCCGCAGGACGCGGCCGTCATCAACCGGATGGGCTTCAACAACCGCGGCGTGGCGGCGGTCGTCGAGCGCTTGGCCGACCGTAAGCGGCGCGGCATCCTCGGCATCAATGTCGGCAAGAACAAGGAGACGGAGGATGCCGCCGCCGATTATGCGCTCGGTGCGGCTGTGCTTGCGCCGTATGCCGACTATCTTGTGTGCAACGTCTCCTCGCCCAACACGCCGGGCCTCCGCGCACTGCAGGAGCGCGAGCGGCTGATCGCCCTGGTCGGCCGCGTGCGCGCCGCGCTCGGCACGCCGCACCCGCCGCTCTTGCTCAAGATCGCTCCCGATCTTACGCCGGACGACATGCGCGACATCGCCGAGGTAGCGGTGGCCCAGGCAATCGACGGATTGATCATCGCCAACACTACGATCGCCCGGCCGCCCGATCTTAAGAGCCGCTACAAGAGCGAGGCCGGCGGCCTTTCGGGACGGCCGCTCTTTGTGCCCTCCACCACCGTACTCAGGGAGATGTACCGCCTCACCGGCGGGCGGCTGCCGCTCATCGGCGTCGGCGGCATCGCCAGCGGCGGCAATGCCTACGCCAAGATCCGCGCCGGCGCCTCGCTGGTGCAGCTTTATACGGCGCTCGTCTACCAGGGGCCGGGCCTGATCGCCGAGATTTGCCGCGATCTGGCCGCGCGGCTGCGCGCCGACGGGTTCACTGTCCTGCGCCAAGCGGTTGGCGCCGACCATCGCTAGCCCCGGTTTACCGCGTGGTAGGGCTTACGCCGCGTTAACCATGCGTCAACCTAACTGCGGCAGTCTCCGGCTGTGACGCGCCGGGACCTCGCCTGATGTCCATCATTCTCCATTGCGGCTTCGCCCTGATCTACGGATTGATCGCCGGCGCCGCCGCCTTTGTGCTGCCGGATTTGGTCGCCGCCTACGGACTCTATCCGTCGCTTGCCGTCCTCGCGGGGCCGGCGGCCGGCGCCGCGCTCCTGCATTCCGTGCTGACGCGGCTTGTCCACGACCGCCGGACGGTCGCGGCGCTCGCCGCGCTCAAGGCCGTGGACGTCGAGCTGCGCGGCGAGCTCAAGCGCGGGCGCGACGAGACCAAGCGCGTGCTTGAGACGATCAAGAATTCGCTCGAGGAGCGCCAAGGGCAAATCGACAACATCAACGAAGTGATGACCGAGGTGCGGGTACTGCAGGGGCTGGTCGAACAGCTTTCCAACCGCAATCAGGCCGAGCAGAAGCAGGAAGTTGCCGCCACGGCGGCGGCGGCGGCCGGCGGCGCGGCACGCCAGCGCCAGCTCTATCCGCCGCATGTCGTGACCGATCTCGACGAAGGCAAGCTCCTCGACATTGTGCGCGAGGGTCTGCGCAGCAATCGCGTCGATCTCTACGTGCAGCCGATCGTCAGCCTGCCGCAGCGCAAGCGGCGCCATTACGAGTGCTTTTCGCGCATCCGCACGGAGGATGATCTGCTGGTGGTGCCGGAGCAGTATCTGGCCGTGGCCGAGCGCGAGCGGCTGATCGCTGCGATCGACAACATGCTGCTGTTCCGCTGCGTGCAGCTCGTGCGCCGCACGCAACGGCCGAACTACAATGCCAGTCTGTTCGTCAACATCTCCGAGCACACGCTCGCCGACACCAATTTCTTCCGCGACTTTGTCGCCTTCATGGCGGGCAACCGCGAGCTCGCCTCGCGCATCGTCTTCGAGTTCAACCAAGGCAACGTGTCGCGGCACGGCGAGGCGGTGCGGCTCGAGCTCGAGCGCTTGGCGCGTCAGGGCTTCCGCTTCTCGATGGACAAGATCGGCGACCTCAATCTCGACCTTGGCGACCTCTCGCGGCGGCATTTCTCGTTCATCAAGCTCGATGCGACACGCCTGCTCGAGGAGATCAACCGGCCGACGCAGGCGCTCGACATGCCGGCCTTCAAGCAGGCGCTCGATCAGGCCGGCATCGATCTCATCGTCGAGAAGATCGAAAGCGAGCACACGCTGGTCGAGCTGCTCGACTTCCCCATAGATTTCGGCCAGGGATTCCTGTTCGGCGAGCCGCGGCCGTCGCGCGAAGCCTAGGTCGAAAGCGCGGCCTTCCCAAACCGCCGCCGCCGTGGCATGAAGCACGGCCCGCCCATGACCGCGCCTGTCTCACCCGATATCATTTCTGCCGCACCGCCCGCCGTGACCGGCATCGGCGGGCTAGCCGATCGCTATGACGGGTTCATCGTCGATCTGTGGGGCTGCGTGCATGACGGCCTCAAGCCGTTTCCCGGCGTCATCGACGCGCTCATGCGCCTCAAGGCGCGCGGCAAGCGCGTGCTCGCGCTGTCCAATGCGCCGCGACGCGCCGAAGCGGTCGTCGCCGGCCTCGCAGAGCTGGGACTTGCCGCCGAGCTGTTCGACGCCGTGCTGTCCTCCGGCGAGGCGGCGTGGCAGGCCTTCGCGCGACGCGAAGATCCCTGGCACGCTTCGCTCGGGCGCCACAGCTTCCACATCGGAACGCCGCGCAATGCCAGCATGTTCGAGGGCAATGGCCTCGTGCGGGTCGCCGATCTCGGCACGGCGACGTTCGTTCTGGTAACCGGACCGCAGGATGATTCGCTCGACATCGCGGCGCACGAGGATCTGCTGCAGGCGGTCCGCGCGCGGGGTCTCAAGATGGTCTGCGCCAACCCCGATCTCGAGGTGCTGCGCGGGCCGGCGCGGCTGATCTGCGCCGGGGCGTTGGCGCAGCGTTATGCCGTGCTCGGCGGCGACGTGCGCCACCACGGCAAGCCCGATCCGGCGATCTACGACACCGGGCTCGGGCTGCTCGGCGTCGCCGACCGCAGCCGCGTGCTCGCCATCGGCGACGGGCTGCGCACCGACATCGCCGGCGCGGCGGCGGCGCGCATCGACAGCGCATGGATTCCCGGCGGCATCCATGGCGTCGAATTCGGCATCGAGATGGGCGCACTGCCGCCGCTGGACGCGGCGGCGCGGCTTGCCGCGCGCTTCGGCGCGTTGCCCACATATCTCATCCCCGAGCTGCGCTGGTAGCGGACACCGTCAGGTCGGCCTGAGTCAGCAGGCTGAGTGCCGATAATGTGATCGGCAATTTCGTCGATTGCGGCACCGGTACCGGGATTGGCTGTGGCCTTGCGATGTGCTCCTCAGTGATCGGTGCCGTGGAGGATCTGGCTCTTGAGCCCGGTATCGTAGGCGCGGCCGGCGGCCCGGAGCACGCAGCCAAGCGGAAACATCGATTGGATCAGCCCCTTGCGCTCGAGGACGACCCATACCGCCTCGTTCGACAGCCCGCTCGCGTCGCGCGCCGCGACGACATACGGGCCGAGATGAAAATGGTTGCCGTGCGGATGCGACAAGTTGGCGATGGCCATCGCGCCGGGCTCGTCGGCAGGCTTGGCGTGCTCGGGCAGCTCGGCAAGCGCCTGCAGCAGCGTCAGCGTGCGCAGTTGCAGCGGGTTGAGATTCAGCGGGTTGTGCTTCTTGGGCATGGGATCCGTCTCGCGGATTGGCTCAGCTCAGTTTCATCGGCAGGATCACCATCTGGCGGCCGAGCAGGTGCAGCCGGCGTTGCATGGCGATGGCGGTCTGGTTGTGCAGCAGGCGCGTCCACCAGTTGTCGCGCACGAAGATCAGCTTGCTGGCGAAGAACACCACGTTGGGGAAATCGCTGGCAACCTGATCGGAGAGATGAGTGAGTTCGGCCACGACATCGGTGCCGAAGCCCTTGTAGGATGCCGCCGCGATCCCGCGGCT
>JACQDQ010000530.1 GCA_016201015.1 Pseudomonadota bacterium | reverse complement strand
GACGAGAACAAGCTTCGCGACGTCGACCGCGACATCAAGGCCGTCGTCACCGAGGCGGCCGAATTCGCCCAACAGAGCCCCGAACCCGAGGTTTCCGATCTTTACACCGATGTCCTGGTGGGGGCTTGAGCCATGGCGACGCAGGTCCTCATGCCCGCGCTGTCGCCGACCATGACCGAAGGCAAGCTCGCCAAGTGGCTGAAGAAAGAAGGCGACGCGATCAAGTCGGGCCAGGCACTTGCCGAAATCGAGACCGACAAGGCGACGATGGAAGTGGAAGCGGTCGACGAGGGTACGCTCGGCTCAATCCTCGTGCCGGCCGGCACCGAGGGCGTCAAGGTGAATACGCCGATCGCGCTGATTCTTGCGGAAGATGAAGGCGCCGCCGCGGCGACGCCGCCGGTGGCCGTGGCCAGGCCGGCGGCGAGCGTCCCGAAGCCGGTCCTGTCGGCGCCGAGCGCGCCGCGGCCGGCGCCGCGCGCGACTGTCGCCGAGGACAAGACTTACGCCAAGACGGTGAAGCTCACCGTGCGCGAGGCGCTGCGCGACGCCATGGCCGAGGAGATGCGGCGCGACGAGAACGTCTTCCTCATGGGCGAAGAGGTCGCGGAATATCAGGGCGCCTACAAGGTGAGCCAGAACCTGCTGCAGGAATTCGGGCCGCGCCGCGTCATCGATACGCCGATCACGGAGCACGGCTTCACCGGCCTGGCCGTCGGCGCCGCATTCATGGGCCTCCGGCCGATCGTCGAGTTCATGACCTTCAACTTCGCCATGCAGGCCGTCGACCAGATCATCAACTCGGCGGCCAAGACGCGCTACATGTCGGGCGGTCAGATGTCGTGTTCGGTCGTCTTCCGCGGTCCGAACGGCGCGGCGGCACGCGTCGCCGCGCAGCACTCGCAATGCTACGCGAGCTGGTACGCGCATTGCCCGGGCCTCAAGGTCGTATCGCCGTGGTCGGCGGCCGATCACAAGGGCCTGCTCAAATCGGCGATCCGCGATCCGAATCCGATAATCTTCCTCGAGAACGAGATTCTCTACGGCCAGTCGGGCGAGGTGCCGGACGATCCCGATTTCACCGTGCCGCTCGGCCGCGCGAAGGTCGTGCGTCCGGGCAAGGACGTGACGATCTGCGCTTTTTCGATCATGGTCGGCAAGGCGCTGCAAGCCGCCGAAGCGCTGGGCAAGGAAGGCATTGACGCCGAGGTGATCGATTTGCGCACGCTGCGCCCGCTCGACGTCGACACGATCGTCGCCTCGGTGCAGAAGACCAACCGACTGGTGTCGGTCGAGGAGGGGTGGCCGTTCGCCGGCATCGGCTCGGAACTCGCGGCACAGATGATGGAGCAGGCCTTCGATTGGATCGACGCGCCGGTCAAGCGCGTCGCCGGCATCGATGTGCCGATGCCATACGCGGCCAATCTCGAGGCGCTGACTTTGCCGCAGCCGGACAGCATCGCTGCGGCGGCCAAAGCCGTGCTTTATCGCAATTGACAGTCGGGAAGGGGACCCATGCCGATCCAGGTGTTGATGCCCGCGCTGTCGCCGACCATGACCGAGGGCAAGCTCGCCAAGTGGCTCAAGAAAGAGGGCGAGGCGATCAAATCCGGCCAGGTGCTCGCCGAGATCGAAACCGACAAGGCGACGATGGAGGTCGAGGCGGTGGACGAGGGGACGCTCGGCAAGATTCTGGTTCCCGCCGGCAGCGAAGGCGTTAAGGTCAATACGCCGATCGCCCTGATCCTGGCTGAGGACGAAGACTCCGCCGAGTTGACTGCCGCCGTCGCGCCAGCGCCGAAGCCGGCCGCCGCGCCGGTGGTGGCGGCGGCCCCAGCTGCTGCCGTGCCCGCGGCAGCTAGCCCACAGGCGGCGGCGGCGCAGGGCGGCGACCGCGTCTTCGCCAGCCCGCTGGCGCGCCGCATGGCACAGCAGGTCGGCATCGACCTGTCGAAGATCGGTGGCTCGGGACCGCATGGCCGCATCGTCAAGGCCGACATCGAGGTGGCAGTCACCGGCGGCACTGCCAAGCCCGCCGCGCCGACTCCTGCCATAGCCCGTGCGCCGACACCGCCGGCCCCGGCACCGAGCGGGCCGGCCGCTTCCGTCGCCGGCGGAATTCCGCATCGGCTGGTGCCACACAACAATATCCGCCGCATTACCGCGCGCCGGCTGACCGAGGCCAAGCAGCAGGTTCCGCATTTCTATCTGAGCATCGATTGCGAGATCGACGCGCTGCTCAAGCTGCGTGGCGATCTCAATGCCAAATCGCCGAAGGAAGCTCCCGGCGCGTACAAGCTGTCGGTCAACGATTTCGTGATTCGCGCCGCGGCGCTGGCGTTGCGTAAGGTCCCGGCTGCCAATGCGTCGTGGAGCGACGAGGGCACGATTCTTTATGATGCCGTGGACATCTCCGTCGCGGTCGCCATCCCCAGCGGGCTCATCACGCCGATCGTCAAGGGCGCCGACCACAAGGGCCTGGCACAGATTTCCAACGAGATGCGCGATCTCGCCGGTCGCGCGAAAGAGAACAAGCTGAAGCTCGACGAGTTTCAGGGCGGCACCTTCTCGATTTCGAATCTTGGCATGTACGGGATCAAGCAGTTCGAGGCGGTGATCAACCCGCCGCAGGGCTGCATCCTGGCGGTGGGGGCGGGCGAGCAGCGGCCGATCGTCAAGGGCGGGGCGCTCGCCATCGCCACGGTGATGACCTGCACGCTGTCGGTCGATCATCGCGTGGTCGACGGCGCCATCGGCGCCGAGTTCTTCGTCGCGTTCAAGAAGTTGATCGAAGACCCGCTGACGATGTTGCTGTAGACGTCGATGACCGAACAAAAAGTCGCAATCGTGACGGCGGCCGGACGCGGCATCGGCGCCGGCATCCTGAAACGCCTGGCCAAGGATGGCTACCGCGTCGCCGCGCTGTCGCCCTCTGGTGCGGCGAAGAAGTTGGCCGAGGAGCTGGGCGGCATCGGCATCGCCGGCGACGTGGCCAAGGCCGACGACCTCAAGCGCCTGGTCGACGCGACTCTCACCGCCTATGGACGCATCGATGCGGTAGTGAACAACACCGGCCATCCGCCGAAGGGCGCGCTGCTCGAAATCGCCGACGAGGCCTGGCACCTGGGCGTCGACATGGTGCTGCTCAACGTCGTGCGCATGGCGCGGCTGGTGACGCCGGTGATGGAGCGCCAGGGCGGCGGCGCCTTCGTCAACATCCTGAGCTACGCGACCTTCGAGCCGGAGGCGATCTTTCAGTTGTCCGGGCCATTGCGCGCCGGGGTGGCGAGCTTCGCCAAGACCTACGCCGACCAATACGCCGCGAAGAAAATCCGCATGAACAATGTGCTGCCCGGCTTCGTCGACTCGTTGCCGGAGAAGGAGGCATTTCGCGTTCGTATTCCGATGGGCCGCTATGCGCGTGCCGCGGAGATCGCGTCGGTTGTGGCCTTTCTGGTTTCCGACGAAGCGTCCTATATCACGGGGCAAAGTCTCCGCGTCGACGGCGGCATCACGCGGTCGGTGTAAGGTGCAGGAGATACGTCGTGGCTGAACAGACCTTCGACCTCGTCGTCGTTGGCGGCGGACCGGGCGGCTACGTCGCGGCGATCCGCGCGGCGCAACTCAAGATGAATGTCGCGCTGGTCGAGCGCGAACATCTCGGAGGCATCTGCCTCAACTGGGGCTGCATCCCGACCAAGGCGCTGCTGCGCACGTCTGAGATCGCCCATCTTATGCGCCATCTCGACGCCTTCGGCTTCAAGGCCGACAACGTGAGCTTCGACTTCAAGAAGATAATCGAGCGCTCGCGCAAGGTCGCCGCGCAGCTATCGAACGGCGTCAAGTTCCTCATGAAGAAGAACAAGGTAACGGTGTTCGACGGCCACGGCCGGCTGGCCGGCAAGGGCAAACTCAAGGTCGAGAAGGACAGCAAGCCGGTCGCCGATCTCGCCGCCAAGCACATCGTTCTCGCCACCGGCGCCCGCGCGCGCGCGCTGCCTGGCCTCGAGCCCGACGGCAAGCTGGTGTGGACCTACAAGGAAGCGATGGTCCCGCCATCGATGCCGAAATCGCTGCTTGTCGTCGGCTCTGGCGCCATCGGCATCGAGTTCGCCAGCTTCTATCGCAATATGGGCGCCGAGGTGACGGTGGTCGAGGTGCTCGACCGCGTGCTGCCGGTCGAAGACGAGGAAATCTCCGCCTTCGCGCGCAAATCCTTCGAGAAGCAGGGCATGAAGATCCACACCGGCGCGACGGTGAAGGCGCTCAAGCGCAACGCGGGCAATGTCACGGCGACGATCGAGGCCGGCGGAAAGACGTCCGACCTCACGGTCGAGCGTGTCATTCTCGCGGTCGGCATCGTCGGCAATGTCGAGAATATCGGCCTCGAAGGCAGCAAGGTGAAGGTGGAGAGGACGCATGTCGCGGTCAATGAATGGCTGGAGACCGACGAGCCGGGCGTCTATGCCATCGGCGATCTCGTCGGCCCGCCATGGCTGGCGCACAAGGCAATGCACGAGGGCGTGATCTGCGTCGAGAAGATCGCCGGGGTGAACGAGGTGCATCCGCTCGACATCAACAACGTGCCGGGCTGCACCTATTGCATGCCGCAGGTGGCCAGCGTCGGCCTAACCGAAAAGCGGGCCAAAGAGCTGGGACACGAGGTGCGGGTCGGGCGCTTCCCCTATATCGGCAACGGCAAGGCGATCGCGCTCGGCGAGACCGAGGGCATGGTCAAGACCGTGTTCGACGCCAAGACCGGCGAGCTGCTCGGCGCGCACATGGTCGGCGCCGAAGTGACCGAGTTGATTCAGGGCTACGGCATCGCCAAGACCCTGGAAACGACCGAGGCCGAGCTGATGCACACGATCTTCCCGCACCCGACCTTGTCGGAGATGATGCACGAGGCGGTGCTTGACGCCTATGGCCGCACCATCCACATCTAATGGCGGTCCGACGGACATAGTGGCGATGACCATCGATCTCAAGACAGAGCCGCGGCTGCGGCATCCCGAAAAGGCGCATCGTCCGGACAATCCGGTCGCCCGCAAGCCGCCGTGGATTCGCGTCAAGGCGCCGAATTCGCCGGAATACGCGGAGACGCGCGCGTTGATGCGCCGGCTCAAACTGAATACGGTGTGCGAGGAAGCGGCTTGCCCGAATATCGGCGAGTGCTGGAAGAACAAGCATGCGACGGTGATGATCCTCGGCTCCGTATGCACGCGCGCTTGCGCCTTTTGCAATGTCGCCACCGGCCGGCCGGATCAGCTCGATCCGCACGAGCCCGATCATGTCGCCGAGGCGCTGCGCGAGCTCGGCCTCAAGCACATCGTGATCACCAGCGTCGATCGCGACGACCTCGACGACGGCGGCGCCATGCAGTTCGTGCGTTGCATCGAACGTATCCGCGAGACGTCGCCCGACACGACAATCGAAGTGCTGACCCCGGACTTCCTGCGCAAGGACGGCGCGATCGAGGCGGTGGTTCGCGCTCGCCCCGACGTCTACAACCACAATCTCGAGACCGTGCCGCGCCTCTACCCGACGATTCGGCCCGGCGCGCGCTATTATCAGAGCTTGCGGCTGCTTGATCGCGTGAAGCAGCGCGATCCGTCGATCTTCACCAAGTCCGGCCTGATGGTTGGCCTCGGCGAGGAGCGTGCCGAGGTGCTGCAGGTGATGGACGATCTGCGCATCGCCGACGTCGATTTCCTGACGATCGGCCAATATCTGCAGCCGACGCCGAAGCACGCGGCGGTCGCCTCGTTCATCACGCCGGACGAGTTCGCGGAACTTGCGCGCCTCGCGCGCGCCAAGGGGTTCCTGCAGGTCTCGGCGACGCCGCTGACGCGCTCGTCCTATCACGCCGACAGCGACTTTGCGGCGCTGCGCTCGGCGCGCGCCGCTAAGCTGGCCGAGACGCACTGACAATGCCGACGCACGCCGAGAAACGGGTTCTGCCGTATACGCCCGAGCAGCTATTCGATCTCGTCGCGCAGGTCGAGCGCTATCCAGAATTTTTGCCGTGGTGCCTTGCCTCGCGGATCCGCACGCGCGAGGGAAATGTCGTCATCGCCGATCTCGTCATCGGCTATAAGATGATTCGCGAGCGGTTCACCTCGCGGATCACTCTGGACCGGCCGCGCCGCGTCGACGTGACCTACACCGAAGGACCGTTCCGCTATCTGAACAACCACTGGATATTCGAACCGCTGCCGTCGTCGCCGCAGCATCCCTCCGGCGGGACGCTGCTCGATTTCTATGTCGATTTCGAGTTCCATTCACGGCTGCTGCAATCGCTGATCACCGTGTTGTTCAACGAGGCGGTGCGCCGCATGGTCGGTGCTTTCGAAGCGCGCGCCAAGGCGCTCTACGGCGGGCACACATTGGCCGCCACGGCGGCCAGGCCGGCTTGATCCGCCCATCAAGGGACCGGCTCGTCGAATTTGCATGCGGAGTGGAGAACCTTGCCGTCCACGCCGCGGAAAAATATGCCGCGGACGTCCTGACCGCCGCGAGTCGCCGCAGCGCCTTATGAATTTCATGAGTTTCTTGTCGTCCTCTGCAATCAACAGGCAGGGCTTCGTCATGACGTGGTTTCCCCCGCCGTCATGCGCCCGTCGAGCGCTCGCCGGATGCGCGCGGCGAGATCGACTGCGCGATATGGCTTCTCGAGAATGTCGAGGCCGGCGAGCGTGTCGCCGAGAACCTTTGGCACGAATCCAGAAGTAAAGACGGTCTTGAGCCAGGGACGAATCGTCGTAGCGTCGCTGGCCAGCACGCGGCCATCGATTCCGCCCGGCAGCACGATGTCGGTGAACAACAGATCGATCCGCACATCCGAGCGCAGAGCCGCCATCGCCTCCGTCGCGTTTGCGGCTTCGATCGTCGTGTAGCCGAGCGAGCGCAGCCGCGCCGCCGCCACGCGCCGCAATTGTTCGTTGTCCTCGACGACGAGCACGGCTTCATCGCCGCGCGGCAGCGCCGCAGCGTCGGCGCGGGCAGCGGTCTTGATCTCCTTCGCGGTTTTGTCCAGCGGCAGAAAGAGCCTGACGGTCGTACCGTGCCCGACCTCGCTGTAAATCCTGACATGGCCGCCGGACTGCTTGACGAAGCCGTAGACCATGCTGATACCAACCGACGGAAATCATGACACTTTGGCCCAGTCGCGGGTAGTTATCGATGCGAGGCGGGTGGGGATAGCGGTGAGATCGTTCCAAGCGGCGCAGCAGGCATCGACGATGGCG
>JACQDQ010000529.1 GCA_016201015.1 Pseudomonadota bacterium | reverse complement strand
CGGTGCTTGCCGTGGCACTGGCCACCGGCATGGCGATCGGCTGGACCGAGCGCCGCGCGCTGCTGCGGCTCGACCACAAGACGGTCTTGTCCCTTGCCACGTTCGTCATGATCGGCATCGTCCTCTGGCTGCATCATCGTGCCGGCATGAGTGGGCGGCGCGCCGCGCGCTATGTGCTGGTGGCCTATCTGCTGCTGACCTTGGCCTATCCAGGGGTCAAATTCGTCACTGACGTGGTTGTCGGCTGAGATCGGCGACGTTGATCACGACTCGGTGAACGGTATTGCATTGCAGCAAATTCCCGTCTAGAGTCGCACAAATCTTAATCACTATTTGTTGGTGCCTAAATTATGGGCATTAAAATCGGCTCGATCGAGCTGTCATCGCCGGTGATTCTTGCGCCAATGTCGGGCATCACCGACATGCCGTTTCGGCGTCTGGTCAAGGCCGCCGGTGCCGGACTCGTCGTCTCGGAGATGATCGCCAGCCAGGCGATGATCCGCGAAACACGCCAATCGCTGCGCATGGCGGCGAACTCGCCGGAAGAATTCCCGATGGCTGTGCAACTTGCCGGCTGCGAGCCTGAGGTGATGGCCGAAGCCGCAAAGCTCAACGAGGATCGTGGCGCGGCGATCATCGATATCAATTTCGGCTGCCCGGCGAAGAAGGTCGTCGGCGGCTACGCCGGATCCGCGCTGATGCGCGACGAGACGCTCGCCGGCCGCATCTTGAGCGCAACGGCAAAGGCTGTTCGCCTGCCGGTGACGCTGAAGATACGCCTCGGCTGGGACGATCATAGCCGCAACGCCCCGCGACTGGCGAAGATAGCCGAGGATTGCGGCATCCAGATGATTTCTGTCCACGGCCGCACGCGCTGTCAATTCTACGAGGGCCGTGCCGACTGGCGGTTCGTTCGCGAGGTCAGGCAGGCCGTATCAATTCCGGTCATCTGCAACGGCGACATCACGACCTTCGACGACGTCGAAGCCGCGCTGGCGCAATCTGGTGCCGATGGCGTGATGATCGGACGCGGCGCCTACGGCCGTCCGTGGTTCCTCGCACAGGTGATTCATCTGCTGAAAACCGGCGAGCGCCGGCCCGAGCCGACGCTCGGCCAGCGCCTATCGACGATGCTGGCGCATTTTGAGGCGATGCTCGTGCATTACGGCAGCGAGCTCGGCGTGCGCAACGCCCGCAAGCATCTTGGCTGGTATGCGAAGGGATTTCCCGGCGCGGCGGAATTTCGCGCGCGCGTCATGACACTGACCGACCCGGAGCATGTCCGCCGCGCGATCAGCGACGCCTGGCTGCCGGCCATCGATAGGATGGCGGCCTGATGGCGCGCGTCTTGTTGCCGCAACGCCGGGTCGCCGCGTCGCCGGCACCGGACCCGACCGCGATCATTGGCGCGTTGCCCGGTGCGGTTCTCGTGCTAGGCCCGGACGACGTCGTCCGCTACGTCAATCCAAGTGCGGAACAGCTGCTCGGCGCGAGCGCGGCCGTGCTGTGCGGCACCGACCTCAGGGCCGTGCTTCCCGCCGATAGCCAATTGTTCGCGCTGGCCCGCCAGGTGCGGCTGCAGGGGGCAAGCATATCCGAGGCGGAAGTCACGCTGGATTCGCCGCGCACCGGCCTGCGGCATATCGCCGTGCAGGCCGCGCCGCTGTCCGACCCGGATGGCTTCGTGGTCATGGCGATCCACGAGCGGTCGATGGCGCGCAAGATCGATCAGCAGATGAACCACCGCAGCGCCGCGCGCTCGGTGACCGCGATGGCGGCGATGCTGGCGCACGAAGTCAAGAATCCGCTGTCGGGCATCCGCGGTGCCGCACAACTGCTCGAGCAGACTGTCGTCGGCCAAGACCGCGAGCTCACGCGTCTCATCTGCGACGAGGCGGACCGCATCCGTGCGCTGGTCGATCGCATGGAGATATTCTCCGAGCGTCCGCTGCATCGCGGGCCGGTCAACATTCACGAAGTCCTCGAGCATGTGCGGCGGCTGGCGCAGAGCGGCTTCGCGCGCCGCGCGCGCTTCGTCGAGGTCTATGACCCGTCTTTACCGCCGGTGCTTGGCCATCGCGACCAGCTCATTCAGGTGTTCCTCAATCTGGTCAAGAACGCGGCCGAAGCGGCGCCCCCGGATGGTGCCGAGATCACCCTGGCAACCGCCTACCAGCCGGGTCTGCGGCTGGCGGTTCCCGGCGGCGAAAGCCGGGTGCAACTGCCGCTGGTGGTCTCTGTCCAGGACAATGGCGCCGGCATTCCCGACGATGTGCGCCCGCATCTGTTCGACCCCTTCGTCACCACGAAGACGAACGGCAGCGGGCTCGGGCTCGCGCTGGTCGCCAAGATCGTCGGCGATCTTGGCGGCATCGTCGAATTCGACAGCCAGCCGCGTCGCACCGTGTTCCGCGTGCTGCTGCCGATCGCCGACATGCGCGCGGCCGGGTAGACGTACCTTGGGCCAAGCCACGATCCTTGTCGCCGACGACGACCGCGCGATCCGCACGGTCCTCAACCAGGCGCTTGGGCGCCTCGGCTACGACGTGCGCACCACGGGCCACGCCGCGACGCTGTGGCAATGGGTCGAAAGCGGCGACGGCGATCTCGTCATCACCGATGTCGTAATGCCCGATGAGAATGGGCTCGAGCTCATTCCCCGCATCCGCAAGATCCGGGCCAATCTCAAGATCGTGGTGATGAGCGCGCAGACCACGCTGCTCACCGCCGTGCGGGCGGCCGAGCGCGGGGCCTTCGAGTATCTGCCGAAGCCGTTCGATCTGCGCGAGCTGGTGAGCATCGTCGAGCGCGCCCTGAATGCCGGACGGCCGGGGACGGCGGCCGAGGCCGCAGGCGCCGATGAGGTCGGCGAGGCACTGCCGTTGATCGGTCGTTCCGTGGCCATGCAGGAAATCTACCGCGTCATGGCCCGGCTGATGAGCACGGATCTGACGGTGATGATCTCCGGCGAGTCGGGCACCGGCAAGGAGCTGGTGGCGCGGGCGCTGCACGACTATGGCAAGCGCCGCGGCGGGCCGTTCGTCGCGATCAACATGGCCGCCATCCCCCGCGAGTTGATCGAGAGCGAGCTGTTCGGCCATGAGCGCGGCGCCTTCACTGGCGCCACCGCGCGCTACGCCGGTCGCTTCGAGCAGGCCCAGAGCGGCACATTGTTCCTGGACGAGATCGGCGACATGCCGACCGAGGCGCAAACGCGGCTGCTGCGCGTGCTGCAGGAGGGCGAATACACGACGGTCGGCGGCCGCACGCGCCTGCGCGCCGACGTGCGGATCATTGCCGCCACCCATCGCGACCTGCGGCAGCTCGTACGCCAGGGACTGTTTCGCGAGGACCTGTTCTATCGGCTCAACGTCGTTCCGATCCGAATTCCGCCCCTGCGCGAACGCCGGGAGGATATCGGCGAGCTGGTACGACATTTTCTCGTTCAGTGCGGGAAAGAGGGGCTGCCGGCCAAGAGCCTGGATGCCGCCGCGGTCGAGCGGCTCAAAAGCTATGATTGGCCCGGCAATGTGCGCGAGCTCGAGAATCTTGTCCGGCGCGTCGTTGCCTTGTGTGCGGCGGATGTCATTGGCGCCGACGTGATCGACGCTGAGCTCCGTGACGTGGCGCCGGCGCCGCCGACGCCGGCGGGCCCAACGGAGGAGTCGCTTGGCGCGGCGGTCGAACGGCATCTTTCCGCCTATTTCGCCGCCCACCAAAATGGATTGCCGGCCGCCGGCCTCTACGACCGCATCGTTCACGAGATCGAGCGGCCGCTGCTATGGCTTAGTCTTGCGGCCACGCGCGGCAATCAGATCAGGGCGGCGAAGTTGCTCGGGCTCAACCGCAACACGCTGCGCAAGAAATTGCGGCAATTGGACATCCGCGTCACGCGGGGTCTAAGATCGAATGCGGAGTGAGTGACGAAGCCGGGTAGCGGCGCGGCGGAGCGTCGCCGCCGCGGCCGATCGACGCGGAACGGGCCGCGGCGCCGACCGCATCCCGAGGTGTCATGACGACGGATGAAGTGACTGCACGACCGTCCCTCGGCCAGCGCGCGCGCCTGTGGGTGGATCGCGTCGACCTGTATCGACGCCTTGCGATAGCCCTAACAGTCGCGGCGATCGCCTCCGGCCTCGCCACCTATGCGGCCCTGACCGGCCCGGAATTCGCGCCGGATCCGAAGACGGTCCTGCTGCTCCTCAATCTCGATCTCATCCTGCTGCTGCTGCTCGGCACGATCGTCGCCCGGCGCATCGTGCAGCTTTGGGCGGAGCGGCGCCGCGGCTCGGCCGGCTCCAAGCTGCATGTGCGGCTCGTCGTCCTGTTCGGCGCGCTCGCGGCGGCACCAGCCGTCATCGTCGCCGTCTTCTCGGCGTTGTTCTTCAATCTCGGTGTCCAGGCCTGGTTCAGCGATCGCGTTCGCGAGGCGCTGCGCGAGTCGACTGCCGTGGCCGAGGCCTATCTCGAGGAGCATCGCAACACCATCCGCGCCGACATCCTGGCCATGGCCTCGGATCTCAATCGCGAAGGTGCGAGCCTGCCGGCCAATCTGCGGCACTTCCAGCAGACGGTTAACGTGCAAGCGGCGTTGCGCTCGCTCACGGAAGTGGTCGTGTTCGATGGCAGCGGCCGCGTATTCGCGCGGTCCGGCCTCACATTGTCACTCGAATTCGAAGTGGTGCCCGATTGGGCGCTGGCGCGCGCGCAAGAGGGCCAGCTCGTGCTGTTTGCGCCGAATGGCGAAGAGCATGGCGGAGCGCTCGACGATCGCGTCCGCGCCCTCGTCAAGCTCGAAGGCTACGGCGACGTCTACCTGTTGGTCGGCCGGTTTGTCGAGGCGCGGGTCGTCGCCCATGTCGATCACACGCGCGCTGCCGTTGCCGCCTACGAAACATTGGAAGGCCGACGCTCCGGGCTGCAGATCACGTTCGCGATGATATTCGTTCTG
>JACQDQ010000528.1 GCA_016201015.1 Pseudomonadota bacterium | reverse complement strand
TTGTGTTCGATGTTTTCGGTGATATCGTGGTCGCCGTAGGTGATGAGGATCTTCTGGCCGGTGTTGCGGTAGTGGTCGCCGTCGCGCTCGGCGCGGCAGCGCAGCGCGCCGACATCCGACCCCGCCTGCGGCTCGGTCAGGTTCATGGTGCCGGTCCACTCGCCCGAGACCAGCTTGCCGAGATAGAGGCGCTGCTGCTCGGCCGAGCCGTGCACCGCCAGCAGGTCGATCGCGCCTTGCGTCAGCAGCGGACAGAGGCCGAAGCTCAAATTGGCCGACTGCCACATCTCGTTTACCGCCATCGCCACCGGCCAGGGCACGCCCTGGCCGCCATGGTCGGGGTCGAACGGCACGCCATTCCAGCCGCCGGCGACGAATTGCCGGTAGGCGTCCTTGAAGCCGGTCGGTGTGCGGACGATGCCGTTTTCCAGCTTCGCGCCCTCGTGGTCGCCGACCGCGTTGAGCGGTGCCAGCACTCCGGCCGCGAACTTGCCGGCGGCTTCCAGTATCTGCGCGACGACGTCGGGGGCGGCGGTCTCGCCGCCGGGCAGCTCGGCCAGGCGGTCGAGCTCGGCGATCGCGCTCAACGCGAATTTCATGTCACGGACGGGGGCGGAATAGGTCATGACGACGGCACCCTATGCCAACTGGATGAGGTCCGGATCGGGCGGGTCGGCGTAGAGCCGTTCGACCCACGCCGCCCGGTTGCTAAGCACGGCGCGCTGGTTGAGGTAGCCTTTGTCGGTGATCTCGTTGGCGTCGATGGTCGGCGGCTCGGCCAGCAGCAGGGCGCGGGTTGCGTACATCGATGAGGCGCCGCCAGCCGCCCTCAGCCGCTCAAGGCCCTGGCGCACGGCCTGCCGCACCTGCGGCTCCGCCACCAGCTTTCTTGTTGCTGCGTCGGCCGGCAAATGCGGGCAGAGCGCGCGGCAGCCGGCCAGGCTGGGAAAGATCAGCAGGCCGATCTCATCGCGGTCGTGGCCGGTGACGACGCAATCCTCGATCGCCGGCGCCCCGGCGGCAATGGCCGCCAGCCGCAGCGTGCCGACATGCACCCAAGTGCCGGAAGAGAGCTTGAAGTTCTCGACGATGCGCCCGTCGAACAGCAGGCCCTGGGATGGATCCGCGGGATCGGCGAACGTCACGGCGTCGCCCGAGCGATAGAACCCCTCCTCGTCGAACGCCGCCCGGGTGGCATCCGGTTGGCGCCAGTAGCCGGGAGTCACATGTGGCCCGCGGACGCGGATTTCGAGCTTGTCGCCGACCGGCGCCAGCTTGATCTCGCAACCAGGTGGCGACAGCCCGATATTGCTGGGGTGGTCGCTCGGGAAATGCCGGCCGGTGGCGTGCGGCGCAGTTTCCGTAGCGCCCCAGGCCGAGACTAGCGGCACCGGCTCGCCCTTGACCTGTCGCGCCAGGTGGCGCACGCGCGCCTGCAAGGTCTCGGCCATCGCCGCGCCGGCATAGTGGATGAAGTCGAGTTCGGCGAAGAAGTGATCGCGCAACGCCGCATCGCGCTCGAGATGGTCGAGCAGCAGCGCATAGCCGCGCGGCACGTTGAGATAGGCGGTGGGCGAGACCTCGCGCAAATTGGCTACCGTCTTTTCGATCAGGCCGGGCACCGGCTTGCCTTCGTCGATGTAATACGTGCCGCCGTGGCGCAGGATCATATGAAAATTGTGGTTGCCGGCGAAGGTGTGGGACCACGGCAGCCAGTCGCAGAGAACCGGCGGCCTTTCCGCCAGGAATGGCAGGCCGAACCGCATCATCTCCTGGTTGATGCAGATCATCCGATGGGTGTTGATCACGCCCTTCGGCATGTCGGTCGAGCCGGACGTGAACAGCACCTTGGCCAGCGTCCCGGGGCCGACTGCGGCGGCGGCGGCATCAACCGCGGGCGTTGCGGCAGTCCGGGTGAGCGCCTGGAACGGCGTCACGTTCGAGCCGGCCGGCAATTCGCCGGCGACGACGGTCTCTACGTTCGCTGCATCGAGCGCGCCGCGGGCGCCGGCATAGCGCGCCCAGCTATCGACGAAGATCAGGCCGGGCCGGACCAGGTCGAGGATGTACTTGATCTTGGTGAAGCCCTGGCCGGGCCGCGCGTAGGCCGCGGAGATCGGGGCGAACGGCACGCCGACCATGAGACAGCCCAGCGCCAGCAGGGCGTGGTCGATGCCGTTCTCGGCGACGATCAGCACCGGCTTGTCGGGCCCGAGGTGGCGATCGAGCAGCGCCTGACCGACCGCGCGTGCCAGCCGTCCCGCCTCGCCATAGGTCAGCCTGAGCCAGCTCGCGTCCGGCTGGCGGGCGGCCAAATAGAGCCGGTCCGGGATCTCGCGCACCCAGCGCGCGAACATGTCGCCGACTCGGGCAGCACAGGTGCCGATCGGTTCGGTCGCGCGGAGCAAGGTGGCCCCGTCGGCGCGCCGCTCGACCGCCATGGTGGGCACGCCGAATCTGGCCCACGCCGGGGAGGCCGCGTCGTTCACGGCGCGAGGACCTTCCCGGGGTTCATGATGTTCTTCGGATCGATGGTCTTCTTCAGCGCGCGCATCAGCTCGAGCTCGAGCGGCGGCTTGTAGCGCGCTAATTCGCCGCGTTTCACCCGGCCGATGCCGTGCTCGGCCGAAATGCTGCCGCCGTAGCGGACGACGATATCGTGGATCAGGCGGTTGAAGGCCTCGTAACGGCCGAGGAAGGCGGCGGCATCGGCGCCTTCCGGGCGGCTCAGGTTGAAGTGTACGTTGCCGTCGCCGACATGGCCGAAGGCCAGTACGCGGACACCGGGAACGGCGCCGCGTGCAGCCTGGGTGCCGGCGGCGATGAATTCGGCGATACGCGAGACCGGCACCGAGACGTCGTACTTGATGTTGCCGCCCTCCAGCTTCTGCGCCTCGGCAATCGATTCACGCAGCCGCCACAGCACCTGCCGCTGCTGCGCGCTCGCCGCGATCGTCGCGTCGCGGACCAGCCCGGCCTCCATCGCCTCGGTCAATACGCGCTCCAGGCTGCCGCGCAGCGCGCCGCCGGTGTCGCCGGCGGAGAACTCGACTAGCAGGTACCAGTCATGCGGCGCGGCCAGGGGATCGGCCGTACCGGGGACGTGGTGCAGCACCAGATCGAGGCAAATGCGCGGGATCAACTCGATCGCCGTGACGTTGTCGCCGCTGCCGGTGGCGGCGCGGCCGAGCAATTCGATCGCCGCGGCCGGGTCGCGCACGGCGCAGAAGGCGGTTTCCACCTCGCGCGGGCGGGCGAACAGCTTGAGCACGGCGGCGGTGATGATGCCCAGGGTCCCCTCGGCGCCGACAAAGAGCTGCTTCAAGTCATAGCCGGTATTGTCCTTGCGCAGCCCGCGCAAGCCGTCCCAGACGCGGCCGTCGGGCAGGACGACCTCCAGCCCGAGCACGAGATCGCGCGTCATGCCGTAGCGCAGCACGCCAACGCCGCCGGCATTGGTCGACAGATTGCCGCCGATCTGACAGGTGCCCTCGGCGCCGAGGCTCAAGGGGAACAGGCAATCGGCGCCCTCGGCCGCCTTCTGGATATTGGCGAGGATGCAGCCCGCCTCGACCGTGATCGTCCGGTTGAGCGGATCGAGGGCGCGGACCCGGTTCATGCGGCCGAGGCTGAGCACGATCTCGCCGCCATGCTCGAACGGCGTCGCCGCGCCGACCATGCCGGTGTTGCCGCCCTGCGGCACGATGGCGATGTCGGTCTCGGCGCAGATGGCGACCACCGCCGCCACCTCGGCGGTCGAGGCGGGGCGCACCACCAGGGCGGCGCGGCCCTGGTACAGGTGGCGCTCGTCGACCAGGTACGGCGCCATCTCGGTCGCATCGGCGATGACTCCTTTGGCGCCGACCGCATCGCGGATGCGCGCCAGCGCCTCGGCTGGCGGAGATTTGAGAACGGTTGCAATTGCCTGAACAGGTACCGCAGCCACTCTGTCGCGGCAAGGCCGGGGCTACCGCGATGGCGCG
>JACQDQ010000527.1 GCA_016201015.1 Pseudomonadota bacterium | reverse complement strand
GTTCTTCTTCGCAATCACGGTGATCGAGCGTTTGGTCGTGCGCTGGCACGCGCCGGCGGTGGTCTAGTTCGGCCAAAGAGGGAACCAGGAAATGCCTCAGGATCGAGTTCAGGAAGGGCCACGCGAGGCGCGCATCGTCGCGCGCTCGGACGTGGTCGTGGTCGGCGGCGGGCCGGCGGGATTCGCCGCGGCTGTCGCCGCGGCGCGATCGGGAGTCAGCGTGACGCTGGTCGAGCGCTACCCCTATCTCGGGGGCCTCGCCTCGGGCGGCATGGTGCTGGTGCTCGACGACATGGCGAACGGCCCCGAAATCTCCGTGCGCGGCATCTGCATGGAGATGATCGACCGCCTGGCCAGGCTCGGCTTAGCGGTTTACCCGCCGGAGCAAGACCGCGGCCAAGACCTGGTGAAATGGCGCAAATGGTCGCGCTGGGGCGCATTCGATTTCATGAGCCATAGCAAGCCGCATCCAATCGTGTTCGCGGCGGCGTTCGATCCGGACGGCTGGAAGCGCGTCTCGGACGAACTGGTGCGCGAATGCGGCATCAATCTGCGTCTGCACTCGTGGTTCTCCTCGGCCATCGTCCGCGACGGCCGAATCGAAGGGGTGATCTGCGAGACCAAGGCAGGCCGCGAAGCGATCCTCGGCGATGTCATCATTGACGCCACCGGCGATCTCGACGTCGCCGCCGCGGCTGGCGCGCCGCACGTCAAGGACTCCTACATCGTCACGACCGTCTTTCGCCTCGGCGGTGTCGACACCGATGAGGCCGAGCGCGTCCAATTCGAGCAGCCGGAAGCGTTCCTCGCGCTCGACAAGCAGGCGAAGAAGCTCATCGGCGGATCGTGGGACTATTGGTGGCTGAAGACGCCGCTGCCCGGCATCGTCTGGTGCAACTGCCCACATATGCCGGGCCTCGACGGCACCAAGGTCGAGGACCTGACCCGCGCCGAATTCGACGGCCGCGCGCGCATCCACGCACTCGTCGACTTCGTGCGCGACAAGATGCCCGGCTTCAGGAATTGCTACATCGTCGACGTCGCGCCGCAGACCGGGATCAGGCAGACGAGGCTGCTCGACGGCGAGTATGTCGTCACCAAGGATGATGTCATCAAGCGCGTCCACTTCGCCGACAGCATCGCGCGCGGCCGCGACTACTACACGCCCTATCGTGCGCTGCTGCCGCGCAATGTCGAGCAGCTCCTGGTCGTCGGCCGCCATTACTCGGCGACGCCGCAGGCCCAGAAGATCTCGCGCGAGATTCCGCCCTGCATGGCCATGGGCCAGGCGGCGGGCATCGCCGCCGCGATCGCGCTCAACTCGGGCAAGATCGTGCGCAAGGTCGACGTGAAGCGAGTTCAGCGGATTGTCCGCGACCAGGGTGGCGACCCCGGCGACGTGCCGGCGCAGAATGCCCTTCTCGTGGAGGCGCAGTCGTGAGCGTCAACCGCCGCCCACCATTGCCGCTCGACGGCGTCAAAGTCATCGACTTCACTCAGGTGATGCTTGGCCCCTGCGCCACACAGGTTCTGGCGGACTATGGTGCCGATGTCATCAAGATCGAGCGGCCCGGCACGGGAGATTTGTCGCGCACGTCGGTATCGAACGATTCGGCCGGCCTCAACAACCCGGTCTTCTCTTCCCTCAACCGCAACAAGCGCAGCGTCACGCTCGATCTCCGCCAGCCCGAAGCGCGCGCGATCGTTGTTAAAATGGCGGAGACGGCGGACGTCGTCGTCAACAATTTTCGCCCCGGTGTCATGGAGCGGATGGGCTTCGGCTTCGACGCGCTGTCGAAGATCAATCCGCGACTCATTTACGCCTTCGGCACCGGCTTCGGGACCAGCGGACCTTATGCCCATAAAGGCGGCCAGGACGTGCTGGCCCAGGCGATGAGCGGCGCCATGGCGCGCCGCGCCGATGCCAGCGTCCCGTTCACGGTCTATCCGACCGCGCTCGCCGACTATGCCGCCGGGATGCATCTCGTGCAGGCCATCCTGCTGGCGCTGCTGCAACGCGAGAAGACCGGCCGCGGCCAGGTCGTCAGCGTCTCGCTTTACGACTCGATGCTGGCGATGCAGATGCAAGAGGCCGCCATGCATATGATGCGGGCGCGCGAGCTCAACTGGGCGGCCTACCCGCTGACCGGCGTGTTCGAGACGGCCGACGGCGCGCTGGTCCTGGTCGGCGCCTTCAAGACTAACCCGCTGCGCGACATCTCGGCGGCGCTCGGCATCGACGACCTGTCGGCCGACTCACGCTTCGCCACATTCGAGATGCAGGTACAGAACCGGGCCGCGCTGCACGCGATCTTTCGGACGCAGTTCAAGGCCAACACCACGGCGCATTGGCTGTCCCGGCTCGAGGCGCAGGATCTGCTTTGCGCCCCGGTCAAGAGCCTGGCCGACGCGCTCGCGGATGGCCAGACCGCGGCCAACGGCATGCTTGTCTCGGCGGCAGGCGCAGACGAGACCGTGAAGCTGGTCGGTTCGCCGGTGCATCTCGCGGACGCGCCGCTCGTCGTCCGCCGGCCGCCGCCGAAGCTCGGCGAGCACACCGCGGCGGTATTGGCCGAGTATGGTGCGATTCCAGCGACAGTCGGGGCGAAGTGATGCCGGTCCGCCTCGATGTCGTCGATCACGTCGCGCGCGTTACCATCGACCGTCCCGAGGTCCTCAACGCGATCGACGCGGCCGCCGAAGGCGAGTTGCTCGCCATCTGGTCACGGATCGAAGGCGATCCGGAGGTGCGTTGCGTCGTCCTGACCGGCACTGGCGACCGTGCCTTCTGCGTCGGCGCCGACATGAAGAACGTCGCGAAATCCGGGCTCGAATATTGGGCGAGTCCGCGTCCCGGCGGGTTCGGCGGCATCGCGCTGCGCGATACGCTCGACGTGCCGGTCATCGCGCGGGTGAACGGCCACGCGCTCGGCGGCGGTTTCGAGATGGTCCTCGGCTGCGACATCGTCGTCGCCGCGGAACATGCGACCTTCGGCCTGCCCGAGGCCCGCGTCGGCCGCATGCCGCTCGACGGCGGCATGGTGCTGCTGCAGCGGCAGATTCCGTTCAAGCATGCCATGGGCGTGCTGCTCACCGGCCGCCGCGTGGCGGCGGCCGAAGCCGCCACGCTCGGCATCGCCAACGAGGTCGCGTCGACGGCCGCGCTCGATGCCGCGGTCGAGCGCTGGGTCGGCGAGGTGCTGACCTGCGCGCCGCTGTCGGTGCGCGCCATCAAGCAGACGATCCGCCGCAGCGCGCATCTCACGGCCGTCGAAGCGCAGGCGCTGCGCCTGCCGGCGGTGATCGCGGCGCTGCAGTCCGCGGACGGCGAGGAGGGCGTGCGCGCGTTCCGTGAGAAGCGGAAACCGGCTTGGAAGGGACGTTGAGGTGGCGTACGTCGTTGCTTCCGCCTGCATCGACGTGAAGGATGGCGCTTGTCTGAAAGTATGTCCGGTCGACTGCATCTATATGGGCGGAAGGACCGTCTACATCCAACCCGACGAATGCATCGATTGTGCCCTGTGCGTCTCGGTCTGCCCGGTCGACGCCATCTATGCCGACGACGAGCTGCCGGAGCATGAAAAGCCGTTCACCGCGATCAATCGCGAGTTTTTCGCTGCGGCAGTCACCGGTTGGGGATCGCCGGGCGCCGCCTCGCCGACTTATACGACCGACCAGGACCACCCCGCCGTGGTTGTCTTTCCGAAGCGGTCAGCGAACGCGCTATGATGCCGCCGTGCATGCGGCGGTCTTGAAATACTTTCAGGAGGTGGCGCGGCGCGGCTCGGTACGCAAGGCCGCGGCGACGCTCAACGTGGCGTCGAGCGCGGTCAACCGCCAACTGCTCAAGCTCGAGGCGGAGCTCGGCGTCGAGCTGTTCGACCGCCTGCCCGGCGGCATGCGGATTACCCGCGCCGGCGAGGTGCTGCTGCGCCACGTCGCCGACACGCTTCACGACTTCGAGCGCGTGCGCTCCGACATCGACGATCTGCGCGGGGTCAAAAGCGGTCACGTCTCGATCGCGGCGGTCGATTCCCTGCTCGTCGACTTCCTGCCGCAGGCGGTCGAGGCGTTTCGCGCCGAGTTTCCCGCCGTCACCTATTCGCTCATCGCCATGTCGGCGACCGACGTGCCGGCGGAGATCATCGGCGGACGCGCCGACATCGGTTTCACCTTCGTCTCGAAGCTGCCGAGCGGCGCACAGCTTGTCGCATCGATCCCGGCCCCGATCGGCGTCGTCATGCCCGCGAAACACCCCCTGGCGAGCCAGCGCAAGATCGCCTTCAAGGATTGCCGACGCTACCCGGTCTTGCTGCAGCAAGGACCGCTGCCGCGGATGTTCGCGCTCGACCCCGAATTTGCCGCCTTCCGCGAGACGATCGGGGCGAAATTGGTGTCGAACTCGATCACGCTGGTGAAGCAGGCGATCCGCCGCAACATGGGCATCTCCTTCTATACCAAGCTCGGCTTCCTGCAGGAGCTGGCGGACGGCGAGCTGGTATGGCGACCGCTTGCGTCGCGCGCCATCAACACGCTGCGACTCGGCATCGTCACGCCGACCGAACGCAAGCTGCCGCGCGTCACGGGATTGGTGCTGGACTATCTGATCGAGCGCCTCCATGCCGTCGAACGGACAGTCTGAGCGTCCGCTCTGCGTCTCAGGCGCGCTCGTCTTGCGCGACTGGAACGCGACGCCCGAGCCGGCCGCCGTCTTGATCGAGAACGGCCTGATCGCCGGCATCGCCCAGGGCGCCGACCAGGCGGCGCTCGCGGCGCGCGCCGCCGAGACGATCGACGCGGCCGGCCTCGTCCTGATGCCGGGGCTCGTCAATGCCCATTACCACGCCTATTCCGGCCTCTTGCGCGGGACGGAGAACAGCCTGCCGCTCGAGCTGTGGGCTCTCTACACCGTGGCGTATGGCCGCACTCTCGATGCCGACGCGATCCGCCTGGCGATCCTGCTCGGCGCGGCCGAGATGATTCGCAGCGGCGTCACGGCCTATATCGATCACTTCCCGCATCTGCGCCAGGCCGAGG
>JACQDQ010000001.1 GCA_016201015.1 Pseudomonadota bacterium | reverse complement strand
ATCGCATCGTTCAGCGCCATGGCGGCCGCATCTGGGCCGAGGCGGAGACGGACAAAGGCGCCGCCTTCCACTTCAGCCTCCCCGATTGAGCGGCGAACCATAAGCTTGTCGCTGTCCGGCACCCTCGCATCCGGTTTCGATGCGGCGCCTATGATGCCCGGCTCGGGAGTCGCTGTGGTCGGCGCGAGCGGCGAATATTTCTCGTCACGACAGCTTGTTGCGCACGGTTGACGGGCGCCGCAAATGCCCGCTATGTTGCAGTGCACTGTTTCACGAATGTGGTAGCCTTGGGCTGCCGCAACCGGTCAAGGAGTCACGCGTGGCTACAGTCCTCGACAAGCCCGTTTCGCTGCAGGCCGCTCCGGCAAACCGCGAAGACGCCGAGCGCAAGATCCGCGTCGAGCTGGCGGCGTGCTACCGCCTGGTCGCCAGGTTCGGGATGGACGACATCATCTACACGCATATCTCGGCGCGGGTGCCGGGGCGCCACGATCACTTCCTGCTCAACCCGTACGGGCTGATGTTCCACGAGGTGACGGCGTCGAATCTGGTCAAGATCGATCTCGACGGCAAGATCGTCGAGCCGAGCGAGTATCGGGTGAACAGCGCCGGCTTCGTCATCCACAGCGCGATCCATATGGGGCGCAAGGACATCGTCTGCGTGCTGCACACGCATACGGAGGCGGGCATGGCGGTCTCGGCGCTCAAATCCGGCTTGCTGCCGGTGTGCCAGACTTCGGCCGAGTTCTACGGCCGCGTCGCCTATCACGACTACGAGGGGTTGGCGACCGATCTCGACGAGCGGGCGCGGCTGGTCCGCGACCTCGGCGATAAAAAGCTGATGATCCTGCGCAACCACGGCCTGCTCACCTGCGGCGCGACAATGGCCGAGGCGTTCTACTACATGCACTACCTCGACAAGGCGTGCCGCGTGCAGGTTAAGGCGATGATGACCGGCGAACTGCGCTTGCCGCCGCCCGAGGTGGCCGAGCACACGGCGCGGCAGAGCGAGGTCAACCAGCCGAAAGGCGATGCCGTGTGGCGCGCCCTCACGCGCCAGCTCGACCGCGAGGACCCGTCTTATCGCGATTGAGCGGATGAGCGGTTCGGCGCCTTCTTCATAGCGACAAACAAAGGACCATGAGCATGCCGGGACAGGCACAGCCGACCGTTCGCGTCGACAACGACAAGGTAAAGGTCACCGAATGGAGTTTCGCGCCCGGCACGGCCACCGGCTACCACAAGCACCAATACGACTACATCGTCGTGCCGCTCTCCACCGGCATCCTGACCATGCAGGCGCCGGACGGCGAGCATAAGGCCCAGCTCACTTCCGGCCTGCCGTATTTCCGCAAGGCCGGGGTCGAGCACGACGTGATCAACAAGAACGCGTTTCCCTTCGTCTTCGTCGAGATCGAGATCAAGTGACCGCCATGCGGGTCACCGCATGGCGGTCACCCGCGGGCTTGACCCGCGGGTCCACGCTTGAGGTCATCGCTCGCAAATTCATGGATGCGCGGATCACCCCCGGGCTTGACCCTGGGCGGCCTTCGGCCGTCCCAGCCACGAATTTCGCCGTCGACGCTCTCGCAGACGTGGATGGCCGGGTCACGGCGCTTCGCGCCGGCCCGGCCATGACGGCAGTGGAGGATCTGTCGCGTTTCTCGGGTGGCGTGTAGAGGACAGGGGGATGGCGCGCGCCGCTACGCATACGCTGTCGCTGCGCGATGTCAGCAAGCATTACGGCAGTCTTGCCGCGGTCGACAACGTTTCGCTGGAGGTGGCGGGCTGCGAGTTCCTGACCTTGCTCTGGCCCTCCGGCTCCGGCAAGACGACGCTCCACATCATCATCGCCGGCTTCGTCGAGCCCAACGCCGGGGACGTCGTCGTCGACAACCAGACGATCACGCATCTGCCGCCGGAGAAGCGTAACTTCGGCATGGTGTTCCAGGGCTACGCCCTGTTCCCGCATCTCTCCGTCGCCGACAACATCGCCTTTCCCTTGAAGGTGCGCGGCAAGCCGAGGGCCGAGATCGACGAGCGGGTGAAGGCCGCGCTCGAGCTGGTCCAGCTCGGCCGCCTGGCGCAGCGTACGCCGAAGCAGCTTTCCGGCGGGCAGCAGCAGCGCGTCGCGCTGGCCCGCGCCCTGGTCTTCACGCCGCATCTCTTGCTGCTCGACGAGCCGCTCTCCGCGCTCGACAAGAAGCTGCGCGCCGAGCTGCAATGGGAGCTGAAGCTGCTGCACCAGCAGGTCGGCACCACCTTCATCTACGTGACGCACGACCAGGAGGAAGCGCTGTCGATGTCCGACCGCATCGCCATCCTGCGCGACGGCAAGGTGGTGCAGCTCGGCCCGCCGCAGGCGCTTTACGAGCGCCCGGCCAGCCGCTTCGTCGCCGACTTCCTGGGCAAGAGCAATTTCATATCAGGCACGGTCTCCGGCGCCGAGGCCGACGGCTTCGTCTACGAGGCGGGCGGCGCCAGGTTCCGCCAGCAGGGCGGCGCGCCCGCCGCCGGCGCCCGCGTGCTGGTGGCGCTGAGGCCCGAGAAGATCGCCATTTCGACGCGGCCGGCGAACGGCGGCGCCAACGCGGTCGCCGGCGAGATCGTGACGTGGAGCTATGTCGGCGCCAATTTCCATTTCCGCGTCCGCACCGCGTCGCTCGGCGACGCCATGGTGACGACGCCGACCTGGCAGTCCGAGGTCTCGCCCGAGGCCGGCCGCAAGGTGTGGCTGAAATGGGAGCCCGCCGCGTCGGTGATCGTCGCGGATGATTGAGGCGAAGGTTCGGTATTGCGTGATGAGTCTCGATCGCGAATTCTGTTATTCACCCTCTCTACCCCATTGGGGTGGAGAGGGTGGCAAACGCCGCAGGCGTTTGCCGGGTGAGGCGGGGTTTCTTCAGCTGCGCACACCCACCTCATCCTAAATCCTTCTCCGCCCTAAAGGGCGGAGAAGGACTTTCAATCAAATCCATTCCCTGGGAGACCGCCCGATGACGCCGGAGAAGCAGACTGCCTTCGCCTGGATCGACAAGAACAAGAAGACGCTGTCGGCCCACCACATGACGATCTGGCATTACGCCGAGACGGCGTGGCGCGAGTACAAATCGGCCAAGCTCTACGTCGATTTGTTACGCAAGGCCGGCTTCGACGTCGAGGAGGGCAGCGCGACGATGCCCACCGCCTTCTGCGCCACCTATGGCAAGGGCGGGCCGGTGCTCGGCGCCTACGCCGAATACGACGCGGTGCCCGGCATGTCGCAGGCGCCGGTGCCCT
>JACQDQ010000517.1 GCA_016201015.1 Pseudomonadota bacterium | reverse complement strand
GTAGCCGCTGGCGGCGGCACCGTATTTCAAGCGGTGCTTGACCCGAAACGTGAAGCGCCGCAGCTCGGTCGGTCTGATATAGGTCGCCAGATCGCGCACAACCCGCTGGACCGGCGGGTACCCAATGAACCCGTGACCGTAGACGGACGGGTAGGCGGCGATGCGCGGATGCACCCGTCGGATCATTTCGGCTTCGAACGCACCGTGTTGCTTCATTCGGACCGGGATCCGATTCGCCTGCTCGACGATACGAAATTCGTAGAACGGTAGGACCGAGTTGCCGGTCCAGTTGTTGACGCTGATCGATCTCCCCATGAAGGAACGGCAGCGGAAATTCGGATACAGCCACTCGATCAAGCGCCGATCGAGCGTCTGATGACGATGGCCGATGAGCTCGTCGAACTTTTCCTCCAACGCACGGTAGTGCCGTTCCTCGTCGAACCGGCCGGTACAGCTTCGGGGATCGAATTGTCCGTAGAACGACCACAGGAGTTGGCGTTTCGTGAAGGGCCTGTTGCGCAGGTAGAAGAAGTTGCGGAAGGCCTCGCCGCCGCCGCCATTGAGATTGATCATGCCGCCTTCGGTGCGGCGGAACCGCTCGGCGTGCTCGGCGCCGTTGTCGAAGACGCCTTCCCACAGATAGCCGTCGGAGGCATAAAAGTTGCGCTCCACAACCTGCGCGAACGCCTCGACGGGCACGGAATTGACCCGGTCCTTGTCGATATGGTCGATGGGGATGCCCTCGCCGACGGCAATCGCCTTGGCGATCCGCACGTCCACGTCCTCCGAGCGGCCGTAGACGTAAAGCTGTGGGGTCACGCCGCGGCGGCGCAGCAATGCGAGAATCAACCGCGAATCGTAACCGCCCGACAGCGCGGACGAAATGCGACCGCCATACAGATCGACCAGCGTGTCGAAATAGTCGTTAAGCCGCATCAGACTCTGAACCGCCAGAGTCTCGAAATCCGTTCCGGCATCGCTCGGCCTGTAGGGCTCTCCCAGCTCGGTCGACAGGGTCCGGCCGCCGAGGATCGCCTGCCCACGCTTCGGCAGCACGCGAATCTCGTCGAACAACGTGGCGCTGCCTGAGACCACCCCGTCGAATACGAACTCATATACGCCTTGCGTCGCAACCGTAACCCGCGGCAATACCGAAGCGACGGCAAGAAACGACGAGGACACAGTGGTGTGCGCGGCGTCATAGAAGACGTGATAGCTGCCGAGCGCGTCGCTGAAGATACGGGTCGCGCCACCCTTGCGCAGGACGACGGCGTAGTGGCCGTAGGCGCTCTCGCAAGCGTCAAGCCGGCTTGAAATATCCTGATAAAAAAGATCGAGAGCCTCGTCGCCCTGCCGTCGGCGATAGATCAACGTGCCGCAAGCGAAGATAAAGTCGCCGTTGGGGAACGTCTTCAGGTTCGGCGCTTGGCGCCGCTGCTTGGGATAGACCAGAAGCTCGTAATCCGGATCGGAGAGGCGGGTCGGCGCGGCGAAGCCGAGCCGGGAGAAGGCGGTTTCGGCCGCGGTGAGGCCGGTCGTCGGCACGGCCGGACCCTGTTTGCGAAGTAGAACGAAGCCCCCCATCGCTCAGCCGGCCGCGGCGCAAGCCGCAGGCGGGCGAGCCGCCGGCTGTAGTTGGCGGCGCCGAGGCCAGCGGAGGCTGTCGCGGCGGCCGGTCATGCGGCGTCGGCTTCCTCCGCCGTCGCGAGATACCGGAACAGGGCGTTCGGCGTCATGAACCTGCCGCCGCATTCCTCGGCGAAAAAGGTGAAAAAGCCGCTCATGTTGCCCAGCAGCTTATCGAGGTCGTCCTGTGTCCTGACATAGGGCGTGTGGCCGACGCCGAGCGAAGGACTATGATAGGTGAAGGAGAACACGCGGTAGCCGCGTTCGAGCATGTTATGCACCAGCCGTCGATGGTCGGCGAGGCCGATCCCCTCGGGCGTGAGCGTGATCCGCTCGAGAAATCCCGCATGCGCCCAAATGCCGCCGATGTGCAGGTTGTGCCCGATCGGCGATTCGACCAGCGGATAGAAATAGGGCCCGAGGGCAGCGGCGACGCCGGTGAAGCCGCGCGTCAGCGGGATTTCAAGCAGACGTCGGCGCGTGCCGAACCAATAGGGCTGATCCGGCCAGCCGCGGAAATCGGGGCCGCCATCCTCACCGAAGCTCGTGTGCGGAACGACGCTCAGGTCTATGTCGTAGCCGAGCTCATCGAGGATGCGCGCCGTCACCGGACCGACGCCGTAGCGGCCGGCTTTGTAGATGCGCGGCCGTGTCCCGATATTCGCCTCGATTGCCGCCGTCAACATCTCGAGCTTCCGCCTCTCGAGCTCGGGCGGCAGGTTTCCCGGATAGGAATTCCGGGTGGTGATGATCTCCTCGTCCGGCGGGTTGACCCAAGGCTGGAGATGGGCGCCGATCTCGCACTTGCCCTGCCGATGAACGTCGCGCAGCACGGAATAGGCCGCCGGCGTCGTCGCCACCGGATAGTCGACCACGTAGGTCGGCGTGATGCCAAAGCCGTCGAAGATCCGATGGGCAAGCGGCTGCAGCGCGATCGAGGTGACGCCACGGCTCTCGCGCGAGAACGGCTTGGTCCAGTCGAACTCCTCTTCCGTGTCGATAACGACGAGGAGCACCGGCGGGGAATTCGGCGGCAGCCGCGCTGGCCTGCGTGCGCCGGCGTTCAGCATCGCGGCACCATCACGATGGCGAGTGGCCGTCGACTTCCGTCGGCGACCCCCGGGGTCCTGGTGGCACCGCGACTGCGAACGAGCGAATCCCAACCCACGACGCGACAGAGATATGGTTGATCGGCGCACGCTATACGGTTTGACGCGGCGAGGCAATGCGGCTTTAGGCTTGCCGGCGGCGGGTACGATCTGGCAACTGATGGACAACGCGGCGAGTCGGCCGCTCCGCGCTCGCGGCGCAGCCGATGCCTCCGTACCGCTGGTCAGCCAACCCCGCTTGTACCCCCGCCGATGACCGAGGACATCACCGTTACGATCGAAACCGAGGCGGACCCCGAGCGACTCGCGTCGCTGTGGCGCGATCTCGAAGGCCGCGCCGAATCTTCGTTTCAGCTATCGTGGGACTGGATCGGCTGCTGGCTCGCGCTTACCGGATTGCGGCCGCCGCTGGTCGTGGCGCGCCGCGGCGGCCGCGTTGTCGGTCTTGCGCTTCTGCAGCCGTCCCGCGAGCGCCGGCACGGCTGGCTCACGTCCAACACGCTGGTGCTAAACCAGACCGGTGATGACGAGATGGACGTTATCACCATCGAGTACAACGGCTTTCTGGCTGAACGCGGGCTCGAAACCGAAGTCGCGGATTGCTGCCTCGCCGCCCTTGCGCGTACGCGCTCGCTCGCCGCTAGCGGCGCCGCATGGGATGAGCTGCGTTTCCCTGGCGTTTCGGCCGCCTATATCGACCATGCCCGGCGCCACGGATTGCGGGTTCACATCCATGCGCAAAAGCCGAGCCCGGCGATAGCCCTCGACGCGATCCGGCTCTCGGGGCGCGGCTATCTCGACCATCTTAGTGCCAACACCCGCTACCAGATCCGCCGCGCCCTGCGGCTCTATGAAGCGCGCGGCAAAGTCAGCTTCGCGACAGCCCGCGATGCGGCCGAAGGCCTCCAATTCTTCGAGGAGCTTGGCGTGTTCCATCAGCGCTACTGGACGGCGCGGGGTCAACGTGGGGCGTGGGGCTATCCGTTCTTCCTCAAGTTCCACCGAACCATGATCGAGCGCTGCCTGCCGACCGGTGCGGTGGAGATCGTGCGCGTCGCCGTCGCAACTCAGGCGATCGGCTATCTGTACAATTTCGTCTACCGCGGCGCGGTATATGCCTATCTGAGCGGCTTTCACTATGAGGACGATCCGAAGCTCAAGCCGGGCCTGGTCAGCCACTATTTGTGCACGGAGCGGCATTTGGCGAGCGGCGCACGGCTCTACGACTTCATGGCTGGCGCCGATCGCTACAAGACCAATCTCGGCCAAAACCGAGCGGACATGTATTGGCTCACGCTGCAGCGCCCGCGGCTCAAGCTGCGCCTCGAATCGGGCCTGCGAGCAGCCAAGCACATCGCGCATGGAATGCTGGCCGGCCTCCGCGCGAAGCCGACGGACTCCGCCCCGCCGCCGCGCTGAGCGCGACCAGGCCAAATCGTCGCCATGCCGCTATTCGCCTTTGGCGACTGGCCCCTTGGTGGCGCGCAGCGGCGAACCTTGCTCCGCGACGACGCGGCTGCGCAGCACGGGAATGACGCGCTGGAGGCGCGAGCGAGCCTGCCGCATGATTTCGGCAACCCCCGAGAGCTCGGCCTCGAACTCGATTGCGGAAGTAAACTCGCCATCCAAAAAACGGCGCAACTCGAGCCGCGGCGTGCTCTTGTCGTTGAGCCCGGGTGCGACGGTCGTCGCGCTCGCTACCCCGAGATCCCGGAGCCAAGGAAACACGCGCGGATGGTAGACGCCGCTCGGATAGCAGAAATGCACGAGATTTGCCTTCGCACCGATCGCGGAGCGCAATACGGAGCGATTCTGCTCGATCTCCAGCGCCAATGTCGGCTGGTCGGACACCGGCATCGTATGCCGGTGCGTGTGGAGCTGGATGTCGAATCCCTGCGCCGCCGCGTCGCGGATTTCATCGATGGTCATGAGACCGAGCCAACGCTGCTCCTCCAATCGATCGAAATCGATGCCAAGAACCACTCCAAGCTTCCGCATCAACGACCGCTTCAGCTCCGGGTCCTGAACCGTCGCACAGAAGTCATTGACGGTGTCGATCGCGCGTTGGCGCTCGCCGGCCGTGAGCAGCGGGACCGGCGCGGTGGTCGCCATCCCGAGAACCGACAGGTCGGCCTCGGTCGCGGCAGTCCGCTTGAACATGTATTGGACGACCAAGTTGAACACGGGCGTCTTTTCGACAACGTGCAATGTGGTCGCATAGACCGTCGCGGGAAAGCCGAAGCGACGCAGCGCGGGCAGCGCGTGACGGTAAGTGCTGTACCAGCCGTCGTCGATGGTTATGACCACCGAATCGGCCGGCAGGTTCCCGTTGTCCAGGGCTGCAACCGCCTCGTCCAGGGTTAAGACGCGATATCCGTCCCGTTGCAGGAGCGCCAATCGCCCCTCGAACGTCTGCGGACTCATGAACAGCTTGTCGCCGAAATGATGATCGGCGGGGATCCAAATGCCGTGATAGCCGAGGATGCGTAAACGCCGGCGCATGAAAAGGCGGGCGAGGCGAAACGCGCCCACGGATTTGAGCGCGACCAACGCCAGCGTCTTGAAGGATCGCGACATTCGTTCCCCGTCAGGCGGCACCGCGCGGCGCGTAGCCGACCGGCACTTCAGGATGCGAGCGGCCTAGGAGCGTGGCCCGCCGCGCCGGATACTCATCGTAGAGCGCCATAGTTTGACAAATGACAAACGAAACGCTAGATCGGCTCGACCTCGCCGGCACCGGCAGCCGGCGTCAAGCCAAGTTGATTATAGCGGATTCCGGCTGGCCGTTGGCATGTCCTATCCGACGCTCCGGCGCCACTTCGGACCGCTGCTGTGTCTCGGCATTGCGTGCGCTCGGGCGGAAGGACGGGTTTGGCGATGGTGACTGCCGCAGATGCAACACGTGCCGGTCCGAGCCGGTTCGAGATGGCGGCACGCGGCCGGCCGGCGCCGTTGCCGCAACGGATGGAATCATGACAGCGGTGCGCCCCGACTGGCGGCGCGCGAAATCGGTGCTTTCGCGCCGGATGGGCGCCCGGTGAACGAGGCGACCGCATCGGCGAGCGGCTTGTCGCTCTCTCAGCAAGTCATCGAGTCCCTGGTCTGCCCGTGCCGGGCACACGCCCGGCTGCGCCTCGACAAGGGCGCCTTTGTCTGCACCGAGTCCGGCTGCGGCAAGCGATTCCCGATCCTCAACGGCATTCCGGTGCTGATCGACGAGCAGGAGAGCGTCTTTGCCATCGCCGATTACGAGCGGGGTGCCGCGACAACCAGCGAGGACTTCCTGCGTGGGTATCAAGGGGCTGGCCGCAGCGCGAGTCTGCCGAAGCCGAGCATTCTGCGACGCCTACGAAACAGGTTGGGCAACTTCCCGAAGATCTCTCGGTCTATTTCGCCGTGGAAATCCATGGACGAGTTGATCGCCGCACTCACCGCTGGGCGCGCCGACTCGAAGATTTTGGTGCTTGGTTGCGGCGACCTGCGCATTCCGTCTCCGCCAGGCTGCGAGATCGTCTACACGGATGTAACATTCGGTCCGCTCGCGCAGATGATAGCCGATTGCCATGGACTGCCCTTCGCCGACGATTCCTTCGATGCCGCCATCGCCATGGCAATGCTCCAACATGTCGCAGATCCGTACCGTTGCGTCGACGAGATCCATCGCGTTCTCAAGCCGAAGGGCCAGGTATGGTCGATCACGGCCTTCATTCAGCAGGTCTGCATGGGCGCCTACGATTTTACGCGCTTCACCCATCTCGGCCATCGCCGGCTGTTCCGCGGATTCGAGGAGCTGAAGAGCGGCGCCAATTGCGGGCCCGGCATGGCCCTCGCATGGTCGTTTGAGAACTTTCTCGCAAGCTTCTCCGAGCGCATCTGGCTGCGTCGTCTGCTGCGCACGGCCGCGCGGTGCCTCACCTTCTATCTGGTCTATTTCGACGACTATCTGGTCAAGAAGCGCGGTGCGTTCGACTGTGCGTCGAGCTACTATTTTCTCGGACGCAAGAGCGACAAGATCCTTTCCGACCGCGAACTGGTCGGACTATTTCGCGGCCAGAATCCGCGTTGACAATCATTTCTCATTGGCTTTGACGCGCAGCCTCAGTTCCCGCCCCAGATGCGGCATCGGGATGACGATCATCCCGTCGCGAATCGGCTTCTGTTCGAGGTAGCGGTAGATCCGGATCTTCATCCCCCGAGTCTGCGGCACATTGGTGTCCACCGAGATCTCTTGCAGCTTTTCGAACTTGTCGCTGTTCAGCGTCTCGAACAGGAGCGGAAACTCCGGCCTGCCGACCGTGTCGCGATCCTCGCTGACGATTATGCCGACGCCATATTTGTCGAGAAGCTGCAGGATGTCGGCTGCCGTCGAGACGTAGGAAGACACGCCAAAGCGATGATCGACGGCAAACGATACGAGGATCTTGTCGGCGCGCAGGATGATGCTGTCCTTGTCCGGATCTTCGCGACGGATGTGGAATGTGAAGTTCCCGTCATTTCGGCAGCAAAATAGGATCGTGCCCTTATCGGGCAACGTCCTGACGAAATGCGCCGCGCGCTCAAAGCCCGAAATAAACGGCTGCGCGGTGGTGAAGGCGGCGTAACCGTTCCAAACGACAACCGCGCCGACCAGAGCGGCCCACGCCCAGCGAACGGAATTGGGAAGCGTCGGCACGGCGATCGCCCGGGCTGCGAGCATGGTGACCGGGAATATCGCGTACACCGTATAACGCAAGGCGTCGTCGGGATAGGCGACGACGTAGCTGAATGCGAAGAACGAGAGGCCTATCCAGGCACAGACGAAGAGGTCGTGACGCGTCCGGCCAAGCATGACAAGCGCCGCCAACCCGGACAGCGCCAGCGCGATCAGCCCCCAACCATAGCCCATCACCGCCGCATCGAGATGCAGCAGCCAGCGCTCGTTCGAGAACCGCTTGGAAGTGCCGCCCGCCCCCTCATATTCGGAACCAAGCGACTGTTCCACATAAAGGCTGCCGAACTTCATGGCGTGAACGGCCAAGATGGCCAAAGCCGCAGCGACGATCGCGTAGCCCCACAAGCTGCGCCAATTCCACAGATGACGGGCCGGGCCAACCATGACGGCGTATAGGAGGAGCACCGGCAGCATGTACGCCGTCGTTTGCTTGGTGAGGAGCATCGCCGCGATCGACAGCCCGACGATGATCGAGCGCCCGTGGCTGGGCGATTTCAGATAGCGGTCGAAGGCGAGAACGGACAGCACGGACATCGTGACGGCCGGAATATCGACCATCACCGACCGTCCCCACAGCAGCACGATCGGGTTGGTGACGAACAATAAGCTGGAACCAAGAGCGGCCGGAACGCCCCAAAACGGACGCGCCCATGCATACCATGCAATTGCGCCGACCATGGCGAACAGCATGACCGCCAGCCTGGCGCCGAGTTCGGAAATTCCGACAAGCGCGAATACCAGGCTTTCGATGAAGTGGAAGAAGGGCGGATAGATATTGAACGAGAGCGATGGGAATCGCGTGAAATATTCCATTAGGTACGTGTATGGGTCGCGGAACGGCCGGTCCGCAAATGCATCGAGCAGAAACACGCCGTTCATGGCGTGACGCGCCTCGTCCGTCCACCAGAACCCGCCGACGTCGAGAAACGGCGCGAACAGCGCGACGACCGCGAGCACGATCGCGGCAACGCATGCCGCATCGCGCCTATCGAACACAAATGCCTGCGTGTCTGTATTGGGGCCAGCGGCGCTCCGCGCCGCCATTCGTGCAGACGAGCTCATGCGCGCGGCGCGATGGCCCAGCAGCACCACCAGCCGGCCTCGTTGCGCTGCGGAAAATCATCGCCGCTGGCCACAAGCATCTCGCGTAGCCGCTTCCAAGCCTCTGCCGCGCCGGGGGTGCCGGCCGATGCCAGGAGTCCGAGTGCGCCGACGACGTAGTAGACGCGTTCCGTGGTCTGCGCCGTGTGTCCGATGCGCGACCAGCGCGACGGTCCGGCTGCCGGAGGTTGCAGGCTCCATTGCGCCGGTTCATGGGCGGCGTTGGCAATCGCGCGGTCGGTCGTAACTTGAACCTTGTTCGTGCGGCCATCGACCGGGTCGATCAGCGCCTTGATCACGAGCTTCACATCACCAACCTTGAGATGGACGCCGCGGCCGACCAAGCGGCTATCGAAGACGCCCTCGCGGCCGTATACATCCGTCGGCACGGCCTGCATCACGAAGGTCGCGCCGGCCTCGATGCCGGCCTTCGGCAGGACCAGCCGCGCGATTGGCTCGATCCCGGGCTGATACTCATAGTAGCTGACCTTCGGCCATTCGTGCTCGGCCATATAGTTATACGCCTCGGCCATGCTCATGATCGGCGAGAAGTCTGGCTTGCGCGCCCGCATGTAGTACATCGCCGCGCCGGCCGCCGGGCAGGTCTGCGCCGGATCCACCAAGTCGATGGTATAGCGCTGGAACCAGTCGAAGAACTCGCGCCCATTCGCATCATAGACGCCGAGCTCGGTGAGATGGCCCGCGACCGCCGATAGATAATTGTGCTGCCACGGGCCGACCTGGTAGGCCGCGCCACCCTCTCGGGCATACCACCGCTCGATATATCGATACGTACCCGAGTCCGCACCATCGACGACGCGATGCTTGTAGAATCCCTGCGCCGTCGTCCAGATACGATCCATGATGCCGCGCGGCGCGGTTACGCCATCGTCATAGAGCCGATCCGGACCGACCGCGCGCACATGCCCGAGCGAACGCATGATCCACGCCATGGCGCGAGCCGGCCCCAGGCCGATACCACGATCATAGCCGTATTTGCCGGACTGGTACGGCCACTCGGCCGGATGCCAAGCCCATCCCGCAAAGGCGGACTGGTACAGCGCCTCGTAATGCGCCAGATCACCCGTCGCGAGGAACGGAAGATAGTTGAACTCGACCCAATGCTCGGGATCAGTCCGCATGTTGCAGATCGACGTGGTCCACGTCGGGTGATTCGCCGGCCGATTGCCGGCGCTGTCATTGGGATGCGTCGTGAAGCGCGGAAAGGCGGCGGGATCGACGCAATGCCCGGTGGCGCGGTCTTTCCAGTGATAGGCCCACCCGTTGATCACGACGCCCGACGCCAGCATCGCGCCATAGGCCTTGTCGCTGTCCGGGGCGAAGACCCATTGAGCCTGCTGCCCTGGCACAACCGCCAGATCGGGCCGCCCACCCGCCTGCGCGCCGGCCAACACGACATTCAGCGCGGCGTAATCGGGCGCATTGGGATTCCGGCTATTCGGAAAGATAACACCGTCATTGTCGGACTCGCGCACGACGTTGACAGCAAGACCGTCGCTAAATTCAACCAGACGTTGATTTACCATCGTCGGATCGTAGTTGGGGAGCAGCCGCGCCGTGACGAAGTTTGCCGGATCGGGCCGCGCCTCGATCGCCGGCTCGTCGTACCAGAGGCGCACCGGCCAACGCGTGTAGACGGCCACGTCCATCCCCCATACGCGCCATGATCCGGCCCGTATGGCGTCGCGGCTCGGCAGATGCGCGACGCCGATATTGACCGAGCCGTTGGTCGAGCCATCGACATGTATGCGGCGGACCCGGGCGAATTGTTTGGTGGACATGCTGAAGCGGCCCGCCTCCGGACCCGGACCGGCGAGCGTCTCCGTGACGGCGTTGCCGCCGGCGTCTTCGCCTTCAATCGTGAAACGACGCTGTGTCAGGTCTTGCTTGGCGGCGCCCTCGATGTGAATGCGTCGTGTGAAGCCCAGGTAGATTGCGCCGTCGACGATCATCCAGCCCGTCAGCGGCAGCTCGCCGGCTGTCGGGCGGCCGGTGTCGAGAACCAGGAGGTTCCTCTGCCAGTAAATCCTGCCGACGACTTGTCGGGCGTTGTTGTGGCCGACGATGTGGATCATCACGCCGTCTACGTCGATGATCTTGAATAGATCATCGCGCCCGAAGACGTCGCGCTCGGCAGTCATCACGACGCTGTTTGCCGCGCCCTTGATCTCGGTCCCCGCGGCGCTGTCGGGCGTGAGGGCAACCTGCGGCGTTGCTCCGACCCGTTGCCACACCGGCGTCGTTCCGCGATGGAGCACGACATCGCCCACGGCGTCGACAACCTCAGGATTTCTCGGTCCCAGCGTGTTATCGAGAATCGCCTCGACACGCACCGCGGCGACGGTGCCATTCACCTTCCAGCCACGACAATGGAACCAGGCGCGCAGCGATGGATGTACTTCGCCGCGTTCCGTTTGAAACGGCACGCTGCACACCCATTCGGTGCATACCGGCCCGCTCAGCCATCGCCCCGATAGGTGCGGACGCGCGAAACTCCAGGACGGACCGGCGGCAAGCCCATCCGCCGCGTCCGCCCGGTACGATTTCCCGCTGCGATCGCGCCATTCGAAGCTTGGCGTACCGCCCTTCGAGCGAAGATGATTCAGCAGATCGGCGGCGGCGATCCCCGGCGAATTGTCGCGGGGGCCATTCTTGGGCGCAATCGTCAGGCTCTTGGTTTGATTTGCCGCGATCGTCGGAAGAATAGCAGACAGAATACCGAACCGCAGGCTGCCGTCGTCCCAGGAATTGAGCCAGTCGAGCTGCGATATCAGCTCCGTGCGGCCGTCATTGACGACAACAGTCTGTCCGGCCGGCACCCGGCCCTTCCCCGCGCCGACGCCGACGGTGAATGGCCGGTTGCTCTGAGCGGCACGGCCGGTCGCCTTGACCCGGATCGTCCCAATCGCCTGGCCGGATTGCCCAAGTGTCGCCTGCGCCCTGGCATCGATTGGAACAGACCCGGCGGTGAGCGCGCTTCCAGCGATCGTTGCCGCAATAAACTCACGCCGCGTGACCGGAAATTCGCTCAACCTGCACCTCACGGGCGACGACGGATAGAATGCTCGATTGCTGTGCGCCGCAACGTCCGGGAAACTTGCCCCTGCTCTTCATTCGAAGCGCCGGGGCCGTGACGGACAATCTGCGATGGGCGCGCCGATCAGCCGCGACGTACAGCCGGTGCCGATCCGCTCGGATGATCGGAGACAGAAACCACGATGTCAACCCAATCAATTGCGAGGGCGCGCGGCGACGAGAGTGCGGAACGGCCCGTTTGGCACCGGCGAGCTCACCCGTTCGAACATCTTCAGTGCGGCGGCGGTCTCTTGCACGGACGGGACACTCTGTCCATGCCATCATGCCGCCCCTCTCCCGCCGGCCCGGGCAGCATCACGTAGGTTTACGTCATCGAAATATCCAATGTTATCATATAATCAACAATTGCTGGCACAGAGTCGCGGCGGATCTTGGGTTTGCTTCCAGCGTAAGGCCAGGCGCATGACGATGCATGGCCCCCGCCCTGGACGCAACGCGCCGCGATAGACCTCAACGGGGACTGGACATGGGAATAGCAGCAGACGTCCGACTCGGGAAAGACGTGGTGATCTTCCATCCCGACCAGGTGAATCTGTACGGCTGCGAGATCGGCGACGGCACCAAGATCGGCAGCTTCGTCGAAATCCGCCGTACCGTCAAAATCGGCCGCAACGTCAAGATCCAGGCCTTCGCCTTCATCCCCGAAGGCGTGGTCGTCGAAGATGGCGTATTCATCGGCCCGCATGTTTGCTTCACCAATGATCGCTATCCGCGGGCGATCGATGAGGACGGGAGCTTGTTGCAGGCCGGCGACTGGCATCTCGAGTCGACGCTGGTCCGCCGCGGCGCCAATATCGGCGCCAACGCCACCATCATCTGCGGCATCACAATCGGCGAGTTCGCGCTGATCGGCGCCGGCGCGGTCGTCACCCGCGACGTTCCCGCCTATGCTGTGGTCGCCGGCGTGCCGGCGCGCGTCACCGGCGATGTGCGCACCCACGCCAAGGAGCCGAGCGCATGAGTTTGGCCGGGTTCTTGTTCGTGCTGTTGAGTGCCGGGCTCACCGCGCTGGCCAACCTTACCTTGCGCATTGGTCTGCTGCGCGCCGGCGGCCTCGACCTGTCGCCGGGCGCCGTGCTCGGCGATATCTACAAATTGGCAAAAGAGCCGGTGTTTGTGATCGGCGTCACTGCCTATGGCACCGCGGCCGTGGTTTGGTTTCGCGTCATTTCGACCGAAAACCTGACCAGCAGCTATCCATTGGTGGTTGGGCTTACGTTTGTGCTGGTCACGGCGGCAGCGGTCCTGTTCCTGCGGGAGCCGATTTCGCTGGTCAAAGGCCTCGGCATGGTCGTCATCATTGCCGGAATTGCCCTGGTGGCTCGGGGCTAAATGGGGAGGCGCGCGTGATCGGCGTCGGTGTCATCGGTTACGGTTATTGGGGACCCAATCTGGTCCGCAACCTCGCAGACATGACCACATGCCGAGTCGCGGCGGTGAGCGACCTCGACAAGAAACGTCTCGAGACTGTCGCGCGGCGCTATCCCGCGACCAAGACCTATACCGACGTTCGCGACATGTTCAAGGACCCCGCTGTCGACGCCGTCGTCGTAGCGACGCCGGTCTCGACCCATTTCGCGCTGGCGACGGCCGCTTTGAAGGCCGGCAAGCACGTGCTGGTCGAGAAGCCGATGACCGAGACCGTCGACGACGCGAAGCGGCTCATCGATACGGCGGCCAAGGCCGGCCGCACACTGATGGTCGATCACACCTTCGTCTATACCAGCGCGGTACGGAAGATTCGCGAGCTGGTCGAGGCGGGCGAGCTCGGCGAGCTCTACTACTACGACTCGGTCCGGGTGAATCTCGGCCTGTTTCAGCGCGACGTGAACGTCGTCTGGGACCTCGCCGTCCACGATCTTTCGATCATCGACTATGTCATCGCGGCGCGGCCGCGCGCCATCTCGGCCACGGGCCACGGGCATATCCGCGACAGCCAGGAGAATATCGCCTATCTGACGCTGTTCTTCGACGACAACCTCATCGCCCATATCCACGTAAACTGGCTGGCCCCAGTCAAGCTGCGCAAGACGCTGATCGGCGGCAGCAAGAAGATGATCGTCTATGACGATCTCGAGCCCAGCGAGAAGATCAAGGTCTACGATCGCGGCGTGAACGTGCAGGCCAACGGCGAGCAGGCTTACAAACTCCTCATCGGCTACCGCAGCGGCGACATGTGGGCGCCTCAGCTCGATTTCAGCGAGGCTCTCAAGGTCGAAGCCAGCCACTTCATCGACTGCGTGACCAACGGCCGCGCGCCGCAGACTGGCGGCGACGCCGGCCTGCAAGTGGTCCGCACATTGGAGGCGGCCTCGCGCTCCATCAAGGAACAAGGCCGTCCGATCGAGCTCACCTGACACGAGAAAGGACAGACACGTGATCCCATTCGTCGACCTGAAGGCGCAGTACCGCGCGATCAAGCCCGAGATCGATGCCGCAATCATCGGCGTGCTCGAAAGCACTCAGTTCGTCCTGGGCAAGGCGGTCGAGGACTTCGAGAAGACCTACGCCGCCTATACCCAGACGAAATATGCCTTCGGCATCAATTCCGGAACCAGCGCCTTGCATCTGGCGCTGCTTGCCGCCGGCGTCGGCCGCGGCGATGAGGTGATCACGACGGCGTTCACCTTCGTGGCGACAGCCGCGGCGATCGACTATGCCGGCGCGACGCCGGTCTATGTCGACATCGATCCGCGCAGCTTCAACATGGATCCCGCCCGCATCGAGGCGGCGATCACGAAGCGCACCAAGGCGATCATGCCGGTCCATCTTTACGGCCAGCCGGCCGACATGGATCCGATCATGGAGATCGCCCGCCGCCACAAGCTGGTGGTGATCGAGGACGCCGCCCAGGCGCACGGCGCCGAGTACAAGGGCCGGCGTTGCGGCACGATCGGCGACATCGGCTGCTTCAGCTTCTACCCCGGCAAGAATCTCGGGGCCTATGGCGAAGGCGGCGCCGTCACCACCAACAATCCCGACTACGCCAAGACCGTGAAGATGCTGCGCGACTGGGGCGCCGAGCGCAAATATCACCATGACCTGAAGGGCTTCAACTACCGCATGGAAGGCATTCAGGGCGCCGTGCTCGGCGTCAAGATGCGCTACATCGAGGCGTGGACCGAGGCGCGCCGCGCCGCCGCCAAGCATTACGACCGATTGCTGGGACAGGCCGGCATCGCGGCGCCGCCGGCGCTGCCGGACCGCCGCCATGTCTATCACGTCTATGCGGTGCGCGTGGCCGACCGCGCGCGCGTGCAGGACACGCTGACGCAACGGGGTATTCACACCGGCATCCACTATCCCTTCCCTGTGCACCTGACCAAGGCCTATGCCGACCCGCGCTTTCCATCAGGCGCCTTTCCGCATGCCGAGCGCGCAGCGCAGGAAGAGCTGTCGCTGCCGATGTATCCCGAGCTCGCGCTGAAGGATATCGAGCAGGTGGTCGCCGCGCTGCGCCAAGCGACTGCCGTGCCGCTCAAGAAAACCGCCAGTTGAGCGGACGCAGCATTGCACAGACGGCACGATGGAGATGATCGTAGAGCAGCTTCGGCGCGACCAGGACTCCGAACTGACGGCGTTCCTGGACACGCTTGGGGCGGGTTCGGTGCCGGTCCTCGGGTATCATTACCCGTACTATCGCGACATGCTGGAAGCGATCGGCGTCGGCGAGCCCCATTATCTCGGCGCGCGGCGCAACGGCACACTGATCGGTTGTTTGCCGGCGTTCCAAAAGAAGAGCCCGGCAGGCACCGTCATCAGCTCGCTGCCGTTCTTTGGGCCGAACGGCGGCGTGCTGTGCGCGCCGGAACAGGCTGAAGCGATCCATGCCGTGCTGCTTGCCGCGATTGTCGAGCATGCGCGCGGCGCGGACGCGCTGAGCTGTTCGATCTATACGCCGTTTCAGCTTCCGGATTTCGGCCTCTACGATCGCGCCTTGAGCGGATGGCCCGTGGTCGAGAAATTCACCCAATATCAGTCGCTGGGCGACAGCCGCGACCAGTCGGTGACTTGGAGCTTGCGCAAGGCGCAGCGCCTCGGCGTCACGGTGTCGACCGAATTGACGCCCGAGCGGCTGGACGGCTTCTACGCAATCTACACGCAGAATTGCCGCGACTACGGCATTCCGCTGAAGCCGCGCGCCTGCGTCGATTTTCTCACGACCCCGGAGATGCTGCGCACGCGCACGCGAATCTACTTCGCGCTGCACGAAAACAAGGTGCTCGGCGGGCTGCTGATGGTGTGGTCGCCGGCGGTTGCCAGCTACTACATTCCCTGCTCGCTGAGCGAAGCGCGCAATATGCAGCCGGGCACGATGCTCATCGACGCGGCGATGCGCGACGCGCACGCGGCCGGGCTCCGGCTGTGGAACTGGGAAAGCTCGCCCAGCCGCGATTCCGGGGTCTACAAGTTCAAGAAGAACTGGGGCGGAACGATCGAGCGCGCGTATCGGATTTACGTGCAGTCGTTTGCCGGAGAGGACAGAATCCGCACGTTGGGCCGCGACGGCATCGCCCGCGAGTTTCCGTACTTCTTCGTGTGGCCGTTTGACCGCCTATAACGGATGATGTCCGAACAAGCAATCCAGGCAAGCGTACCATCCGTGCTTCTCGGTGCGGGCAAGCAGTCGGAGCACGTATTGCGGCTAGTGCAATGGGTCGGCCTGCCGACGGGCGATATCGTCCTATTTGACGACGCCTATCCGCAGAATTCGGCGGGCGCGCTCGGCAATCCCGTGCGTGGAACGCTGAAACAGGGCTTGGCGTGGGCAGAGGAAAACAAACTGCCGGCGATGGTTGCACTGGGCAGCCGCTATGGCGGGCTGCGGTACGCGACGTTTCGCCGGCTGGTGATGGCCGGCGTAGCCATACCCAGCGTCGTGCATCCGACGTCATTGATTTCTCCGAGAGCC
>JACQDQ010000516.1 GCA_016201015.1 Pseudomonadota bacterium | reverse complement strand
GATCGAAACGATTGCCGGCCGAATGCTGATATTCCTCGATCGTCGCCGCGAATTCCCGCGCGGTCGCGCGCCAGTCATAAGGCAGGACCGCGGCATTGGCGTTGCGCAGCACCGACAGCAGATAAACCTTGATGTCGGTCAGCATGACGCCCTTGTCGGCGATCTCGATCGTGTCGTTCTCCGTGTGCCAAGCGATGTTGCCGCCGCAACCGCTCACCGCGTAGTAGTTCTTCTCGCGCCGCAGCTCGTCCGGCATGGTCGAGCTCAGCATGTAATAGCTGCTGATGCCGATATTGTTGAACGAGTAGTCGCCGGCGCGATTGGGCCGCTTGGTCTTGCCGTCCTTGCCGGTCACGTCCTTGATCACCTTCAGCACGAAATCGCCGGTCTCGGCCATCGCCGTGGTCTGGTGGTAGCTCGTCGCCCAGCGGCAGCCGGGTGAATCGCAGTTGATCTGCGCCACGCAATTCTCGTCGAGGTCGATGGCGTAGGCGTCGGCGAACCAGGTGCTGCCGGCATAGCGCCCGGTCGAGTGGCCGGGCCACCACGCGATTTGCACCGAGCGCTTGAGCCTGTCCTTGTGCTTCCACAGAACGCGCGCCAGTTCGAGCAGGGTCGCATTGCCGGTCGCGTTATCGCCGATGCCGACATCCCACGAGTCGAGATGACCGTGGACGAAAACGAATTTCTCGGGGTCGTCGCGCCCGGCAATGCGCACGACCGGCAGCTTCTGCCGATACCAGCCCTCTTCCAGCCGCGTCTTGACGGTCACCGATTTGCCGCCCTTGGCGATTTCGATCAGCTTCTGGCCGTCGGGATTATTGACGGCGACGGCGGGAATCCTCGGCTTGCGCGGCAGGTCCTCGAGATCTGGCGAGCCCCACACCGTGGTGCAGGTGCCCCAATGGATGTCGATCCCGGGATTGATCGCCACCACGGCGATCGCGCACCAGCTTTCGAGCAGCGAGGTGTTGGCGGGATTGGCGAAGCCGTCGGTGAGCACCACCTTGCCGGCGATGCGCCGCCGCATCTCCTCGGCCGACATGTCCTCGCCGAACAGATCGCGCGGATTGGGGGAGTACGAGCGGAAATTCTTCGGGTCGGCCTTGATGTAGATGAGGTCTCCCGTGACGCCCTCGGGCACGCTGCGCGAATTCGACGGCGGCTTCGCGCGATAGGTGTGATTGCCGGCAGCGACCGACGCCTCGAACGGAATCGAGAGATAGATCTCGGGCTCGTGCACGGTGACCGGGACGCCGAGCCGCTTGAGGACGCCGACCAGGTGGTCGACCCCGCGATTCACATCATCGGCCTTCCAGCGCGGCATCTTCGAATAGGCTTCGACCAGTGCCCACGGCACATCGATCGATGCATCGGCGAGAATCTGCTTCTCCAGCGGCTCCATGCGTGTGCCCCTCAGTCAATTCGCGTGGCGTGCAATTTGCGGATTTAACGCCAGCCGCGACGGCGACGCCACCAAAAAAGTTCGCGTCGCGGCGGCACCCGCGCCACCGGATCAGGCTTGCGGCGGCCGACATCCGGCTCGGCCATGCCGCCGCCAAAAGCGCCGCGAAAGGGGTTTGCCAAACCCCGGTAAAAAGCGGCATTATGGCTGCATATTGTCGCGATAAATGGGCGCGCCGGACTGCCGCAGATTGACATCCATGTGGCGGGAGGAGCGACGCAAATTGAGCAGGAGGGCTTCATGAAAAGGATTTCGTCGTCGCTGCTTTCCGTTGCCGTCGCCGCATGCGCGGTCGTCGGACTGCAATCCTATGGGTCGTCGGCGCTGGCGCAGGACGCCAACGAGCGCGTGCGCAAGATCAGCTTCTACACCTGGCCGCAGGCGGCGATGCCGCAGATCTATCAGGCCTCCCAGCTCATCGCCCAATCGTGGCGCGCGCTCGGGCTCGACGTCGAAGTGAAGCCGCTGGAGCGCAATGCCCAGACCCAGCTCATCTGGTACGAGCGCGAGAAATGGGACGTCACCATGTGGCGCATGGTCGGCCGGCCGGAGCGCAGCGATCCCGACGAGTTCGCCTATAACCTGTTCCATTCGACCACGGCGCCGAAAGGCTACAACCTCGTCGGCTATCTAAACCCGGAATACGACAAGATCGCCGAGTTGCAGCGGTCGATCATGGACCCGGAGAAGCGCCGTCAGGAGATCTTCAAGGCACAGGAAATCGTCAACCGCGACCAGCCCTATGCCTTCCTTGTCCATCCCAAAGGCGCGCTCGCCTTCAACAAGGCGATGTGGGACGAGAAGACGATCGTCAACCAAAGCGGCATCGGCATTCGCAACATCTGGACGTTCCTCGGCTTGACGCCGCTGACCCAGCAGAAGGACCTGATCCTCAACAGCTCCGAGCCGATCAACGCGACGAACCCGCTCTATATCAGCGGCGCGACCGATTCCTGGGTCACCGATCTCGTCTGGGATCGCCTGATGCGCATCGGCGCCGACGGCCTGCCCAAGCCGTGGGCGGCGGAGAGCGTCAAGTGGGTGAACGACACGACGCTCGACGTGACGATCCGCGCCGGCATGAAATGGCATGACGGCCGGCCGGTCACCGCCGACGATGTCGTGTTCTCCTTCCAGGCGCCGGCGATGGGCGACAAGTCGCCGATGTACAAGCCGTTCGTCATGGATATCGCCAGCGTCAGCAAGACCGGCGACAACACGATCCGTTTCGTCCTCAAGGGACCGAATGCCCCGTTCCTGACCTCGTCGATCGCCAAAATCAACCTGATCCCGAAGCATATCTGGGAGCCGGTGATGGCGGACCTGATGACCAAGCCGGAGAACGCGGAGAAGCTGAGCGCGCCCTCGCATATCGGCTCGGGTCCGTTCAAGTGCGTCCAGTACGTTCCCGGCGAGAAGGCCGTCTTCACCGTCAACCCGTACTCCTGGCGCGTCAATTCGGCCGGCCAGCGGCTGCCGTTCGCGGACGGCGTCATCATCAAGATCAT
>JACQDQ010000515.1 GCA_016201015.1 Pseudomonadota bacterium | reverse complement strand
CCATGCTCATCGCCCACAATCCGCCCAGCGTCGCCGCGCCGGCGGCGCTCTATGTCCACGGCATGGAGGCGCCGGCGAACGCGCGCTGGCTCTACATCTCCGGCCAGGTCGGCGTCGCCGCCGACGGTCGCGTCGGCCGCGACGCGACCGAGCAGGCGGAGTTCGTCTGGGCGAACATCGTCGCCATCCTCAAGAGCGCCGGCATGGGCGTGACCGACATCGTCAAGCTCGGCAGCTATGTCATCGACCGCGCCCATCTGCCGGCGCTGCGCGCGGTGCGCGAGCGGGTGCTCGCCGGCCACAAGCCGGCCTCGACCCTGATGATCGTCGCCGGCCTCGCCCAGCCGCACTGGCTGCTCGAGGTCGAGGCCTACGCCGCGAAGGCGTGAAGAGCGGCCGGCCGCTTGTTGCCGGAGCCGATCTCTGCGAGAATCGCTGCCCTGATGCGGAATGGAGCGCTGGCGTGAGCGACTGGTTGGCTGAACTCTTCAAGCTGAGCCCGGCGGATCGGATTCAACTCGCCGAAGACCTGTGGGACAGCGTCGCCGCGCAGCCGGACAACCTGCCGCCGCTGACCGAGGCCCAGCGTGCCGAGATCGAGCGCCGTCTTGCCGAACACGCGCGCGATCCGTCCGCGGCCATATCGTGGGAGGAAGTCCGCAAGCGGCTCTGGTCCCGCGTTGGATGATCCGCCGATCCTGTTTCGGCCAGAGGCCGAGGCCGATATGAAAGTCACGATCCATATTCCCGAATCACTGCTGCGGCAGGCACGCCGACTAGTCGTGCGGGAGGGCATCACCCTCACGGCGCTGGTGGAGCGCTGCCTTCACCAGGTCGGCACCGAGAAAGTGAAGAGTGAGACCTTCAGACTGCGCAAGGCGACCTTCAGGGGGAAAGGCCTGCAGCCGGACATTTGCGGTGTCACCGGAGAGCACCTGCGCGATCTGGCATATAAAGGGCGGGGCACATGACCCTCCCCCGCCGCTACTGGCACGAGATGACGACCGGGGATTTCGCGGGCTTGCCGGCCGAGCGCGTCATCGCCGTGCTGCCGGTGGCGGCGATCGAGCAGCACGGGCCGCATCTGCCGGTCTATGTCGACGCCTGCATCGTCGACGGCGTCGTCAAGCGCGCGCTCGAGCTGGCGCCGGCCGACCTGCCGGTTACCGTGCTGCCGACCCAGGCGGTGGGCAAGAGCAACGAGCATCTCGCCTTTGCCGGCACGCTGACCCTCGGCGCCGAGACCCTGACGCGGCTGTGGACCGAGATCGGCGAGTCGGTGGCGCGGGCCGGCGTCCGCAAGCTGGTGCTGTTCAACGCGCATGGCGGCCAGCCGCAGATCATGGACATCGTCGCCCGCGACTTGCGCGTGCGCCTCAACATGCTGGCGGTGAGCGCGAGCTGGTACGGCTTCGGCCTGCCGGATGGGCTGTTCCCGCCCGAGGAGGTGCGCTTCGGCATCCATGGCGGAGCGGTCGAGACCTCGATGATGCTGCATCTGCGCCCCGATCTTGTCCGCCTGGACAAGCTGCGCAATTTCGTGTCCGAAGCTGTCAAGATGGCCCGTGAATTCAAGCTGCTGCGGCCGACCGGGCCGGTCGCCTTCGCCTGGCAGACGCAGGACTTGAATCCGGAAGGGGCGTGCGGCGATGCGACCAATTCCGATGCCGCGCGCGGCGCCAAAGTGATCGATTTTGCGGCAGCCAAGTTCGTCGAATTGCTGCAAGACATCGACCGTTTCCCGCTTACGGCGCTGCGCATGCGTTGAATATGCCGCGACATTGCGCCGGCCGCGGCGCATGGCATAAGATTTGCACCGACCATTTTCTGGATCATGCGCAAGCGGCGCGTCGCGCCGATCGGATCAATGAGGGAGGCTGAAATGTTCGTATCGACACGCAGCGGCGGCGCGGCAATCGCCGTCGCCCTATTGCTCGGCGCCGGCGCGGCCGGAGCCGCCGACAAGGTGACCTTCGCCACCAACTGGAAGGCCGAGGCCGAGCACGGCGGCTATTACCAGGCGATCGCCGACGGCACCTACGCCAAATATGGACTCGAGGTGACGATCCGGCCCGGCGGGCCACAGAGCAACGAACGCGCGCTGCTGCCGACCGGCCGCATCGAATTCCTGATGGGCGGCAACATGACCCAGGCCTTCAGCGCGGTGAAGGAGGGCATCCCGACGCTGGTGGTGGCGGCGATCTTCCAGAAGGAGCCGCAAATCTTCATGACCCATCCCGGCGTCGGCCTCGACAAATGGGAAGATCTGAAGAAGGCGACGCTGCTGGTCGGCAAGGGCGGCTTCAACAGCTTCTACCAATGGATGATGGCCGAGCACGGCTTCACCGAGGCCCAGGTCAAGCCCTACACCTTCAACGCGGCGCCGTTCCTCGCCGACAAGCGGCTGGCGCAGCAGGGCTACGTCACCGCCGAGCCGTTCGTCATCGAGAAGGAAGGCGGCTTCAAGCCGAATATCTTCCTGCTGGCGGATTACGGCTACGACACCTACTCGACGACGCTGGAGACGCGCCAGGATCTGGTCGAGAAGAATCCAAGCCTCGTGCAGCGCTTCGTCGATGCTACGATCATCGGCTGGTACAATTATCTCTACGGCAACAACAAGCCGGCGAACGAGCTGATCAAGAAGGACAATCCGGAGATGACGGACGATCAGATCGCGTTCTCGATCGTCAAGCTGAAGGAATACGGCATCGTCGATTCGGGCGACACGCTGACCATGGGCATCGGCGCCATGTCCGATGCGCGCAACAAGAGCTTCTTCGACAAGATGGTGCGGGCCAAGCTGGCCGATTCCAGCGTCGACTACAAGAAGGCCTTCACGCTGCAATTCGTCAACAAGCGCGTCGGGATCGAGCTACGCAAGCCGTAACTCAACAGCCCAGGGTGTCGTAAGGCGCGAGCGTGAAGCAGGTTCCGATTGTCATACCGCAGGCAATGACTAAACCGACGTTAAAGCGACTCACCGCACCTGCTCCGGTTGCAATCACCAAGGGTACAACCCCAAACACCATGGCGAAAGTCGTCATTAAAATAGGCCGTAAGCGCGTTGCCGCCGCCTCGACAATAGCTTCATGGATAGATTTACCTTGTTCTTGCAGCTT
>JACQDQ010000514.1 GCA_016201015.1 Pseudomonadota bacterium | reverse complement strand
CTGGTGGTCATCGGGCCCAGCGGCTCGGGCAAGAGTACGCTCCTTCGCTGTCTCGCGCGGCTCGAGCCGATCCAGAAGGGTCGTATCCTCATCGACGGCGCGCTCGCCGCCTTGGGTACCGATGAACCGCATTCAGATACGATCGCGCCACGCCGCGCCGCGCAGCATGACATCGGCATGGTCTTCCAGAGCCTGAACCTGTTTCCGCACCTGACCGTGACGGAAAACATCACGTTGGCGCCGCGACGGGTGCGCGGCATGTCGCCGGCGGATTGCGAAGCGCTCGCCGTCGAACTCCTGCGTCGCGTCGGGCTTGAGGACAAGCGTGACGTCTATCCCTCGCGGCTGTCGGGCGGGCAGCAGCAGCGCGCCGCGATCGCCCGCGCGCTCGCCATGCGCCCACGCATCATGTTGTTCGATGAGGTGACGTCGGCGCTCGACCCCGAGCTCGTCGGCGAAGTGCTGAAGACGATGCGCGAGCTCGCAGAGCGGGGCATGACCATGGTCGTCGTGACGCATGAAATGGGCTTTGCGCGCGACGTCGCCGACGACGTCATCTTCATGGATCACGGCGCGATCGTCGAGCGCTCGCCGCCCGATCGCATCTTCAGCGCCCCCGTCGAGCCGCGCACGCGCGGCTTCCTCGAACGGCTGCTCGAACGCGAAGGCGGCAGCCGGCGGACCCGCTGATCTTGACGGCGGGGAATACGCGCGCTGTTCCTTGGGAGCTCGCGCGGCCGTACGCCGACGGAGAATGACCGGTCTACAGGAGTTGGCGGAGGGGATGGGATTCGAACCCACGGTACAGGTTTAGGCCCGTACAACGGTTTAGCAAACCGCCGCCTTCAGCCGCTCGGCCACCCCTCCGCCGGGAGTGGAAATCCACACGGCGTTTGCGCGGCCGGTTCTATAGGCCGGTTAGGCTGCTGTCAAACGAATGGCCGGCGCGGGATCGCGCGGTGGCGACGATGCCGGCGCGAGCGAGTCAGTCTTAAGCGCGCGGTGGCACAACGCGGCGACAGATGCGGGCGCTCGAACGTCGGTCGGCGCCGCCGCCGCGGTCGAACCATAGCCGTCAGTCCAGCGCCCAGCGGCGATAGGCTTCCTTCATCGCCGCCATCGCCTCGGCGATGTCGGGACCGCGGCCGGGCGGGCTGTCCATCGCCGCGCGATAGAGGTTGCGGGCCTCGACGAAACTCACCCAACGCTGGGCGTGGTCGAGCGCCTCGCTGCGCCGCGGCTCCAGGGCATCCGGGCGGTTGAGCCGCCGGTCGACTTCCGCCAGGCTGTCCAGCTCGCCCAGAACCGCCCACAGCTTGTCGGCGATGTCGTACTCGCCGGTGGCATAGGCGTGATTGAACGCCGCGAGAATCTTGTCGCTCAGCCGCCGCATGTATTGCGGCATGCCCAGCGCGTTGGCGAGCGCGGCCGGCTGTTCATCGAATTTAACCTTGAGTGCGAGGCTGGACATCGTCGGTCTCCCGCGGGCTCACGCCGCCCAATGCCCGACCCTACGGGAATCATGCTTTCCGATCGGTAAAAAGCGCGGAACTTATCCACAATTTTCTCGCCAAATGCGCGCCACGATTCACGCCGCGTTAATGAACCCGGCAGCATCCTGGCGGCATACAACCGCAGATAAACGTCCCGCTCCGAACAGGAGGACTTCGATGTCGCTGTCTCGCCGCTCGGCCCAGGCCCTGATCGATCTCGTAGAAATCAAGCTGTCCTGCATGCAAGTCCTCGACCGCGAGGACGCCCGCGAGCTCGCCGTGCTGGAGCACGCGCGGCGCGAGCTGATGGCCTTGGCCGGCATCAAGCCGAGCCAGGCCGAAGTGGTGCCGATCGCCCATGCCCGGCGCCGCACCATGGCGCACATCGCTCCCTGACCCCCGGCTGCCGACCGCCGGCGGCGGCCACGCGTCTGTGGCGGCCCCGGGTCGCCTGCCGTATGATGCGCGCCCGGCATCATTGGACCTGGCAGGGACGTGGGCGACCCGATCAAAGCGACGCATGAGCCGCAATTTCCGGAACTGACGGCGGCGGCGCCGACGCGACATTCGACCGGCATTCTCCCCTATCAGATCTACCGCGATTTCGTCGCGCGCGGCCGCATCGCCGCCGACCCGCCGATCACCGACGCGCAGCTCCAGCCGGCGAGCATCGATCTCAGGCTCGGCCGCAGCGCCTGGCGCGTCCGCGCCAGTTTCCTGCCCGGCCCCGGCGCCACCGTCGAGAGCAAGCTCGCCCAGGTCAGGATGCACGAGCTCGACCTCGCCGCGGGCGCGGTGCTCGAGAAGGACTGCGTCTACATCATCAAGCTCGTCGAGCAGCTCAAGCTGCCGGCGGATATCGGCGGCACGGCCAATCCCAAGAGCAGCACCGGCCGGCTCGACATCTTCACGCGCTTGATCACCGACTATGCCGGCGCGTTCGAGGACGTGCGCAAGGGCTATAAGGGCCCGCTCTATGTCGAGGTGTCGCCGCGCACCTTCAGCGTGCTGGCCAGCGCCGGCACCAGCCTCAACCAGCTCCGCCTGCGCCGCGGCGACCCGCCGTCCTGGGACAAGACGCTGCGCGCGCTGCACAGCCAGCAGGGCATCGCCTACTCCGCCGACGACAAGCCCGAGGCGAAGATCGACCAGGGCCTGCGCATCTCGATCGACCTCGCCGGCGGCGACGGCAGCCCGCTCATCGGCTATCGCGCCCGCGCGCACACGCCGCTGATCGATCTCGCCAAGGTCGATCACTACGACCCGCTGGAATTCTGGGAGCCGATCCACCGCGCGGCCTCGCGCACCATCGTCCTCAATCCCAGCGACTTCTATATCCTGGCGTCGAAGGAGAAAATTCGCGTGCCCACGGGATATGCGGCGGAAATGGTGCCGTTCGACCCTTCGGTCGGCGAATTTCGCATCCACTACGCCG